>NZ_LGIA01000031.1 GCF_001270965.1 Sunxiuqinia dokdonensis | reverse complement strand
GAAAAGAAAAATACAGCCATTCTGTTGATTCACTGCCCCGACCGGCAGGGAATACTGGCTACTGTTACCGAGTTTCTGAACAAGAACAACGGAAACATCATCAACCTGGATCAGCATGTTGATCGGGTGGAGAAGATTTTTTACATGCGTGTGGAATGGGAGCTGAAGGATTTTGCCATTCCATCCGAAAAAATTGGCGAGTATTTCGATACGCTGATTGGCTCAAAACTGGAAATGAACTGGAAACTTTATTTTTCCGAAGACATTCCGCGCATGGCCATTTTTGTGTCCAAGATGTCGCATTGCCTCTTCGATATTTTGTCGCGCTACACAGCCGGCGAGTGGGATGTAAAGATCCCGGTCATCGTCAGCAACCACGAAACCATGCGCCCCGTGGCCGAACGATTTGGCATTGCCTTCGAATACATTCCCGTAACAGCCGATAATAAAGCCGAGCAGGAAGCTGCAGAACTGGCCTTACTCAAAAAACACAAAATCGATTTTGTGGTGCTGGCCCGTTACATGCAAATTTTGTCGAAAGACTTTGTTTCGCATTACCCGAACAAGATCATCAACATCCACCACTCTTTTCTTCCAGCCTTTGCCGGAGCCAAGCCCTACCACGCCGCACATGCCCGTGGTGTCAAACTAATTGGTGCCACCAGCCACTATGTCACCAGCGATTTGGACGCCGGCCCCATCATTGAACAGGGCGTAACGCAGTGCAGCCATGTGGACACCATTAAAAGCCTGATCCGGAAAGGCCGCGACCTGGAAAAAATTGTGCTGTCAAACGCCGTGTTTAAACATTTGCAGCGCAAAGTGCTCGTGTACAATAACCGAACGGTCGTTTTCAATTAAAAATAGAACGTATGAAATATTTGATCATTCTGTTTATTTTCCTGACACACGCACTCCACGCGCAAGTTTTGGATAAGGAGGTCCCGGCGGACTACGGCTACATCGTCAAAATTGGTCAGCAGGCACCTGATTTTACAACCGTAACAGCCGATGGCGAAACCGTCCGGCTTGCTGATTTCAAAGGAAAAGTCATCATGCTCCAGTTCACTGCGAGCTGGTGTGGCGTTTGCCGAAAAGAAATGCCGCACATCGAAAAGGAAATTTGGCAAAAGCACAAAGACAATCCGAACTTTGCCTTGTTCGGTATTGATTTGGATGAGCCGAAAGAAAAAGTGCAAAAATTTGCCCAAGACATACCGGTTACCTATCCTCTTCTGTTAGATCCAAAGGGCGGCATCTTTTACAGCTATGCCGAAAAGGGTGCCGGCGTAACCCGCAATGTCATCATCGACAAAAGCAGGAAAATTGTTTTTATGACAAGGTTGTACAAAGAGGAAGAATTCAACGAGATGAAGAAGGTCATCGAAGGCTTGTTAAGGTAGTACGTCAGTACGAAGTACATCAGTGCATAAGTTTAACCATTAAAATAAAAGCAAATGAAAACTTACAGAGAATTCATAGCATGGCAAAAAGCAATGGTTTTTGTAACTGATGTTTACAAACTGACCCAATCATTTCCTAAAGAAGAGTTATTTGGACTAACATCGCAAATTAGAAGATCAGCAGTTTCAGTCCCCAGTAATTTCGCTGAAGGATTCGGAAGAAAAGGAAACAACGAATTCATTCGGTTTATTCGAATTTCAATCGGATCACTCTATGAATGCCAAACACAATTAGAAATATCCAAGAATATTGGTTATTTAAATCAAGAAATCTTTGATGGTTTATTCAACCAGTCCAAAGAGATTGAAGCATTATCACGAGGACTGGAACGAAAAATAGGAAAATAAAACCGAGTACTTATGAACTCATGCACTCATAAACTTATGAACTTATAAACTCATGAACATCGTCATTATCAAATACAACGCCGGAAATATTGAATCAGTCAGCAATGCCCTTTCACGATTAGGCATTGAAGCTGAAATTACTGGCGACCATGAAAAGATTAAGGCTGCCGACAAAGTGATTTTCCCTGGAGTGGGCGAAGCCAGCACGACCATGGCCTACCTAAAAAAAGAAGGATTGGATCAACTCATTCCATCCTTGAAACAACCGGTATTGGGCATATGCCTGGGATTGCAATTGATGTGCAGCCACTCCGAAGAAGGCGACACGCCTTGCCTGGGTATTTTTGAGGAAAAAGTAAAACGATTTATTCCTGAACCGGGCATGGAATTCGTAACCAAAGTGCCACACATGGGATGGAACACCATCTCAAAATTGAACAGCAAGCTATTTGATGGATCGCTGGACAACCAATTTGTCTACTTTGTGCATTCGTTTTACGCCACAGTTGGCGAGCACACGGCGGCGGTTGGCGATTACATCAACCCATTCAGCGCGGCCCTGCATAAAGGTAATTTTTACGCCACCCAGTTTCACCCCGAAAAAAGCGGACCGGTTGGCGCGAGAATATTAGAGAATTTTTTGAAATTGTAAGAATTAAGTGCATAAGTGCTCGTGTACATCAGTACATGAGGAAAATCAATCGACTTATGTACTCATGAACTTTGTACTTATGAGCAATAAAATAACCATCATCCCAGCCATCGACCTCATTGACGCCAAATGCGTCCGACTGTCGCAAGGCGATTACAACCAAAAGACCGTGTACAACGAAAACCCGTTGGAAGTCGCGAAGATGTTTGAAGATGCCGGAATCACGCGTTTGCATTTAGTCGATTTAGACGGAGCAAAAGCCAAGCACATTGTGAACTACAAGGTTTTAGAAACTATTGCCGGAAAAACCAATTTGATTGTTGACTTTGGCGGTGGATTAAAAACCGACGACGACCTGAAAATCGCTTTCGAGAGCGGTGCGCAAATGGTTACCGGTGGTAGCATCGCCGTAAAAGACCGCGAAACTTTTTTAAGTTGGATCGAAACTTATGGAGCCGAAAAAATTATTCTGGGTGCCGATGCCAAAGACAAAATGATCGCCGTAAGCGGATGGCAGGAGGTTTCGGAATTGTCCATTCTCGAGTTTATTGAAAGTTACACCAGCCAGGGAATTCAGAAAGTAATTTCGACCGACATTGCCCGCGATGGCATGCTCACCGGCCCCAGCATTGAACTGTACAAAGAGATTATGGGTCAATTCGAAGGATTGGAACTGATTGCCAGCGGCGGGATCGCCTCCATGAAAGACATCCACGAACTCAACGAAATGGGCGTTCCCGGCGTCATCACCGGAAAAGCGATTTATGAGAATAAGATAAGTTTGAAGGAGATTGAAAAGTACATCAGTGCATAAGTACATAAGGAAAAACTTACCCCCACTGATGTATTCCTGAACTGAGAACAGACATACTTTAATTTGGAATTTGAAACCTGGAATTTGGAATTTAAAACATGCTAGCAAAACGAATCATACCATGCCTGGATATTAAAGACGGCCAGACCGTGAAGGGCGTAAACTTTGTCAACATACAAACCGTGGGAGACCCGGTAGAACTGGGCGCACTGTATGCCGAACAAGGAGCCGACGAGCTGGTTTTCCTCGACATCACGGCTACCCACGAAGGGCGAAAAACCTTTGTGGAATTGGTGAAACGCATTGCCCGCGAATTGAACATCCCGTTCACTGTGGGTGGTGGAATTAGCGAAATCAAAGATGCCGAAGCGTTGCTCAGTGCCGGAGCCGACAAAGTGAGCATCAATTCATCAGCAGTGCGTAACCCGCAACTGATTAATGATCTGGCTCTGAATTTCGGAACCCAGTTCGTGGTTGTGGCGATTGATGCCAAAAACTACGATGGCCACTGGACCGTAACCGTTAATGGCGGCCGCATTCCAACCGACAAGGAACTGTTTAGCTGGGCCAAAGAAGCCGAAGACCGCGGTGCCGGCGAAATTCTGTTCACCTCAATGGACCACGACGGGACAAAGGGAGGCTTTGCAAATGAAGAATTGGCTAAAATGGCCGATATGCTGAAAATCCCGATCATCGCATCGGGCGGTGCCGGAAACATGGATCATTTTGTGGACGTGTTCACCAAGGGAAAAGCCGACGCCGGACTGGCTGCCAGCATCTTTCACTACAAGGAAATTGCTATTCCTGATTTAAAAAGTTATTTGAAGAGTAGAAACATTCCAATACGCTAGCTCCGGCTTTTGTAAAAAGTTATAACTTTGTAATTACAAAAGATAAAGTAATGGAAGTTTCAGTGATAAAAATAGGGAACTCAAAGGGTATCCGGCTAAGTAAAACCATGATCGACAAATACAACATCAAAGATTCGGTCAATTTGATTCTGGAAGAGGATCAAATCATTATCAAGCCGTTGTCAAAATCCAGAAAAGGATGGGAAAAAGCATTCAGGGAAATGGCCGAGGCCGGTGATGACCGGTTATTGATCGATGATGTCTTCGAAGATGAAAATTTGGAGGAATGGAAATAAATCAATATCAAATTCTACTGGTCAATCTTGATCCCACCATTGGCAGTGAAATAAAAAAGACCAGACCTTGTGTCGTTATTTCGCCCGATGAGATGAATAGATATTTAAGAACAATTGTGATTGCCCCAATGACAACCAGTTCAAAAAAATATCCAACACGGATAGCCGTCAGGCACAACGATAAAAAAGGCTGGGTAGTGCTCGACCAAATCCGAACAATTGATAAGCAAAGAATTATAAAAGTAATGGGATCCTTGACAACCTCTGAGATCAGGGAACTGAAATCAATCTTACGAGAGACTTATATCGATTAAAACACAAAAAAAATACATGAAGAAAACACTAGATTTTTCAAAACAGAACGGCCTCATCCCGGCCATTATTCAGGATAACAAAACCAACAAAGTGCTGATGCTGGGCTTTATGAACGAAGAAGCACTGGCTAAAACCGAAGCAACCGGCAAGGTCACTTTCTTTAGCCGGACGAAAAACCGCCTTTGGACCAAAGGCGAAGAAAGCGGGAACTTCCTGCATGTGGTTTCCATCGCGTCGGATTGCGATGACGATACCCTGCTGATTAAGGTGAACCCGGTTGGACCGGTGTGCCATACCGGCAGCGATACCTGCTGGAATGAAACCAATGAACTGGACGACCTGGCTTTCATCAAGCACCTGCAAGATTTTATTGACAAGCGGAAGCAGGAAATGCCGGAAGGTTCGTACACCACTTCGCTATTTACAAAAGGGACCCGCACCATTACCCAAAAAGTGGGCGAAGAAGCTGTTGAAACCATTATTGGCGCGATGGCCAACGACGACGAGAACTTCTTGTACGAAGGAGCCGATTTGCTGTATCATCTGATCGTGTTGCTCACCCATAAGGGCTACCGAATTGAAGATTTGGCCCGCGAACTGAAGAAACGACACAAGTAGATTGGTGGAGTTGTCATTGGTTATTGGGTATTGGATCAATTTCCTATCTTCGCCTAATTTATTTCTGAAAAAATATGCATCGGATAGTTGTTGTATTTTTAATGTTTGGCTTGTTTTTCTTTTCGAATCAAACAACTGAAGCGCAAAATACTGACAAGAAAGTCAGGTACAATTACCTGACGTTTCTTCCTGAAAACTACGACAGCCTGAAGCATGAGCTCCTGCCGGTTATCTTCTACCTGCACGGCCGCTCCGTTTCGGGAACCGATATCAACCGGATTAAGCGTTACGGCCTGCCCTACTTCTTAGACAAAGGTAAAAAGCTCGATTTCATCGTTGTGGCACCGCAATGCCCCTGGGGTAAAAACTGGGCCAGCGAAAATTGGCTCGACACCATTTTTTCTGAAATCAATGCGAATTACCAGATCGACCAATCGCGCGTGTACCTCACCGGGATGAGCCTGGGTGGTTTTGGCACCTGGGAGCTGGCCAATCGCTACCCACACAGGTTTGCTGCCATTGCCCCGCTGTGCGGCGGTGCCAAAGACGAATGGGCTGAAAACCTGACGCACCTGCCCATTTGGGTATTCCATGGAGCGAAAGACAAGCTGGTCTCGGTGACCCGCTCCGACCAAATGGTGGAAGCGCTGAAAGCCCAAGAGGCACCTGTTGTCTATAGCCGCCTGGCGGGACTTGGACACGACATACACCGCGTGTACGACGACGATAACCTTTATGAATGGTTCAGGAATTTTTCGCGCCGCCCGGTTGACGAGGCCGAAAAAAACAGTCTGAAACCATTGCCCGTCATTCAGGTTACGGAAGTTCTTTGTCCGGACACGAACAGTCAGCATCAACTACACATACGCAACAATCATCAACCAGCCGTGCTGTAGCCTTAAAAACGGACGCTGCCAGTCTCATTTCTTCTTCAAAAACAATCAGAACGTCAAGCAAACGTTAAACTATCCTTTTGTTTTGTCAAATATCCTTCCTTTGTGAAACCAATTTTGTCATCATGCTGTTTAAAACAAAAACCTAGGGCCATGGCAGAAACATATTCAACTAAAAATATTCAACCAAATACAAAGTACCGAATTACACAGGCAGAAGTCCTCTTTTTGATTAACCCCAATGCCGGAAAGCGAAATGCGCGCCGGGTGCTTCGAAAGTTAGAGCCTTACCGCTCCATGATTGATGTTCGGGTAATTGCCACAGGTGTCCATAGCACTGAAATTATTCAAGCTGAATTTGATAACTACCGGGTGTTTGTTGTTGCCGGAGGCGATGGCACGGTGAATAAAGCCGCCTCGACCCTGGCAGGGAGCAACAAAATACTGGCTGTTTACCCGAGTGGCTCGGGCAACGGTTTTGCCCGCGAGTTCGGTTTCGACAGAAATATCCGCCGACTGATCAAGGCCATAAAACAGGATCATGTGCTAAAAGCTGATCTTATTCAACTCAACGACACGCACATGTTTCATCTTTCCGGTATTGGTTTCGACAGCGAGGTTGCCCACCAATTCGCCACCCGAAGAAGGCGTGGGTTTTGGAATTATTTCATCAGCACCATCAAAACAATCTGGTCATTTAAACCGATCGAAGCCAGCATTCGGCTCGAAGGCGAAACAATCACCGGGAGGTTTTTCATGATTAATATTGCCAATAACCGGCAGTTTGGATACAACGCTGTTCTTGTAAGCACCGCCAACCCAACGGATGGTAAGTTCGACCTGGTCTTGGTGCAACCGTTCCCCTTGTGGCAGTTTCCGCTGTTTTCGTTGAAGCTATTTGCCGGGATGCTTAGCCCTGAAAAAGATTTCCGGTTAATCTCGTGCAGCAATGAAGTGGAGATTGACACCTCCGAAACCAAGATTCATGTCGATGGCGAACCCTATGTTTTTAAGTCGCCCTTGAAAATTACAATTCAACCCGGTGCATTGAATGTACTGGACACCGGGAAAGTGAAATTCACAAAAAAGAAACCAATTCCGGTCTACAGCAAAATACACCATCAAAATCAAGCACGACATATTGTTGGCATATGAATAAAGCAGGTGGTGCATCGCTAATTGGGATCCGCCTGCGGAACCGCTCCAATCTTATCCACTTCTCTTATCAAAACTGACTTGCACGATTTACAAAAATTCGGTCATCGAGATCAACATCCTGCAAATATTGCTTGTTAAGTTACCGTCAACAAATCAGAAGAATAGGCTGGAGCAAATGAAATAAAACTATCTTTGCGCCTCAATTTTGGAACTTATATGCAGAAGATTAGGAACATCGCGATTATCGCGCACGTTGACCACGGCAAAACGACCCTGGTCGACAAAATGATATACCATTGTAATGTGATGAAAGATCACGAGAAAAAGCAAGAGCTGATTCTCGACAACAATGACCTGGAACGGGAGCGCGGGATTACCATCCTGGCAAAAAACGTTTCAGTAGTTTACAAGGATGTAAAGATTAATATCATCGACACACCGGGTCACTCCGACTTTGGTGGCGAAGTTGAACGGGTACTCAACATGGCCGACGGTGTATTGCTGCTGGCCGATGCCTTTGAAGGTACCATGCCCCAAACCCGTTTTGTGCTGTCAAAAGCACTGGCGCTGGGATTAAAACCCATTGTCGTGATCAACAAGGTTGACAAGCCGAATTGCCGGCCCGAAGAGGTGCACGAGCAGGTGTTCGACCTCATGTTCAGCCTTGATGGGACCGAAGAGCAGCTTGATTTTCCAACCATCTACGGCTCGGCCAAAGAAGGCTGGATGACTGCTGACCTGAGCAACAAAACAGACAACATCAGCCCATTGCTCGATGCCATTATCGAACACATCCCCGAACCCAAACCAAACCCGGGAACACCGCAACTGCTGATTACCTCGCTGGATTATTCAGCCTATGTCGGACGAATTGCCATTGGACGAATACACCGCGGCGAGTTGACCGAAGGGATGCAGGTTTCGATGGTTAAACGTGACGGATCGGTGAAACGCACCAAAATTAAAGAGCTGCACACTTTTACCGGGCTTGGCCGTCAAAAGGTGGACAAAATGGTGAACGGCGATATTTGTGCGCTGGTGGGCATTGAAGGTTTCGACATTGGCGACTCCATTTGCGACCTGGAAAATCCGGAACCGCTGGATCCGATTGCTGTTGACGAACCAACCATGAGCATGGTATTCACCAACAACGATTCACCATTTTTTGGTAAAGAAGGAAAGTTTGTGACCTCGCGCCACCTGCACGACCGCCTGTACAAAGAATTGGAGAAAAACCTGGCCCTGCGCGTCGAAAAAGGAGCTACGGCCGACACCTTTACCGTTTATGGCCGCGGCGTGTTGCATTTATCGGTATTGATTGAAACCATGCGCCGCGAAGGCTACGAGTTGCAAGTTGGGCAACCACAGGTTCTCTACAAGGAAATTGGCGGCATTAAATGCGAACCGATTGAAGAAATGCACGTTGATGTGACCGACGAATATTCGGGTAAAGTGGTGGAACTGGTTACCGCCCGTAAAGGCGAAATGCAAAACATGGAGCGCAAAGGCGACCGCATCCACCTGGAATTCCTGATTCCGTCACGCGGTATTATCGGACTGCGAACCAACATGCTGACCGCCACCGCCGGCGAAGCCGTGATGACACACCGGTTTGTGGAATACCAGCCCGTGAAAGGCGTAATTGAAGGCCGCAAAAACGGTTCGCTCATTGCCAAAGAACCCGGAACAACCTTTGCCTATGCCCTGAACAAACTTCAGGATCGCGGACGCTTTTTCATTCCTCCGGGCGAAGACGTGTACGAAGGCATGGTGATTGGCGAAAACACCCGCGCCGATGATTTGACCATCAACGTCACCCAATCGAAAAAGCTGACCAATATGCGTGCCTCAGGCTCCGATGAAAAAACGAAGCTGGCTCCGCCCATTCGCTTCAGCCTGGAAGAAGCACTGGAATACATTAGCGCCGACGAATACCTGGAAGTGACACCGAAATCGTTCCGCATGCGGAAAATCCTGCTTCGCGAAGCCGAACGCAAACGCGGTGTGAAGATTAATTAATAAGAAGAACGATTCTTCTTGAAATAATAATATGGTTGTCCGCTTACTAACGTATTTGCAATGTAATGGCTGTCAATTATTGTCATTCATAGTCATTTTATTGTCATTGATCGTTGCACAACAACTGAATGGCCACCTAATGACAACTGAATGATTTTTAAATGACAGTGGCTAATCTCGCGGATATTCATTCATGATAAAAGCTCCCCGGCAAAAGCAATTTGCCGGGGAGCTTTTATTTTATGCGGATTGATTCCTGCGCAAAAAAGTAAATGGCATGCCGATCAATTCCGAAGCCAGGCAGCCAAAAATCAATAAAAACATAAGTTCCAAACAAGTCCAATTTCACCAAATGGTTTTCAAATAAGATATTCTACAGCATAATTCTATTTTTAAATAGATTAAGCATTTTTTTTGAGCTGGTTTTATCGTAACTTTTTTTCGATGTTCAATAATAACGCAAACAAAAAACCAATTCAAAATGGAAGAAAAAACAACATGCTCAACAGCCAATGCAACGCTTCTGGCTTGCATGAAAATCGTTCAATCATTTAACGAGAACATCTACGAACTGTCGCTTATTCGAACAGGCTGGACTATGGAGTACGCCAAAGAGCTGATGTCGAAAATTAAAAAGATTAAAGACAAATTTCTGCCGGCCGACGAATACTACAAACACACCGACAAGCAGCAGTATGTGCACGAACTCATGATCTCGTCATTACGAAAAATTGCGCTGCTGCGCGCACTAATCAAAGTTGACTTCAAGGAAGACAAGAAATTTCAGAAATATATTTTCGAAGAACTCGGATACAATGACTATTTCAGCGAAGCCAAAAACGGCGACTATCAAAGTCTGTATTTTTTATTGAAGGTCATTCACGAGAGCATGACGCCGGAACTGAAACAAACGTTGACCAGCAAATCGATTCCGGTAGAGCTGATCGATAAAATTTTGGAATTTGACAGCCAACTGCATGAGTTCAACTCTTGCTTCGACCTGATTGTGGCATCAGATCAGTTAAGCGAAGCTGGCAAAATAGCGGTCAATGAAATTTTTACTGAAGTGAAAGACATTTGCCGCGTAGCCACAGCCTACTACCTCTTTGAACCATTAAAACGCGACCAATTCTGTTTTTTCAGGGTGATGTTTGGGCTGAAGGAAACCTTTCCGCAGGCCAATTGACCTCATAAAAAAAATCCCGTAGACTGCTCGCCTGCGGGATTTTTTTTAGGCCTGGCCATGCTGTATCCTGCTCAACCTACGCTTCGTCCGGCTCCGTCGCCGCTTCTTCGCTGTCCGAATCATCCTCCGCCGACTCCTGTGTTAGCTCAGGCGTGGACTCAACCGCATCTTCCGGTTCAATACGCTTCAAATGCGGTGGCAATGGCTCATTCACCTCATCCTTGAAATACGGAAACACATCCACAATGGTACTTAGGTTCATGGATGAAATTTGAATTGGCACCAAAATATAGGAGAGATCTTCCTCCAAACGCAGTAAGGCTTGCTTGAAATCATCAGCCGCAATCAAAAAATAGTTGTTAATCTTCTTTTCCTTGCCTGCTTTCTCGTCAATGGTCACGATGGCGATTTTCGCCTTATACCAATACTCACCATTGTCGTGCGGAAATATCTCTATGATGTTTGACTTCTTGATATTGTCAATATGGAATTCGCCGCCCCGAACCAACTGCTGCATTTGTTCAATCATCCGTGCTTCGGCATCGGTGAACGAAACCGCGTCAACCAAATACGACTCCGATACCTTACGCTCGCGGCCATCCTGATCAACTTTCACATATTTTACTTTGCATTCAAACCAAGTTTGCATAATTTTTCCTTTAAAATGAGACTGCAAAGATATTTTCTTCCTTCATTTAAGATCGGTTTTTGAGAAATAGTTTTTCACAATCTCAGAATTCAATTCATTCCTAAAACATCAGAAAGTCGATATATTCGTGAACCATGTGAGCAGAAATTCATTTTACTAGATAGAAAAAGCGTTACTAATAATCACTTAATATTCTGGTTTATGCTTATTGGACTCTTAAAAGAGGGAGATTCTGAAAATCGGGTGGCCCTCTTACCCGAAATTGTTTCCAACCTGACCAAGCGCAAAGTTGCTGTTTGTGTGGAAACAGGAGCCGGCGACTCTGCCCTGGCAACCGATTCAGCCTACCAAGAAGCCGGAGCAACCATTGCTTCGCGCGAGGATGTGTTAAAGAAAGCCGATTTCTTGATCGCCATCCATGCTCCGGACGAAAAACTGATTCAGTCGCTCGGCAAGGAACAAATTTGGCTGAGCCAGTACAATCCACTCTGGAACACGGACTTGGTCAAACAATTTGCGGCGCGAGGCATCACAACCTTCAGCATGGACGCCATTCCGCGCTCAACACGCGGGCAGGCTATGGACGTGTTGTCATCGCAGGCCACCGTTGCCGGCTACAAAGCCGTGCTGGATGCCGCCAATCACCTGTCTACATTTTTCCCCATGTTTATGACTGCCGCCGGAACCATTCGCCCCGCAACAGTGCTGGTGCTGGGTGCAGGTGTTGCCGGCCTGCAGGCCATTGCCACTGCCAAAAGGCTCGGCGCCCAGGTGCAAGCTTTTGACGTTCGTTCGGCTGTAAAAGAAGAGGTCATGAGCCTGGGGGCCAAATTTGTGGAAGTGGAAGGAGCCAAGGAAGATGCCGCTGCAGGTGGTTATGCCGTTGAGCAAACCGAAGAGTTTAAGCAAAAACAGCAGCAAGCAATCAACGATCACGCAGCCAAAGCCAATGTGGTCATCTGCACCGCACAAATCCCGGGACGTAAGGCTCCCCTGCTCCTACCCAAGGAAGCTGTTTCCCGCATGAAACCCGGCTCAGTGATTATTGATCTGGCAGCCTCGACCGGAGGAAACTGCGAACTCACCCAAGACAATGAAACGGTTGTTGAGCACGGTGTCACTATTGTCGGACAATCGAACTATCCCTCGCTGATGCCGGTAGATGCCAGCAAAATGTTCGGCAAAAATATCCTCAACTTTCTGGAGGTTTTGATTGACGAAGAAGGGAAACTCGAACTGAATTTTGATGACGATATTATCAAAGGCACCTGCATCACCCACCAAGGTGAAATCATCAATGAACGTGTCAAATCAGCTATTCAACCGAAAAATTAAATCCAATGGAAGAAATATTAATCTTTTTCTACACCTATAAAGAAGCGATTTTTATCATCGCCCTGTCCATCTTTTTAGGAATTGAAGTGATCTCCAACGTACCCGCAGTTTTACATACACCTTTAATGTCGGGAGCCAACGCCATCAGTGGTGTGATCATCATCGGCGGAATCATTCTGGTTGGACATGCCGATGCCAGTCGAATCAATACCGAACTGATTCTCGGAATTTTCGCCGTCATTTTTGGAACCCTCAACGTGGTCGGCGGCTTTGTTGTTACCGACCGCATGTTGGAAATGTTTAAAAAGAAGAAAAAATAGGAGGATCTCATGGACAAAATACTTGGAACATTTAACGGTGTTGAATTTACCGTGGGAGGAACGCTCCTGGAATTAAGTTATTTAGTTGCGGCTTTGCTTTTTGTTGTGGGCTTGAAACTGCTAAGTCACCCCGAATCAGCCCGCCGAGGCAACTTTTACGCGGGTGCCGGCATGGTGCTGGCCATGCTCACCACCATCCTGCTTCACAAAAACGCTGATGGTGGCGGAATTCAACCAGCCAACGTGTGGATTATTTTGGCTGCCATTGGCGTGGGTTCGGCCATTGGATGGATCATTGCCCGCAAGGTTAAAATGACAGCCATGCCACAACTTGTATCGTTCTACAATGCCACAGGCGGAGCAGCGTCAGCCCTGGTCGCCTTACTTGAGTTCCCCAACGCCGACATGAGCAACTGGGGCTCAGTACTGGTCACCCTGCTCGGACTGATTATTGGCGCCATTGCATTTAGCGGCAGTATGGTGGCTTACGGTAAACTGGACGGCAAAGTGAATGACATTCGCGCCGGCTACCTGAGCTACATCAATTTGATTTTACTGGCTGGCACTTTAGCCCTGGCACTTTTCATCCTGCTTTCGGGCCAAACGCCCACAGAGCTGAACTGGGCCATTTACTTGTTGCTTGCCGTATCGCTTCTCTACGGCGTACTTTTCGTGATGCCCATTGGAGGTGCCGACATGCCTGTGGTGATTTCACTTCTGAACAGCTTCACCGGTATTGCCGCCGCCATGGCCGGTTTTATCTATAACAATCAGGCCATGATATTGGGTGGTATTTTGGTTGGTGCCGCAGGTAGCATCTTAACCTTGCTGATGTGTAAAGCCATGAACCGTTCACTGTTGAATGTGATCATTGGCGCTTTTGGGGGAGGCGATGCTGCCACCCAAGGCGAACAGGGGACCATGAAAGAAATTACCATGAGCGACGCTTCTGTATTGCTCGCCTACTCCCGCAACGTGGTCATCATTCCGGGTTATGGATTGGCAGTAGCCCAGGCCCAGCATGTTTGTCATGAATTGGATGAATTGCTGGTATCCAAGGGCGTAAACGTGCGCTATGCCATTCACCCGGTGGCAGGCCGAATGCCGGGCCATATGAACGTGCTGCTGGCCGAAGCGGACGTTCCCTACGACCAACTGGTTGAAATGGCCGACATCAACCCCGACATGCCAAGCACTGATGTTTGTATCGTTATTGGTGCCAACGATGTGGTGAATCCGGCTGCCATTAACGATCCGTCGAGCCCAATAGCCGGAATGCCAATCATTAAGGCGCATGAGTCAAAGAATATTATTGTCATGAAACGTGGCCGCGGAAAAGGTTATGCCGGTATTGAAAACAGTCTGTTTTTTGACGATAAAACCAGGTTGCTTTTTGGAGACGCCAAGAGCACCCTGCAAAAACTGGTCAACGAAATTAAAGACTTATAGAAAATTATTTTCCCGCATAATAAAAATGGCATCCGAAACCGGGTGCCATTTTTTTGTTCTGAACAATTCTAAATAGTTCCTATAGCACTTATTTTATACTTTGAAAAAATCATACTGCGATAAGTTGTATAAGCCGATGGCAAACTGGCTTGTCGTTTAGCTGCTAAAAGACGAAAAAAACAACCTCTGAAAAAGTACCCCGATCATTTAACTATCAAACCATTCAAGCTACAAAAGTTATCAAATCAAGAATAAACCAGATTCAATCATCAGCTATTTGAACCTGGCAAACAAGCGAATTCAAAACGCTGTTCAGAAACCAGAATATGAAGAAATCCAATCAAAATCCAATTATTTGTTTCGATACGAATAAAAGCTTTTATCTTTGCACGGTGAAGTCAAACCGAATAGGCAGTGCTTTATATTGAGCAGACGAGAAAGATAAAGCGCAACTTGTCCATTCTCTAAAAACCAAGACTTAAAGGCAAAAAAAATTATGGCATTTATTACGTTAGATACCAAAAAGCTAAAAAAGAACTACGATTACCTGGAAGAACTGCTCTCTCAAAATGGAATCACCTGGGCAGTTGTTTCAAAAATGTTATGTGGCAACAAACGCTACCTGGAAGAAGTGATCAAAC
Source organism: Sunxiuqinia dokdonensis (assembly GCF_001270965.1). GTDB lineage: Bacteria > Bacteroidota > Bacteroidia > Bacteroidales > Prolixibacteraceae > Sunxiuqinia > Sunxiuqinia dokdonensis. The sequence goes on along the minus strand of NZ_LGIA01000031.1, from coordinate 1,641 downwards.
TGGGGGTTCGTCAATTGTGCGACTCGCGCGTATCGAACCTGAAAATGATTAAATCCATTTCGGACCAGGTTGAAACCGTTTACATCAAACCACCGCCAAAGCACGCCATTGAAAAAATTGTCAAGTACGCTGACATCAGTTTTAATACGGAAAAAGATACAATCGAACGGCTATCGAAGGAAGCTCAAAAGCAAGGCAAAACCCACAAAATAATCATCATGATTGAAATGGGCGAACTGCGCGAAGGTGTACTTCAGGAAGATTTTCTGAATTTTTACGATTCCGTGTTCAAATTCCCCAATATTGAAGTGGTTGGCATTGGCACCAATTTAACCTGCATGTACGGTATTTTACCAAGCCACGATAAGCTCGTTCAACTGTGTTTGTACGAACAACTGCTCGAAGCAAAGTTCAACAAGGAAATCCAGTATGTTTCCGGCGGAGCTTCGGTTACGGTTCCGCTAATTTTCCAAGGTCTGCTGCCCAAGGGAATCAACCATTTCAGAATTGGCGAAACATTTTTTCTAGGAACTGATGTTTACAACAACGTCACCTTCGACCAGATGGAAAATGATGCTTTTCAACTCTATGCTGAGATTATCGAACTGACCAAAAAGCGCATGACTCCAATCGGCGAATTAGGGAAAAATCTGCTGGGCGAAACTGTTATTTTTGACGATGCAGACCAGTCGGCCACCTCCTACCGGGCGCTCATCGATTTAGGATTACTCGATATCGACGAAAGCCACATCAAGCTGAAAAATAAAAACTTAAAAGTTGTTGGGGCCTCATCAGACATGCTCGTGGTTGACTTAGGCAAAAACGAGGAAAACTACCAGGTGGGCTCACAACTCGAATTTGAAATGGACTACATGGGCGTTTTGCGGGTCATGAATTCGAAATACATTGAAAAACGAATAAAATCGGAATAAGAGCCCGAGTTTTCATCCAGTAAATCAGCAGAAAGCATGCTGACAAATATCTTTTTTCGGATATATTGATCTTTTTTTATTTATTAACTTTAGTCGAATATTTCATCCAAAATATTTCTCTCAGTTAGTAACTAAAAAGGATCTTTTTATGAAGAAAAATGTGATTCGTATCTTGCTTTATTCCATTGGCGTAATTCTGCTGCTTGTCATCGTGCTTCTTTCCTATGTCAAAGCGATACTGCCCAATGTTGGCGATGCACCCGACATGACCGTCGAACTAAGCCCGGAACGACTTGAACGGGGTCAATATCTGGCAAACCATGTCATGGTTTGCATGGATTGTCACTCGGAGCGCGACTACAGTCTTTTTACCGCCCCAATGGTGCCGAACACCGAAGGAATGGGCGGCGAAGTATTTGACCAAAATATGGGTTTTCCCGGTCGGTATGTGTCGCCCAACATCACCCCGGTGAAACTCAAAAGCTGGACTGACGGCGAGATTTTCAGAGCCATTACTTCCGGTGTATCCAAAGACGGACGGGCGCTTTTCCCCGTCATGCCACACCCCTACTACGGCCAGCTTGACGAAGAAGATATCAAGTCGGTCATTGCATACATCCGCTCACTTAAACCCATTGAACATGAAACAGAGGCTTCCATTTCTGATTTCCCAATGAACTTCATTCTCAACACCATTCCGAAAAAACCT
>NZ_LGIA01000030.1 GCF_001270965.1 Sunxiuqinia dokdonensis | reverse complement strand
TAGACAGCCTCATTTTTTTTGTACGGATGATTGCCGACACTATTTGGTCAGGCTGACTTTCTTAATGGTATTCGGATTTACCTCCAGCGATTTCATCACCGAATTCAGATTGTTGATATCGATCGATTTATCCATCGCCCAGTCGGCAGGCAACACAGCGATTCTGAAGACTTGATCCTGACTTTCAGCCGGAAGCAATTCGCTCACTGTAAACTCCATAAAAACCTGCACATCTGCAATCGTGTAATCAAAATTATACTGGATTACGCCATCGTCCAAAACAATGGTTTGTGGCAAAGGGCGCCAAACATCGATGGCCGATCCATCATTGGCCTCAGCCACTTCCCAAAGCATATAAACCATCACGATGTAGGTGTCGTAGATTTCAAAATTCGACGGAAAGTCGTAGTATAACGTGTAACCATTGGCTTCAGTAAAATCGCCTTCAATTTCAAAGACACTCCCCAACAAGGAAGTTCCATCTTCGCCATCCTCGCCATCATATCCGGGAGGCCCCATTGGGCCTTCGCATGAAGCGAAGACAGCCAATGCTAGTATTAAAAATAAACTGGTAATTGTTTTCATGACTTGTATTTTTAAATGATGTTTAACAAAGTTTTATTGCACTTTACAAGATTAATGCCAGAAGCATGAGAATCAGAAAATGACCCGAATATATTTAATGATTATCCGTTTATCTGCCTATCCGTTCTGTCGCCGCTGTCAATTATTGTCATTGTTCGTTTCAAGAACAACTTAATGACCAGGAATGACTTTTAATGACCTCGGGTAATCTTGTGGATATCCATCTATTTTTTATCAGCATGCCCTTTATTCAATCAAATCCACCAGCCTGATATCGAACGAAAGCACAGCAAACGGCGGAATTTTGTTGCTGGTTCCTTTTCGCCCCCAAGCCAGATCGGCCGGCACCCAAAATTTATACCGGCTACCTTTACCCATGAGCTGCAAGCCTTCCTGCAAACCTTCAATCAGTTCGGCCAGTCGCACTTCGTCGGGCTTGTTTTTCCGGTAGGTGTCTTCCAAAGTCGTTCCATTCAGCAACAGCGCCCGCTGATGAATCAGAACGGTGCTCTCGGGATTCGGTTTTTCACCCGCTACTTCTTCCACAATTTTATATTGAAGGCCGCTGGCTGTTTCTACAACGCCATCTTTTTGCGCATTCTGCAACAAAAAATCTTCGCCAATCTTCTGGTTGTAGCCAGCCGAACTTTTGCTTTTTCCTTTTTTCTCTCGTTTTGCCACTGTTCGTTTTTTCTTCAAAAATAAAAAAAGAATACCTTCCTCGTAGTCGAAGAAGGTATTCCGGTTCCATCCAAATGATTTGCCAAAACCTTAGCTTCCGCTAAAATCAACACCTTCGAACACCATGGAAGGGGTTTGCCACGAGGAAGTCAGGTTGGCATCGTTTCCAACCTCCACCAAGCTCATCCACAGTTCTTTCATGTTTCCACTGATGTTCATTTCAGAAACGGGCTGAATAATTTCGCCATTCTCAATCAGGAAACCATCAATTCCGTACGAATAATCGCCGGTTGAGCCGTTGGTGTTGCCGCCATTGAACCCGGTCACCAAAATGCCTTTTTTTATTCCTGTGATTAATCCCGCCAAATCTTTGTCGCCGGTTTCAAAAATCAAATTGGAGGTTTCGCCGGTGGTCGGTTCCACAGCTAGTTTTTTCGCATAGTAAGTATCAATGAAGTAGGTTCCCAAGATGCCCCGATCAAAAACCTGCCGTTTTTTGGAGGCCAGGCCTTCGCCATCAAACAAGCGGGAACCCATGCCCCCTGCGACCAGCGGATCATCAGTCAAACTTAGTTTTTCAGAAGCCACTTGCTTGCCAATTTGATCAATCAGAAATGAATTTTTCTGCTGAATGTTGTAGCCGTTCAAGGCGGCCATCAAGGGTGAAAAAAGTCGCGAAACCGTCTTGTTCTCCACCAACATGGTCAATTTTCCGGAGCTGATTTTCGCCTGGCCTATTTTCTTCAAAGCCCGGTCCAGCGCCGTTGTTCCGATATCCGACTTTTTCAATTGGTCAAAAAAGATGGCCCGTTCGCTCCACGCCTCACTGGGGCGCGCATCGCCACCATCAACGGAAACTGAGGCGTACAGACTGAAGCTGCTATTGGCTGTTTCTCCTTCAAATCCGTTGCTGGTCACCATCAGGCGGCTGCTGGTGTTGTCCCCATAACCAGCTGTTATCGAAATAATGCGGTCGTCTTTCTTATACGCCTCTTGTTCTACCTGAAAAGCCAAGTCGACCTTGGTCTTCGGATCGATGGTGTCATACGACTGATCGACCGTTCCCAGATCCTGGTTGCCACCCTGATAGTACAAACCGGCATCGGGCAAAGAGCGGAATGGATCGGGCGACAGGTATTTTGTTCCGGCAATGGCCTGCTCAATAAAGTGGGCCAGTTCCTTTTTGTCCAGCCGGTTGGTGCGGTGCGCTGAATATTTGTTATCGACAAACAAGCGGACGCTCAAACTACTTTGAATAGCTTCTTTTAAAGTGTCGATCTTTTGTTCCCGAACATCCACATTGCTGCTTTTGCTTTGCGACAGAATGATGCTGGCTTCGTCGGCCCCATGATCCAAGGCAAATTGCATCGCCCATTTGGCCAGGTTATATTTTTCTTCTTTTGTCATTTTTATCGATTTTTTTCAGATGAAGGATCATTGGCTTAACTCATCCCGCCAACGGTTAATTTTTTAACCAGCACGGTTGGCAATCCGCACGTTACCGGCACTGACTGGCCTGACTTTCCGCAAGTCCAGGTACCATTGTCAATCAAATAATCGTCAGCACACATGGTGATGTCGGCCAAGGCCTGCGGGCCATTCCCGATAATGTTGATGTCTTTGATTGGCTGGGTCAGCTTGCCATTTTCAATCAGGTAGCCCGATTTTACAAAGAAGGTGAAGTCGCCGGCGCCAATTTTCACTTGTCCATTGCTAAAGTTATCGACGTAAATTCCCTGCTTCACCTGGCTGATGATATCGGCTTTTGTATGCGGCCCGGTTTCCATGTAGGTCGCCCGCATGCGGGGGAGCGGCACATGGCGAAACGATTCGCGTCGTCCGTTTCCGGTGGGATTCACCCCATAGTGGCGGGCGCTGATCCGGTCGTGGATGTAACTGTTTAACACCCCATCTTTGACCAAATAGGTCTTTTCGGTGGCATTTCCTTCATCATCGCGGTTGATGGAGCCTCGATTTTCGGGTAGTGTTCCATCATCAATGATATTCACAAAGCTTTCGGCTACTTTTTTGCCCATCTTATCAGCAAAAATAGAGGTTCCCTTCCGGTTGAAATCTGCCTCAAAGGTATGGCCGATGGCTTCGTGCAATAAGATTCCGGAGCCGCCGGCGCCCATCACCACGGGCATTTCACCTGCCTTGGGTTTGGTCGCTTCAAATAGCAAACTCGTGCGGTCCACCACTTCCTGTGCCAGCTCGTCCACCACCGCATCATTTAAAAACTCAAAGCCCTTACGAAACGAGCGCGACGAGTAGCCATTTTCAATCTGACCATCTTTCTCCATCACGCAAAACGTTCCCAAGCTAACCATGGGCCGGTAATCATAACTGATCACCCCTTCGGAACTGTAAAACAACACGTAAGCTGTTTCGTCGGTCAGGCTGGCATTAACTTTAGAAACGCGGCTGTCTAAGGCAAAAACCTTATCGTTGATGGCCTGAATAAAAGGAATTTTCTCCGGAACGTTCACCTCTTCCCACGAACGGTTGATGGCATAGTAGTCGGCTGGCAAAGCTTCCTTAATCTCCTGCGCCGTAACATTTTGGCTTCCATTGGCAATATTGGCTGCGGTGTTGGCTGCTTTCATCAATGCTTCGGAAGTAATGGTTTCAGAATAGGCAAAACCGGTTTGGTCGCCTTTCAGCACGCGAATACCAACGCCAAAATCAACATTGGAAAACGCCCGGTTGACACTTCCATCTTCCAGGGCCAGGCTATTCAAGGTCTTGTGTTCAAAAAACAGGTCGGCATAATCGCCGCCTTTGCTCAGCGCCTTGTCAACTACTTTTTGCAGCAACTGCACATGCACACCGAAATGATCCAGGTAAGCCTGAATTCCGGCAGACAAAGGAGTCCCCTGGCACGACTGGATGAAAGCAGGAAGCAGCATACTACCTGCCACAGCCGAACCGGAAGCCTTCAAAAAATTTCTTCGGTCAATGGTTGTCATTTTGATTAAAATTTATCTGGTTGTAAGTATTCAATTCTTTGTTGAGCCAATCACCCGTCATTTCAAAAGGATAGGTCGGCAGCAAGCAACTAAAATTACGCAATGCCAAACGAAAATGACCCATCGACTTCAATTTCTTTTTGAAAGAAACCCAAAGCGCCTCGTCCACCACAACCAGCCTCCGCCATCAAAACAGGGGGTATCAACACAAAAAACACTTGAATTTCGAATTGATCCATTCTATTTTCAACAACACTCCAATCATAAAACACTTATTTATTCGACTATGCCTATCAAAAACCAAGGGTCTTCAAATAAATCAATTCTCTATGTGAATTTTGTATTAACTTTTTACAAATTGACGTGTTATTATTTATATTTTTGACTGTTCGTTCTATTTTTGACATCAAATTTTTGAAAAAACACATCATTAACTTATAAATTGTAACAAGATGAAATCAAAATTGGAGTATATCTGGCTGGACGGATTCAAGCCGACTCAAGGCTTAAGGGCAAAAACAAGAATTGCAGAAAATTTTAGTGGGAAATTAGAAGATTGTCCGGTGTGGTCATTTGATGGATCATCAACCCGGCAAGCAACAGGCGGAGCTTCTGACTTGTTACTAAAACCAGTTGCGATTTTTCCCGACCCTGACCGCAACAATGCCTACGTGGTCATGACTGAAGTACTGAATCCGGATGGCACCCCCCATGAAACCAACGGCCGGGCGCACATTGAAGAAGAAGACGAAGATTTCTGGTTTGGCTTTGAACAGGAATACTTCCTGATGGACCCAAAAACCAACAAGCCGCTTGGATTCCCGGCCGATGGCTATCCTGCTCCACAAGGACCTTACTATTGCGGTGTGGGCGCCGACAAAGCTTTTGGTCGCGACATCGTTGAAGAACACTTTGACATTTGCCTGGAAGCAGGCTTGAACGTGGAAGGTATTAATGCTGAGGTGGCTGCCGGACAGTGGGAATTCCAGATTTTCGCGAAAGGTGCACACAATGCCGGTGACCAAATTTGGGTGGCCCGCTACTTTCTGGAAAGAACTGCTGAGAAATACGGAATTGTTGTTGACTGGCATCCAAAACCACTGGGCAAAGAACTGGACTGGAACGGTTCGGGAATGCACGCCAACTTCTCAAACGGCTTGATGCGGACTTGTGGAGACAAAGCAGTGTTTACAGCGATTTGCGAAGAGTTTGGAAAAAACATCAAAGAACACATCGATGTTTACGGAGCCTATAACGACCAACGTTTAACTGGTCTTCACGAAACGGCTGCCATTACAGATTTCAGCTATGGCGTTTCGGACCGTGGTTCATCCATTCGTATTCCGGTAGGAACAGTTGAAGATGGCTGGAAAGGCCGTCTGGAAGACCGTCGTCCTGCCTCAAACGGCGATCCTTACAAAATCGCTGCGGTGATCATCAAAACAACACACAAAGCTGTTGCAAAAATGTAATCTTGAAAAATCAAACATATCAAAAAGCTGTCCGTTGAGGGCAGCTTTTTTTGTACCCGGACGCCGACAATGGGCCGGATTGTTTATTTTTGATCTCCAAATTGAAAGCCATGCAACAAGCGCGAATAAAAATCAACCGTCAACTGTTTGAGGAGACCTCGCATTCTCCGGCATTGGTTGATATTGTTGGCGAAGAACAGCTTGATCAGGTGATTGACTACTGTTTTATTGCCAACCCCTACTACCCGACCGACGACATGCTGGAGCAGTTAAAATCGAAGCTCAGCTCAATCATCAAGGCCTACCCGTCGAGCAACCCGCGGCTGGCCCGGCAGCATCTGGCCGAAGTGTTGCAGGTTGACGCCGACTGGCTGATTTTGGGAAATGGCGCAACCGAACTGATCACCCTGATTGAAAAGCACCTGGTTGACGATCTGGCCATCCCCATCCCCACGTTCAGCGAGTATATTGAAAAGCTGCGAACCTCCGACGCCGCCAAATTCTTTCAACTCGATCCGAAGAATAATTACCAACTCAACCTGGCTGAATTCGCAAGCTGGATCAACAAAAACAAATATAGCGCCGCGCTGATTATCAATCCCGGCAACCCAACCGGCCAGCTGATGCAAACAGAGGAACTGAAGCAGTTTCTGCGTGACATGGCCCACCTGAAGCTGATTTTACTGGATGAGTCGTTTATCGATTTTGCTGATGAGCAGATTCCCACCTTGTTACATGAAGTGGAGCAGTACGAAAACCTGATCATCGTTCGAAGCATGAGCAAACACTGTGGCGTTCCAGGGCTGCGGCTGGGCTATTGCTGCACTTCGAACCAATCATTTTTAAGTATTCTGAAAGACGCGCTGCCCGTTTGGAACATCAACTCAATGGCCGAGTATTTTTTGTTGCAACTGAAGGCTACCAACGAAGCCTACCACGAAACCCGCATGCATGTGATCCGCGATGTACGCGAGCTCTACAAAAAGCTGGTCAAGCTGCCCGGCTACCAGATTTATCCCACCGGAAGCAATTTCATTCTGATAAAAATTGAATTTGGAATGAGCGCCTTTGAACTTCAAATGAAACTGCTCGAAAACCATGGTCTGTATGTACGCGATTGTAGCAACAAAGCTGGTCTGGACAATCGCCATATCCGGGTGGCTTCGCAGGGAAAAGAAAAAGACCAGTTTTTGATTGATGCTTTGGAGAAATTGGCAACACAAAATATAGGCCGATGACTTTGAAGGAATCCGGTGTCCGCTTAAATCATGCAAAATTGGCTGAGACTGTAATCTGACAGACGCCGAAACAAGTTCGGCAGGACGCTTCTCTCCACTCCAACTCAATTTGTATCGACTAAAATCTTATCCATTTATATGTATTTATTTGCCAGGCAACTAGTATAGCTTTTTTTGTAGTCAAAATCAATTGGCTTGATTACTCCGGTTAGACTTTTGACCAGTGGTGATACCTCATCATCGTCTTCTTGCTTGTTTGTCAAAGCCTGCAAATAGTTTTCAATCATTTTCGAAAGACTCGTATCCTTTTCCCTGGCATACTTCTTTGCTTTTTCAATTGTAGACTTATCTATTTTCAATGTCAGTTTTGCCTTCATGGCTTCATTTTTGATACACAAATAATATACAATCTCAATATACTTCCGGCAATGGTGCATTTTGGTTCAAAAATCATGGTCATCCGCCCAAATCTTTCCTCAATCGATAATCGCTTGCATTGACATGAGCAGTTTTACCCTTTCTCTGCCGGATAATTGTAAAACCGCCGGGTAGGATATGCCAAATCAATATCCGGCTGCTTGCGAAACTCTACAAGAATATCCTGCCAGATCTGATTTTCCATCATGCGCCGCCGTCGCGGATCGCACAAAAAACGGATGGTCAGGGTGACGCCATATTCCTGACGAACTTTCACATAAACGATAGGCGTGAGGTGCTGGTAAAAAATCATGTAGTTTTTGCTGGCTTCAATAATTTCGCGTTCGGCAGCCTTACTAAACTGCTGGGCATGCTTGGCGGCGATCGCTTCGAGCAGGCTTTTTGCTTTTTCCCAGTCACTTTCAAACGTGATGCTGACCGCGAGCTCATCCCAGATGTACTTAAAACCAGAGCTGTAATTGGCCTGCGCATCGGTAAATACTTTGCCATTGGGTATATGAATGATCCGTCCGGTACTTTGTTCAGCGTCAACCCAGTTACCCACTTCAAGGATAGTAAACTGAAATAATCGAATATCAATCACATCGCCGGTATTCTCACCAAGCTGAACGCGGTCGCCAATGGCAAATGGTTTTCGAAAAACGATGAACAGCCAGCCGGCCACATTGGTCACGGGATCTTTCAGCGCAATAGCTATACCAGCAGAAACAAGTCCTAGAAATGCACCAAGCTGGCGAAAAGCATGCAGCCAAACCGTGCTCACCAAAATAATACCCAGAAACGGGATGACGAAGGAAAGCGTGCGTTTCCACTGATACCTGACTTTGATATTCTCGGTACGCCGCCAAACCACCCGGAGAATCGCCATTCGCAACACCCACAACATCAGAATAATCACTCCCGAAACAAACAGTCTGTTCAAGCTGGTGGAACTGAGCCCGGTGTGCAGCTGAAAATAGTCAATCACTTGATCCATCGCTAAAAACCATTAAATGATGTCAGGGAAGATACAAAATGAAGGGGTACGAAAAAAGCTTCGGCCCATTTTAAAAAGCCGTGTTCCGCTTACACGCAAAAGGCAGCGACACCTAAAAGCTGGCCACCGTGTCGCACACATAGGTTGGAATGATACCGGTAGAGCGGATTTTCATCTTGGCATTATCGGGCAAGGTGTTCCCCGACAAAACCAGCACGGTATCCATTCCAAACTTGTTGCCGCCAATAATATCGGTCAGCAGCGTGTCGCCAACCATCAAAATGTCGTCGCGATTCAGGGGTTGTTTCTCGCAAGCTTTTTCGTACGCAAACATAAACATTTGCGCATCGGGTTTTCCAAAGCGAATGAAATGACGGCCCAGAATATCTTCGACCATATCCGAAATACCACCAATGGCAATGGCAATATCCGTGCGGTTCACGGGGTAATTAATATCGGTATTGGCCACAATGACTGACATGTTTTTCTTACGTAAAAGATTGATCACCTTATTGATATCATTATTCCAATCAAATCCTTCATCATCCAGAAAAACCAGGCATTTAATATCATCCACCTCATCGAGCCGGAGCTTGTTGATGGACAAGGTTTCCAGGCCTGCTTTTTCAATGTAGTGGGCTGATTGCTCTGTTCCGAGATAGGCAACACGACCCTTTTTTATTTTCAGTTTCAGCCAGTCGTGTGCCAGCATGCCCGACGAAATAATTTTGTCGGTGGTCAAACTGGGAATGCCATTGATCTGGTATTGCCGCGCTAAATCAGCCGGACTGCGCGATGCATCGTTGGTCAACACATAATAATCGATTCCTTTTTCATCCAAAAAATCGAAAGTGTTTTCAATGCCGGGAATAATCCCCTTATGATTTTTCAATACCCCGAAAGCATCAAAAAAGACCGCCTTGTAATTGGTCACAATGCTTCTGAAATCGCTCGTCTTCATAGGACTTAAATTTTTAATGCTTTCAATAGTTTATCGACCTGGTAGTTGGTGTCAATGGCCGGAATATACAAATCGTACGCTTCCTTCTGCAACTTCCGTGCATACGAAGGCAAAAAGAAATGGGTGCCATCCTTGATCACATAATTTAGAATGAAGAACCGGTAAGCCTCCCGAATCAAGCGAACTTCAGCCTCGTTAAGCGGAAAAATGCGGTGATATTCCTTCAGGAACATGATAAACCGGTCTTCCATCAGGGTGTCAATCCCGTAGCTAAACACCGTACGATCGCCCACATCAGATACCACCCGGCTGAAGAAGTAAAAATCCATCACCCGGGTTGATTCGCGAAACCAGTCGTAATCCCAGCGCGAGTAAAACTTGCCGTCGCCCCGCACCGAAAAGTTGCCAATGTTCCAATCGACAAAAACCGGAATGGTCTCAATCTGGGTTGAATAATTCACCCGATCGGCCTGAATTAAAAACGACTCGCATTGCTGTTTTACCAAGTCGCGTTGCTCTTGGGTGCCGCAAAACTTACCGGTATCGATATTGCGCAACAGGCGATGAATATCAGTCACCACGGTTTTGGAGGCATTTGGAAGCTGGTTGGCCACATTGGTGCAGGCTTTATGAAAACGTGCCAACTCGCGCCCCAACTTTCGGATATGCTTGTCCTCCAGCCGTCGGGGCATTTTGTGTTTTATTTTAATTGGATTGTAAAAAACCACCCAGGCCGTGCTATTTTGCTCGTAGTAACGGTAAATAAACAAGTCGTTACGCTTCACCAGCGAGCGGGCCAGGAAATTCTCATAAGGAGCTTCCAAGTTGTTGGCCAGGTTGTTAATGATGACATGATCCTCCTTAAAGTGCTCAAAGTTTCCGTATTCCGACAGCTTGGCAAATACCGGCTGCCGGTCGTAAAAGGAAATTTTATAGACCTGGTTGGTGGATACATGGGCGCTCACATCATAAATTCCTTTAATTTCGTGCCGGTCATCAAACTCAGCCCAAGCCCGTCGTATAATCTGAAAATAATCGAGCGTCTGCATAATCTTTTCTTTTTTCTGAGCTCCCCAAAAGTAATCAGAAACGGGGATTTTCAGATAATCTCAAAATACCTTTTTATTTCCCAGTCGGTCACCGCTTTCGAAAACTCGCGCCATTCCCACTCGCGGGTAGCTGTAAAGTGAGCAACAAAGTCTTCACCAAGTAAGCTGTTGGCCAGCTCCGAATCTTTCATTTTACGGGTCGCGTCCAACAGATTTGAAGGCAAACGCTCGCGGTCATGCTGGGCATATTCATTGCCGATGGTTTTTGGCGTATTCAATTTCAATTCATGCTGAATGCCATACAAACCGGAAGCCAGCGAAGCCGCCATGGCCAGGTACGGATTGGCATCCGATCCCGGCACGCGCATCTCCAGTCGGGTCGATTTCTCCTGCCCGTTGATGACCCGCACCGCCGTGGTGCGGTTATCCAATCCCCAACTGGCCGTGATTGGCGCCCAGGCCCCCTCGCGCAGCCGCTTGTAACTGTTGATCGTCGGGGCATACATCGGCAAAACGTAGGGCAAACAATGCAGTAAGCCGGCCAGGTAACTTTCCATCAACGGGCTCATGGGTGCTTTGGGATCGCCCGAATAAAACAGGTTCTTTTGCTGTTCCTGGTCCCACAAACTTTGATGCAGATGTCCGCTACAGCCGGGCAGCTCCTCATTCCATTTGGCCATAAAACTGGCAATGATACCGTGCTTATAGGCAATTTCACGCACACTGTTCTTAAACAACACCGCTTTGTCGGCAGCATTTACAACTTCATCGTAGCGAATGGCAGCCTCATAAACCCCTGGGCCGGTTTCGGTATGCAAACTTTCCAGGTTTACCCGAAACTGATCGAGGTAGTTGAACAAGTCGTTGAAATAAGCCTGAAACTGGGTGGGCCGCAACATGGAATAGCCAAACATTCCGGGCGAAATTGGGTCTAGCCCGGTGTAATTTTTAGTTACCAGCTCGTTAGGCGTTCCCAAAAAATTAAACCATTCAAACTCCTCTGAAAAAACAGGTTGGAAACCCATGTCGTTGGCATTTTGCCTGACCCGCTTCAGCAAACTCCGCGGACAGGCAGCCATGCCTGCGCCTGGGTCACTCTCAAAATCTGCCAAAAAGAAAGGCAACTCATGATCCCAGGGAATCGTCCGGTAAGTAGACAGGTCAATCCTCGCCTTGGCATCCGGGTAGGCCGTGTGCCAGCCGGTGAGCTGCACATTGTCGTAGCACTTGTCGCTCGAATCCCAGCCAAAAACCACATCGCAGAAACTTATATTCTCGTTGGCCACTTCCAAGAACTTGTCTTTATGGATGGTCTTTCCACGCAGAATCCCATCAATATCGGTCACTGCAAATTTGATCTTGTTGTGCTGACTTTCTTTGATGACTTGTATCAACTCCTTATTTTCCATATTCTTTTGTTTTCACCCAAACTAAAAAACGGATTTCGTTTTGGTTGTGTACCGGTGCCGATCATCTGCCTTTACCAGCGATTACCTCGAACCAAGCCGCGAAAAACAACCAATCGCTGCTCCCGTCATGCAGCCTCATCAGATACCAAAATAACAAATATTGACGCAATTTAGACCCGGCAGCCAAGAAATATCATCAAACGACTGAGATCCCAGTCAAACTACTTTTCGCGACGCCGAGACAAAAGCACAACATTATGTTTTAACGAGGACAGAATTCCCTATCCGTTCTTTAGCCATCCAACGAGAAAAGAAGCTCGATAAAAATGATTCATTTCAAACTAACATCCAAGTTTTGATGGTATTTATTCGGAAATAATAAAAAATAATTCACCTACCCGCTCAAAATTAAGGACAAAATAGAAAAACAATAGGTAAGTCGTCCTGAAAAACCGTATTTTTGAATCCGAAAATAAAAAGCACATTAGTTAATCCAATTATATTAATCAAACTATCCAGATCATGGCAGATTTTAGATTTAAAGCCCTGCAAAAGGTCATCGAACGACAGCCTGTTGCAGTTGTCAGGGAACACAACCTGACGTCCGATTTTTATGGGAGAAATGTTTTTGATCGTCCCAAAATGAAAAAGTACCTCTCCAAAGAAGCCTTTAAGGCGGTGATGGATGCGACGGACTATAACAAACTGGTGGATCGAAAAATGGCAGATCAGGTAGCACAAGGCATGAAAGCCTGGGCTACTGAAAACGGGGCCACACATTATACCCACTGGTTTCACCCCTTGACCGACGGAACAGCAGAAAAGCACGATGCTTTTATTGTGCATGGCGAAGATGGTGGTGTAGTGGAAGCCTTCAGCGGGAAGCTCCTGTCGCAGCAAGAACCCGACGCGTCTTCGTTTCCAAGCGGAGGCATCCGGCAAACCTTTGAAGCCCGCGGATACACCGCCTGGGACGCTTCGTCGCCGGCCTTCATCGTTGACGGAACCTTGTGTATTCCTACCATTTTCATCTCCTACACCGGTGAAGCGCTCGATTACAAAACGCCCTTGCTAAAATCGTTGCACGCACTCGACAAAGCTGCCACAGCCGTGTGTCAGTATTTCGATAAAAATGTGACCAAAGTAATTGCCAACCTGGGTTGGGAACAAGAATATTTTCTAATCGACGAGGCCCTCTATGCTGCCCGCCCCGACCTGATTTTAACCGGCCGCACGCTGATGGGACATGCTTCGTCGAAAGACCAGCAACTGGACGACCACTATTTTGGGTCGATTCCAACACGGGTTTACCGTTTTATGGAAGATTTGGAAAACGAAGCCTATAAGCTGGGCATCCCCATTAAAACCCGCCACAACGAAGTGGCGCCCAACCAGTTTGAAGTAGCTCCCATTTTCGAAGAAGCCAATTTGGCCAACGACCACAACCAACTGCTGATGGACATCATGAAAAAAGTGGCCCGCCGTCACAATTTCCGGGTGCTGTTTCATGAAAAACCCTTTGCAGGCATAAACGGTTCGGGCAAGCACAACAACTGGTCGCTGTCAACCGACACGGGGGTAAACCTCTACTCGCCGGGGAAAAACCCAAAATCGAATCTGCAATTCCTGACTTTTGTTGTGAACGCCATGAAAGCCGTTTACGACAACCAGGATCTGATGCGCGCCAGCATTATGAGCGCCGCCAACTCGCACCGGCTTGGTGCCAACGAGGCGCCACCGTCTATCTTATCGGTTTTCCTGGGTACCGAAGTCAGCAAAATGCTCGACCTGATGGAAGAAGCGGTGGTTGACCGCAAGATGACCCCGGACGAAAAAACGGCCCTAAAACTAAACATCGGCCGTATTCCTGAAATCATTCTGGACAGCACCGACCGCAACCGGACATCGCCCTTCGCCTTTACCGGCAACCGGTTTGAATTCCGGGCTGTTGGTTCTTCAGCCAACTGTGCCTCCTCTTTAATCGCACTGAACACCGCTGTCGCCGCTCAGCTCGAAAAATTCAAAGCCGAAGTGGATGAATTGATTGAGAAAGGAGTAAAGAAAGATGAAGCCATCTTCCAGATATTGAAAAAACTCATCATCAACACAAAACCCATTCGTTTTGATGGTGACGGTTACAGTGGCAACTGGATCGTTGAAGCCAAAAAACGGGGCCTCACCAATATCCAAAGTGTGCCCGAAGCCCTGGAGGCCTATCTGACAGATCAGACCAAAACGCTGTTTGCCTCGCAGGATGTACTGTCGGCCAAAGAGTTGGAAGGACGCGCCGAAGTAGAGTTTGAAAAGTTCACCATGAAAGTGCAGATTGAAGCGCGTGTACTGGGCGACCTGGCCATCAATCATATTGTGCCCACTGCCGTTCAGTACCAAACCACGCTGCTTGAAAATGTTAAAAACATGAAAGAAGTGTTTGGAGCCGACGAATTTGAGGAGCTGGCCCATGCCCGCAAAGAGTTGATCCGCGAAATTGGCAGCCATATCACCGCGATTAAATCAAAAGTGAAAGAAATGGTAGAAGCGCGAAAAGTGGCCAATAAAATTGAGGATTCGATTGAAAAAGCCAAAGCATACGACAAGACTGTCCGCCCTTACCTCGATGATATTCGCTACCATATTGACAAGCTGGAACTAACCGTGGACAATGAGCTGTGGCCATTGCCCAAATACCGGGAGCTGCTGTTTGTAAGGTAATTTTTCGGAGTCAGAAAAAAAAAAGAAAACCGCACTGAAAAACGATTCAGGGCGGTTTTTTCTTTTTACCAACAATGATTCTAATCTGATTGTAATAGATTTGTAAAAAAGAAACAAGACAATGAAAGAAGTAACCCTTAAAATACCGGATAAAAAGTTTGGCTTCTTCATGGAATTGGTCAAACAATTAGGCATTGAGGTAGCCGAAGACATGGAAATCCCCGAAGAGCACAAAGCCATTGTGAGAGAACGGATCAAAAAATCTGCACAAAATCCAGAACGCCTTCTTGATTGGGACGAGGTGAAGGATAACTTTAAATTTGAATGATGGCTTTTTCACTCAAAATTGATACCGATGCCCAGGTCGACATACAGGAAGGCATTATCTGGTATAATAAACAACAACCAGGCCTTGGGCATAAATTTCATGCCGAAGTGAAAGGCGCTCTGGAAAAACTAAAAACCAATCCTTTCTTCCAAATCCGCTATGATGGGGTGCATTGCCTGCCGCTTTAGAAATTTCCGTATATGGTGCATTTTACCGTTGATGATGAAAAAATGCTTGTGACTATACAGGCAGTTTTTCATACCGCACGAAGTATCAAAAGATGGAAAAATAGAAAGTAGAGCCCGAATAATATCTTACGACATCCGGCACCAAATCGACAAGCTCGAACTGACGGTGGACAACGAACTCTGGCCATTGCCCAAATACCGGGAATTATTGTTTGCGAAATAACCGTATCGACTTGAAAAGAAATAAAAAGCCGCCCGGGATATACGCCCCAGGCGGCTTTTGTTGTTTTGTGGCAGGCTAACTCCCAATGCCTTTTTCATTTGAATTAATCAATCACCACCTTCGCGACAACCGGCTGGTGATCGGACGGATATTTCTGGTCATAGCTATCCGTGAGTACCCCATACTTTTCCACCGAGAAGTGATCAGAAGTGAAAACGTAATCGATGCGCTTCTGCATAGGGGCAAGAAAGTCAAAACTATTAAAGGTGCCCACGGGTCCGTACGGCGGCATCTCGCTCACTTCATAGGCATCGTTTAAAAACGATTTGATGGTGATAATCTGTTCCGTATCGGGCGTTGAGTTTAAGTCACCCAAAAAAAGGATCGGTGCATCTCCTGCGATTTCCTTCATCTTCTCAACCATTAATATTCCAGACTGACGGCGCGCCTCAACAGCCTGGTGATCGAAATGGGCATTGAAAACGAAAAATGTCTTTCCGGTCAGTTGATCATTGAATTTTCCCCACGAACAAATGCGCCGATGCTTGGCTTCCCAACCATAGGACGGTTCATCAGGCGTTTCACTCAACCAAAAATCACCGCTGTCCAGCAATTCAAAACGTGACGTTCGATAAAAGATTGCAGAATGTTCTCCAGCCTGCTGGCCATCGTCGCGCCCAACACCGGTGAACGCGTATTCCTGCATTTCACCAAGATCTTCCAACTGGCCAATTAAGCCTTCCTGCGTACCAAACAGATCAAACTCATGATAGCGAATCAGTGCCTTCACCTGCTCCTTCCGGTTGGGCCAGGCATTCTCGCCGTCATTGGCCGTGTTGTAACGAATGTTGTAGGATGCAACGATTAATTTCTGGGTTGAAGGATTGTCAGCTTTTGGATTGCTACAGGCGCCAAAAGCCAACAGCAAAATTAGATAAAGTGAAATTTTTGAGTTCATTAGTTGTGGTTTAAGTGAACGAATCAGGCATAAATATAAGCCACCACAACCGATAAACCATCTTTTTCAGGCCCAAATTTCGCTTTCAATCACGCACTGCCGTAATTGGCGACTACCCCCATGCCGCCAAATCCATACCTGCACCCTGCCTTATTCGAATCTTCAAGGTTTATTCCATGTATCTTCTGTATTGATGAACACAGAAGATACCCGAAAGATATGGATTTGGTATGAGGCAGAAGTGGATCAACAAATAAAGATCGAAGTCGAGGCAGCAGATCCAAACGTATTCATAAAGCTTAATCTTGATAGATTCCAAAGTTCCCTTGCTCCAAAAGAGGAAGCAGTTCGTTCACCACCTCTTGATGCTGGCTGGCGACATTTGCATTTTCATTGGGGTCCGCATAGTGATCGTATAGTTCAACAACGGGCTGTGCCTCCCTGAAATACTTGGTCAACCGGTACCGCGGAGTACGCAGGCTAATGCCCTGATTAAAATATCCCCAGGCGGTATCTTTCCAGCTTGGCGTATTAGTATCTTCTAGCAAGGCCAGCATGCTTGTTCCATCCGTCTCGAAATTCATGTCTACCTCGCACAGCTCCATTAAAGTCGGATAAATATCCACGGAGCTGACGATCCGGTCGATTTGTTTCCCCGATGATCGGTCCGGAACCTTAATGATGAGCGCACTTTTCAGGGCCCTTTCAAAAATCGTGTGTTTGCCCCACACGCGATGGTCGCCCAGGTGCCAGCCGTGATCGCCCCAAAGCACCACAATGGTGTTTTCGGCCAGGCCCGATTTTTCCAGCTCATCCAACACTTTTCCGATTTGCGCATCGACATAACTGACCGCTGCAAAATAGGCATGACGCAGCTTACGCTGGTAAGCATCTGAAACAGGCTGGTCAAGCGAAGGTTTTTCATCTCCCGCCTGGTAACTCTTAAACTCCCCACTTTCATGCAGGCTTGCCGGGTTGACATTTTCCGGAAGATCCGGGGATGGGGTCAAAGCGATTTCATCTTCATCATATAAATCCCAATATTTTGCCGGCGCATTAAAAGGCAGGTGCGGTTTAAAAAAGCCTACACCCAAAAAGAAAGGCTGATCTTTTTGTTTGAGTTCCTTCAGTTTTTCAACAGCCAGCTTAGCGGTCAACCCATCCGGATAGCCGTCATCATCCACTTCTCCCCGTTCATAGGGCTTAACCTGTTTGTTCCGGCTTTGGCGGTTGGAGCCATCGGCATAGCCAAAAAAGGCATTCCAGCCGGTGCCCCATTTTCCGGGATCAAACAACATTTCGTTCCAGCTGTGCGGGAGCTCCAATTCGGTTCCCACCGAATCGGTATAGCCATACAACAGCCCATCGACATAATGGCTTATTTTCCCGATGCCTACCGTGTAGTAGCCGTTTCTCTTCAGGTGATGGATGAAGGTTTCAGGAACTTCTCCTTCGGGTTTCCCGGAAATAAAATGATGAATGGCCTCGTTGGACAATTGCCCTTTGGTTCGGGGATACATTCCGGTGAGGATGCTGTAACGCGACGCCCCGCAAGTGGGGATACTGACAAAGTGATTAGTGAAAACAGTGCCGGTTTCCGCCAGCCGATCAATGTTGGGCGACTGGATATAATCGTTGCCATAACAGCCCAGCTCGGGGCGAAGGTCATCCACACAAATAAAAAGAACGTTGGGTTGATGCGGGGTGTTTTCGTCGCTTGCACTTTGTTTACTGCAAGCAGTTGTGGAACAAATCAGTGCCGCCAAAAGAACGGAGGTGTTAATTTTGATCATCTTTCTGATTCGATTTTTGCTAAAAATAAGCAATCCTGCCAAGTTTGAAAACCGTGCAGGATTGGGTAATGCGCCAATTAGTTGAAACTATCTTTACAATGCCTTTCCACTCAGTCGATTTTGATTTCACTATTACTCCAAGAGGGCACCAACGCACCAAAGATAAGGAGCCTGGCCGTGATAGTCGCCGGTTCGACGCGGACGATCGTAGTAGTACTGCTTGTCATTCTTCTTATTGGTACCTACACAAACCTCTGCCACTGCACCTTTTTCATCAACATAATCAACCAGAGCCAACCAAGCCTTTCGGGCTGCAGGCGCATATTCTTCGGCGCTTAGCCACCCTTGTTTCACACCTGTTATCAAAGCATAGGTGAACATGGCTGATCCTGATGTTTCGGGCCAGCAATCGGCTTCATCAATCAGCTGATTCCACATGCCGCCTGGTGTTTGATATTCTTTCAGGCTCCTCATCATTTTCCGATAGCCTTTCATGATCTCAGGGTAGTCTTTATGATTTTCGGGCAAATAACGAAGTAGCTCCGTAACTCCGGCTGCCATCCAACCATTGCCCCGCAACCAATAAAAGGGGACATCGGGAGCGTGATAGAAAAGTCCGTTGGGCCGTTGGAGCTCTTTCAGGTACAGTACCATTTCGCGAGCCGCCCGATCGATATATTTGATATCGCCTGTTACTTTAAAGGCCTGGGTTTGCACGATGGTAATCATGTACATATCGTCAATCCAAAGCCGTGTTTGCCAGGTATAGCCTTTTTCTGCCCATTGCTTTTGTTCAGGCTTGGCATCCTGAGGCACTTGCCATTGCGTGTCGGCGTAGGGCAGGCCCAGTTCAAGATATTGTTTATCATTGGTTATTTGATACAAGTTTAAGGGCAAGCTTCCAAACATATTTAAATCGACATGATTTTTTATGGGCAACAGTTCCTTTTCTGATGAAATCAGCAGGTCGAACTTATTTTTCAAGAGCTTGGCGAGTTCGTTATCGTTCGTCAGCTCAGCAAATTGCAAGGATCCATTCCAATAAAATGTTTCAGGATAGCTAATCCATTTTCCGGCATGGAGTGCATGCTTGGCGCCGACAAAACGATAGGCAATTCGCTTTCCTATTTCTTCGGGTGTTTGGCCTTCAGGGAAATCGGATAAGAGCTTGCTTTGGGCAAACAGGAATTGAAACGAAAGCAAAAAAAATATCGATAACGTTATTCGGTTCATTTTGGGTAATTTAAATGGATTTATTTCGTGATTTCTCAATTTCTGGCAGTTGGATTAAGACTATTGGCTGGCCAGATTTGGCCGGCCAATAGTCATCAGAAATGTTGGAGGGTACGGTGTAAAAAACCTTCCTTTGATTTTCAAAAGTATTTTCTAGTTCTCCGTTTGGTCTTCATCTGCTACGGCGTCTTCCCAGTTATCCCACTTGGGTGTTGCGGGGTCATAGCCGTCATAGCCATAGTTTTGGCTCAACTCTCCTTTGTTATTTGATGTAATTGCAGAATAGGGAATTGGCCAGTAGATATTCTTTTTGTCCATGGTGTAATTCGGATTACTGTTACCAGTAGCATCTATTTGGATCGGGCCCTTATTGTACATGGAATAATTCACAATACGCTGATACCAGTAACTTCCACCTTGGGAGTCGGTACCACTCTGGCGATCAAAATCGTCAAGGCTATAGGTATTTCCCCACTCATCGGGTTTTCCACTGCGGGCGAGGCAGAGCGAGACACGGGTCAGTTCAACATTCCGCCATTCCTCCCAATACAGTTCGCGAGCCCGTTCGTTCATGATATCACCAATAGTTACAGAGCCTTCATAGAGCACGGAACAGCCTGCGCGCTGTCTCAGGGCATTTAAGTCATCTTTGATGGTCGGGTCGCTTTCATTGATATAATATTTGGCTTCGGCCCTGAGCAGATAGGCTTCAGCCAAACGATAAAGATACCAGTCGGCATTACCTCCATTGGTAGCTCCCCGATAACCGTCAGAGCCGCTTATGTTAGCCTCATTGACAGGGTCATCCAGATAGAGTTTGTAATGGGGTACATCAAACCACCGGCGAATGGTGTCACCACAAAGCAGGTTTCCATTGTCATCGAAAAGTGTAACCGGATTTCCAAACTCAGAAGATGCCTTGTTGTTTACGCGATAATCTTCCATTCGAACCCAGTTACCAACCTCGGAACTATGGCGCAAGTCGGTCTCATCCATTTGTCCGTCGACACTCCACAAGGCATGGGTATGGAAATAAGTGGGGCGGAATGTTGCAATTCCTCTTCCGAAGGCGCGCATGTAGTCATACTCAGGATTATAATCCGGGTGGTTCCTTCTTAAGTTTAGCAGTGCCTGTTTGCCATCCTTCGTTTTCAGCATACTATTAAAGACGAAGGGGTACAAAATACGCATGGTCAACATCTTAACAAATGATTCGGCATCGGCACCCCGGTTTGGCATTCCCATGATGACCTCGGTATTACCAGCGATAAGTTTGTTCTCGGCGCGGTGTAAATCCCAAATCACATTCCGTGTGATTGGCCAGGTTTCCGGCTCTCCTCCATCGTTGAATGTTCCAAAGTTATCTTGCATCAACGCGTAGGCTGAACCATCTATCAATATATCGGTTTGCGCTTTGGCCTTATCATATTCCCCCAATGCCAAATAGCATTTGGCAAGCAACATGCGGCAGGCTCCTTTATTGACCATTCCAACCAGGGACATCTCGCTTTGATCGGGTACATGTTCGACCGCAAACTCCATATCTTTGGTGATCATTTCCAAAATGGCATCGCGCTCGGTACTACGGTAATTCTGCTTAGGGACTTCGAGCACCTTAGTAATAAGCGGAACGTCGCCAAACTGGAAAACCAAGGCCATATAACGAAAAGCACGATGAAAATAGGCCCTTCCCTTGTAAATATTCTTGGTTTCCTCGTCCAGTCCTTCCACCGCATCAACAAACTGGATAACCGTATTTGCATACATAATACCATTATAGGTTTCTTTCCAAAAATACCAGATACTGTTTGTCCGACCCAGGTTCTGCAAACTAGTTTCACTGGTTGGCGTAAGCATATTGGCAACATCGCAAAGCATACTACGTTTATCTGTTGCACTGGCCACCATCAATTCGGAAAAAATGTATTCAGTACCAAGCGAGAGCATTTCATTATGATCGGTAGCCCAATACAATTTGAGGTGACGATCGCATATCGCCATGGCCGATTCTAAACCAGGTTCGGTACTAAATGTAGCCGTAGGTTCATAGAAGGACAAGGGGTCAGGTTTCAGAAAGTCCTCGGTACATCCGCCTGACAAAACCAATCCCCCAATAAATATAATCAGGTATAGATGATTCAATATTTGAGTTGTCTTTTTCATATTTGTGAGTATTTGCAGTTAAAAAGTTAAATTCAAGCCCAATGTATAAAGCCGTGTTGCGAGTCCTCCCGTTTCGGGATCACCATATTCCCAGTCCTTTGCCCACACGGCAACATTACGGACCGAGCTGTATACTTTTACCCGGTCCAAGTCAAATCTTGAAGTCCATCTTTTGGGCAATGTGTAGCCCATTGATATGTTCTCCAGGCGAATAAAGGAACGGTCATGCAGCCATTGTGCACCTTCGGCACCAGTAGGTCCCTTGGCTTCAATACGTCCGTATTCATTGGTCGGGTTATCAGGAGTCCAGTAATTCTTGGCATGTACATTTGCCAGGGCGTATGCCATCCGTCCGCCGTCGTCATCGTTATTGAGGTAGTTGCCAGACAAACTCTTATGTCCCATATAAGAGTATATATTGAATGAGATGCTAAGATCTCTCCACAAAACAAACTCATTTCTTAAAGACCAGTGAAATGGTGGTGCAGTCTGCCCGAGAAATTCTTTGTCATTGTCATTATAGACAGGTGTAACCGATCCGTCTTCATTAACGACGTCGTCGGCAGTGTAGTTATTTGCCACTTTTGGATCGCCCGGCACCTGACCATATTCCATCGCCTCATCGACTTCATCGGCCTGCCAAATACCAGTCACGCGGTAATTCCAGATTGTACTAATGGGCTGTCCGATAAACCACCCGTTTGATTTATCATCCATTTCCTTTGTTCCAATTACATTTCCGTCGGCATCCAAAATGTCTTCGTCTTCGTAGTACAGGTGCTTTATTTCGTTCTTGTTATAAGAGAAACCGAATGAAGTCGTCCATCTCAGCTGATCGTTGTCGATATTGACTGAGCTTAGGGACAATTCAACTCCTTTATTGTCAACCTGCCCCAAATTGGTTGTAATATTGGGGAACCCGGTAAATTCAGGCAAACGTTGATTCATGATCATGTCATGGGTACTCATATCGTAATATTCAACTGAGCCCGTAATCCTGTTTTCAAGGAATCCAAAATCAAGCCCCAAGTTCCATGATGCGGTTTTTTCCCATTGCAGATTGGGGTTTGCCAGGCGATTGGCCATTAAGTATCGCATCAGCTCCAGTTCTCCCGCACTGTTGATATAGCCCTGCATCTTGCCCGCTCCTTCATAAAGGTTTGCAAGTGCCACGTAAGGATCAGACAATGATCTGTTTCCATTTTCGCCGTATGACACACGCAGCTTTCCTGTGTTCATGATATTGCCCCATGGAAAGAAATCTTCGTTTGTAAATGACCACGCCAATGCCACCGAGGGGAAAGTAGCGTAAGGATTGGATGAACCAAAGGCAGAATACCCATCCCTTCGAATGGATGTGGTGATCATATAGCGACTGTCGTAAGAATAAAACAAGCGTCCCAATAAGGCATCGGCTGTTTGGTGCGAGTCATAACTCGAATAAGTACTGTTCTCTTTGCTACCGTTTTTGGTATTATGAAATCCCAGCGCATCTGAGGGCAGAATATTGCGGGCTTCGATGCGGTCTTGCCAGTATTGGCGTTCCTCAGCCTCTTGAACCAATGTAACGACCATGTGATGCTTGTCTGCGAAAGTATAATCCCAATTGATCGTATTATTGAGAGACCAATCAAAGCGCTTGGCCTGTTCCCGGTTTGCCCCTCTTGATTTGGGATCAGAACCCGGTAAGTCTGCTGACATAAAATAACGATCATAGAAAAACTGGTAGCGTGGCGAGGCATTGAACGTATAGCTAATATTAAAAGGCAACGATACTTTAGCCTTCAAAATGCTATTGAGTACAGTATATCCTTTTTCCAGTTCCAGGTATTGTTTTTGGAAATCATAATTATAGCCTCTTTGACTGTATTCGGAACTCAATGGATACTGAATCGGGTTGCCCATTTCATCAGTATAGTCTGCATACGGGCTGTTGCGCATAAAGTAGTCCTCATCTATACCAATACTCCCGTCCGTCCGATCCTGAAAGTTTACGTTGGCACCGATTTCGAACCAGTCGTTCACTTTGGCATCCATCTTTAGGTTTGCTCGAATCGCTTCATACTCATCACTTTTTACTGCACCCTGATTTTTCAAGTAGCCCATTGAAAAATAATAATTTGCTCGCTCTCCTGCGCCACTAATACTGGCATTATAGTCTTGGTTGAAACCTGTGCGATAAGCAAGATCTTCCCAGTCTACAACTTTCCCTGCCAGGAGGTTTTCAAGGGCATTCGCCTGGAAACCTAGTCGTTTCGCCCAGATACTACGGTCAGACTCTCCCGCCTCATTTGTGGTATAAGCCTTCCAGTCATCTATCGAAACGTTTGCCGGCAATTGGTCAGGACGCATAAAAAAACCTGGTTGATTAGCATAAACTCCGGATTGATAGGCCTCGTAGGCCCCGGTTTCATCATTGACTCCATAGGTATTCTTGGTATACCAGTCCTGCCGGTGCTGCAAGTATGCATCAGGACCAAATCGTTCACGATATTCACTTTTTTGAGTTAAGCCGATATTCGTCGTCAGGTTAACCACTGGCTTACCCTTTTTCCCTTTTTTTGTGGTGATAATTATTACCCCATTGGCTGCTTTTGCTCCGTACACGGCAGCCGCCGAAGCATCTTTCAGAACATCAATTTGCGAAATATCGTCCGGATTGATTTCAGAAAGCTCACCATAGAAAATCATACCATCTAGAATCAGCAGGGGATCATTGTGCCCCCCATCGGTATAGACCGAGCGTTGACCACGGATCTGCATTGGGCCTCCCCCTTTTGCAGAGGTATTCATCCCTACACGAAGTCCTGGTGTTCCACGCAGGATATCCTGTACGGTCTTTGGATTCTCATCGGCGATCTTGTCGGGACGAACCTGTGTGATTGAACCAGTCAAATCACTCTTTTTCATTGTTCCGTACCCAATTGCCACAACTTCGCCAATGCCAATTGACTCCTCCTCCATCACCAAATTAATCGTTTGTTGGTTTCCCACCGGGACTTCCTGTTTTTTCATTCCTACAAACGAAAAAACGAGTATCTCATCTGAGGAGACTTCTGCAATGCTATAGTTTCCGTCAAAATCAGTGACTGTTCCCTTGGTGGTTCCCTTTATCAAAACCGTTACTCCAGGCAGGGGAGCACCAGAAGCATCGGAAATTTTTCCTAAAATGGTTCTGTTATTTTGGCTAAGCTGTAAGGTGGACAGAATAATATGCCGTTCGTTTATCTGATAGTTGACATTGGTACCTTCAAAAATCTGGTCCAAAAGTTCGTTTATCTGAAGATTTTTAGCTTTCAGGTTCACCTTACGTTCCAAATCGATGGCGTCCTTGTTATACACAAAGTAGAACTCACTTTGATCTTCGATGGACTGTAGGGCCTCAACAACGGAGACATTACGTAATTCTATGGTCAATTTTGTCGATTGGGAATAACCATTCAATGCAAGCACCTGAATGACTCCCATCAAAAAGAATAAGCTTGTCAATTTCATTTTCAATACTATTTGCCCGGAGTACCTGAAAATTAGGCATCCGGCATGAAAATCTTTGTTTTTTTTCATACTTTTGAATTGATTTGTTAGTGATTAATAAATCGTTGAATTTTTAATTCGAACAGGAAGGAGTAGCCGCTCTTTCCTGTTTTTTGTTCAGAGTTACTTCATAGGCTGTTTTATATTTTTAGCTTGGTTAATTTCTCGTTTATATCTTTAG
>NZ_LGIA01000029.1 GCF_001270965.1 Sunxiuqinia dokdonensis | reverse complement strand
CCGAGCGGGGTAGCAAAAACGAGCAGCATCATCCACCAGCGTTTTTCGAGCCAGTGTTTCCATTTGTAGGTCCCTCCCAGAAAAATAACAGCCAGCAGCATCAGGAACATGCCAATCGCGACCATCAGTTGAAAGGAATAATGGACGATGGGAACCGGCGGCCACTCTTCTTCCGGAAATTCTTCGAGGCCTTTCACTTCGGCTTTGAAATTGCCGTGAGCCAGAAAACTTAAAGCACCTGGAATTTTGATGGCATAGTTCACTTCCCGTTTT
Source organism: Sunxiuqinia dokdonensis (assembly GCF_001270965.1). Lineage (GTDB taxonomy): Bacteria > Bacteroidota > Bacteroidia > Bacteroidales > Prolixibacteraceae > Sunxiuqinia > Sunxiuqinia dokdonensis. The sequence continues at coordinate 22,416 of NZ_LGIA01000029.1, read as the reverse complement.
TCCACATCCGGAATGCCTCCAATGATCAGCGGTGCAGATTCCTGCGTTTCAAAATGAGATTCAAAGGCAGCCAGTTTGGCGGGTTGCCGCTTGGCTACATCTTTGGCTGCGTGGTCGCCACTCAAGGGCTGAATCAAGGCGGCAACCGAAGCAAATGCGAGGGCAATCGTCAGGGCCTTGGCATGAATTTCCAGCCGGTTTTTCATGTAAAGCAGGGCGTGAACTCCGGCAACAGCAAATCCGGTAGCCGAGAATGCAGCAATAATCATGTGGTGCGACTGGGCGAACCAGGCTTCGTTGAACATGGCCGCTACCGGATCAATGTTGTAGGCTTGCCCGTCAATCCAGTCGAAGCCAGCCGGGGCGTTCATCCACGCGTTGGCCGAAATCACAAAGATTCCGGAAGCAACGCCCGCAATGCCGACAATCATTCCGGTGTATAAATGTACTTTGTCACTCAGGCGATTCCATCCGTACAGCCAAAGTCCCAAAGCAATCGCTTCAACAAAAAAGGCGGTTCCTTCCCACGAAAAAGGCATGCCGAAAATGGGACCTGCGTGTTCCATAAAGGTCGGCCAGAGCATGCCCAGTTCAAAGGAAAGCACGGTTCCGGAAACGGCGCCAACGGCAAAAAAGATGGCCACTCCCTTAGCCCATGCCTTGGCCAAATCGAGGTACACCGGGTTTTTTGTCTTGAGCCATTTCCATTCGGCCACAAACATAAACCAGGGCATCACCATGCCAATACAAGCAAAAACAATGTGAAATCCAAGCGAGACGGCCATTTGCAATCGTGCTGCCAAAAACTCATCCATAGTTAGTTATTTTTGTTTTCTAAAGTACTTAATTTATCCCATTCAACACCTGAAAATGCTTTCTGTTTGATGCAAAAAAAGATAAACAAGGAAGCCTTTTAGAAATCAGCTTGTTGAAGAATGTCTTTTACAGTGCTTTGCAGACTGGGAAGCACCGACTGGCCAAACCACTTGTTTTTGGCTTGCCAAATGTTGTTGCGGGGCGAAGGGTGGGGCAGAACGAAGTACTCGGGCTGATAAGCCTTAAAATGGCGAACAGTTTCGGTCAGTGTGCGACCTGTCCGCTTCCCCAGGTAATACCGTTGGGCGTACTGGCCGATCAGGATGGTTAATCTGATTTCGGGCATATGCTCCATTAGTTGTTGATGCCAAAGCGGGGCGCATTCTTTCCGGGGTGGCAGATCACCCGATTCGCCTTTCCCCGGATAACAAAATCCCATGGGAATCAGTGCTATTTGATCGGGATCGTAAAACGTTTGCTTGTCAACCTGCAGCCATTCTCGAAGCCTGTCGCCGCTCTGGTCGTCCCAAGGAATGCCGCTTTGATGCACAGCCAGGCCGGGTGCTTGTCCTACAATCATGATTTTGCTCTTAGGGCTTGCCGTAACAATGGGGCGTGGTCCCAAAGGCAAAAACTCCGAACAAACCCGGCAGGCTGCTATTTTCTGAAGCAGTTGTTTCATAAGTTGTTCAATTTCTGACTTTTGTACTGTTCTATTTTTGTTTGTAGAAGTAACGAATGAGTTGGTCACTTGGTTTTTAAAGAATTTGTTGATTTAGGACAGGCGAATCTGACTTCAACCTGATCAATCATTGGCTTGGTCGATTGCTGCTTTGAAGAATTTCAAGACGTCTTGTTTGACTAGTTCCGGATGTTCGTGCCCGATGCCCGGATGAGTTTTTATAGTGGCTTCAATATGATGTATTTCATATTGAAGAGCGCAATTGGTCCATCGTTCTGGCTGCATTTGTTCACCCAATGTTTGATAAATCAGCGTTCGTTCATCTTCGTCATAACCATCGGCATAGGGAATCGCATCATTGTCGTCCAACTCACCCATAAACCAAAGTTGAGGCGTTTGTCGAAAGCCTTCCAGCTGAAAGGGTTTTCCGAATCGATCAGCAAAATCGCAGATTCCGAGGGGATAGTTCATGGCATGTCCTTTTAGGCTGTCGGTTGGAAGCATCAGCAATCCGTTGAGTCCTCCGGCAGCAACGGCCAAAATCCGTTCGGGGTGGATCATCGAAAAGCGGTTGGCAAAAGTTCCCGAGGCCGAAAATCCGGTGAGCAAAAATTGCTGTCTAACGGGGTAGCCCATCTTCGTCAGCCGGGCTTGTGCGTCGTCGATCATCGCCAGCAGTTGTAAGTCCAGTCGTTCCAACTCATTGTTCTGCTGGTTCATGGCATCACGATCCAATGAGTGGGTGTAAATGTGCCAATTGTCGGCTGGTCGTGGAAACACCGGAACCAACAGCGGATAGTCGAGTCGGCGGGACAGGAAGTTGCCGAGGTAAAAATCTTTTGTGGCCGTTCGTTTGGCTTTTTCAAGATGTTCCTCAAAGGCATCGCTGGTGAAGCCTGAATTGTTCGGTTCAACGATCAAAATACGCTCATTCGCTGTTTCCATGTCTTCAGGGATAAAAAGAAAATAGGGAAAATGGAAACCGGCTGTTTCGTTACCTTCAATTTGGAGAAGCTGACCTTTTTCCTGCCCGCACGAAAAGGCTAAAAATAAGGAAAGAAGAAGTAACCATTTGCTTTTCATTTCTTTGGCTTTTTTTAGTTTCTTTTTTTAGTAGCCAAAAGCGTTGGAAAATTACAAATCGTTTGGCTCGTCTGGTTTAGACAAAAAAAGGCCCTTCATTGCTGAGAGGCCTTTGCTGTTTTATTTCTGAGTTTATTTTATTCCAAATAAGTGTATCCGTAGAGCCCAGAGCGGTAATTCGACAAAAACTCTTTCCCTTCGGTGGCCGAAATAATTCCGGCTTTGACGGATGAAGTGACCCATGTTTCGACGGTGCGCACCATCTTTTTCGGATTGTATTGCACATAGTCCAACACTTCGGCTACCGTTTCGCCATCAATAATTTGATCGATCGAGTAGCTGTCGCCTTCCACTGAAACATGCACGGCGTTGGTGTCGCCAAACAGGTTGTGCAAATCACCCAGAATTTCCTGGTAGGCACCCACCAAAAACACCCCGATGTAGTAGGGTTCCTTCGCTTTTAATTTGTGCACAGGCAGGTAATGCGACAAATTTCGGGTCGAAATAAAGTTGTCGATTTTACCATCCGAGTCGCAGGTAATATCCTGAATGGTCGCTGCCCGGTCAGGTTTTTCATCCAGCCGGTGAAGCGGCATGATGGGGAAAATCTGATCGATGGCCCAGGAGTCGGGTAGCGACTGAAATAGCGAAAAGTTGCAGAAATATTTGTCGGCCAGCAGCTTTTGCAGGTTGTTTAGCTCTTCCGGTACGTGTCTGATTTTGCTGGTCATTTGTTGAATCTCGCGGGCAATTGACCAAAACAGACGTTCCACTTGGGCGCGGGTTTTCAGATCGAGCAGTCCGAGGCTGAAACGGTCGAGTGCTTCTTCGCGGATTTGTTGGGCATCGTGCCAAATTTCGAGCATGCGCGGCTGGTTGATGGTGTCCCACAGCGAATACAATTCTTTCACCAGTTCATGATCGTCGGCCTGAGGTTCTTCTTCTTCGTCCCACTCCGGCAGCGAGGCCGATTCCAGTACCTCAAAAACGAGCACCGAGTGGTGAGCTGTCAGCGAACGGCCCGACTCGGTAATGACGTTGGGGTGGGGAATGTTGTTTTTATCGCTCACATCAACCATGGTCGAAATGGCGTCGTTCACATATTCCTGAATGCTGTAGTTCACGCTGCTTTCGTTGTTGGCCGAGCGGGTGCCATCGTAATCAACACCGAGGCCGCCGCCAATGTCAACAAATTCAATGTTGAAGCCATTCAGGCACATTTGGGCATAAAACTGCGACGCTTCACGCAGGGCAATTTTAATGCGCCGGATTTTATTGACCTGGCTTCCAATATGAAAGTGAACCAGTTTAAGGCAGTCTACCAATTCGTTTTCACGCAAATAGTCCATGGCATCAAGCAACTCGCTCGAAGTCAGTCCAAACTTGCTGACATCGCCACCGGAGTTTTCCCATTTTCCGCTTCCTGAGCTGGCCAGCTTGATGCGGATACCCAGGTTGGGCTTGATTTTCAGCCGGCGGGCAATGCGGGCGATCAGTTTCAGCTCATTCAGTTTTTCAACAACAATATAAATGCGCCGGCCCATTTTTTGCGCCAGCAAAGCCAGCTCGATGTAGTCTTCATCTTTGTAGCCATTGCAAATAATCAGTGAGTCGTTGTTGGTATTTGTTGCGATAACCGCATGCAATTCGGGTTTGGAGCCCGCCTCGAGCCCAATGTTAAATTTTTTGCCGTGGCTGACAATTTCTTCAACAACGGGGCGCATTTGGTTGACTTTGATGGGATAGATGATGAAATTTTGCGCTTTGTAATTGTATTCTTTGGCAGCAATCTTAAAGCAGTTGGCCATTTTTTCAATCCGGCTGTCCAAAATATCCGGAAAGCGAATCAGCATCGGAGCAGCAACATCGCGCACCTGCAATTCATCAATCAATTCTTTCAAGTCAATCTGAACGCCGTCTTTTTGGGGTGTAACAACCACATTTCCTTTCTCATTAACCGAAAAATAGTTGATTCCCCAGCCATTAATATTGTAGAGTTCTTCCGTATCTTCTATGCGCCATTTTCTCATAGTTATCGATCTGCTTTTTACATTAAACGTATTTTCTTCGGGCCTCAAATATAGTTGATCAAACAATACAAGAAACAATATTAAAACGCAAATCGCAGCGACGCAATTTTTTTGGCATAAAAAGCAGGTTGCTGACGAAAATAACCGGTGAGTTTCATAAAAACAGGTTAAAAGTAATTTTAACTCTTATAAAGTTTGTAAATTGCATCCGTTGGTATAGCGATGACTGTTTGTGCTATTTTACGACTAAATTTGATACGATGATGACAAAAAAACTAATCTTGCTGCTGGCTTGTGTATGCGTGGCTTTTCAAACATGGGCGCAGGAACAGACTTATGAAATTTCAATTAAAAAGCCGAAGAAGGAAATTCCGGTTCAGTCAAACATGTATGGTGTATTTTTCGAAGACATCAATTTTGGTGCTGATGGTGGTTTGTATGCTGAATTGATTAAAAACCGTTCCTTCGATTTCACCAACTCGCCCACCATGGGTTGGTTGACCTATGGGGATGTTTCGGTTGAAACAACTGGTGCTCCATTCGAGCGCAACCCAAATTACCTTCGCCTGACCAACTCGGGCCTGCTAACCGGAACCGGCGTTATTAATGAAGGATTCCGCGGGATTGGAGTGAAAGAAGGTGAAATGTATCAGCTTAGTTTTTATGCCCGCTCCATCGATAGTGAGGCAAAAAACCTTCGGATTGAACTGATTTCGTCCGGTGCGGAGATCATGGCGCATGTTGATATGGAAGTCACTTCGGATGACTGGGGAAAATACAGCGTAGAGCTTTCTCCGGCGTGGACAGACCCTCATGCAAAGCTTCGAATTGACCTACGCTCGTTGGGCTCAATCGACTTGGAGCATGTGTCGCTTTTCCCGGAGAAAACCTTCAAAGGTCGTGAAAATGGCATGCGTCAGGATTTGGCGCAGGCGCTGGCCGATCTGAAACCCGGAATTTTTCGTTTCCCCGGCGGGTGCATCATTGAAGGCAACAGTCTGGAGATGCGCTACCAATGGAAAAATTCAGTTGGTCCGGTAGAAAATCGGCCGGTTCTGGAAAACCGCTGGAACTATGAGTTTCAGCATCGGTTTACGCCCGACTACTTCCAATCGTACGGACTTGGTTTCTACGAGTACTTTCTATTATGCGAAGACCTCGGGGCCGATGCCCTTCCGGTTGTGAATTGCGGAATCGCTTGTCAATACGCCACCGAAGAGGTTTGCGAAGACCTGGAGCCCTATATTCAGGATGCGCTCGATTTAATTGAGTTTGCCAATGGCTCCGTCACATCAACCTGGGGAAAGATACGTGCCGAAATGGGACATCCCGAACCGTTCAATATGAAAATGATTGGGATTGGAAATGAGCAGTGGGGCGAAGATTTTCCAAATCACCTGGAGCAATTCATGAAGGCCATTTACGCCAAATATCCCGACATGTTGGTGATTGGATCGTCGGGGCCAAGTGCCGATGGCGAACAGTTTGATTACCTGTGGGATGAAATGAAACGCCTGGATGTGGATTTGGTGGATGAGCACTATTATAAAGATCCGGAGTGGTTTTTGAATAGCGCAGACCGTTACGATTCGTACGACCGGAAAGGCCCCAAAGTGTTTGCCGGCGAATATGCTTGTCACGACCATCCTCAGAAGAAAAATTCCTTTTATTCCGCTTTGTGCGAGGCCGCGTTTATGACCGGTCTGGAGCGTAACGCCGATGTGGTTCATCTGGCTACCTACGCACCATTGTTTGCCCATGTTGATGCCTGGCAGTGGAAACCCGACATGATTTGGTTTGATAACTTGCGCTTGGTGAAGTCGGCCAACTACTATGTGCAGCAGTTGTACGCTCATCATAAAGGTACCCGTGCGATGGACTTGACCTGGAACAAGGAGAACCTAACAGGACAAGATGGTTTGTACGCGAGTTCGGTGATTGACGATGAAAAAGATCAACTGATCATTAAAATTGCCAATACTTCGAAGGAGTCAAAAACAGTTAATTTCGATTTCAGCAAGTTGAAGCTGGATAAGAACAGCGGAAAGCAGATTACATTGATGGGTGACTTAGAAGTGGAAAATACGCTTGACAACCCGGATTGGATTGTCCCAACGGAAAAGGCAATTTCCATAAGCGGCACAACCTTAAAAGCCGAATTGGAGCCTGAATCGTTCCATGTTTTTGTGCTGAAATAGCCGGCTGGGAACGATTGGGAAATAGCTGCTTCTGATTTTCGGATGCAGCTATTTTTTTACCTTAAAGAATTTAAGGTGTTGATAAGACGATAGTTACAAAACGAAAAGTTCAAAGAAGAGTACAGCTATCAAACCATACTCTTTTAAATTTGCCTTCAGAAATTTCCGGGCTTTGGTCATGTGGTCTTCCACCGTTTTTATTGATATTTGAAGTTCATTGGCAATGGCTTGGTTGGTATAGCCTTTTTCCTTGCTGAGGATGAAAATACGCCGGCGTTGCTCCGGAAGTTGACCAACCAGTTTTGTTACCTTTTCAGATAATAAATTGTATTCTACCTGACTTTCCGTGTCCGAACTGTTTTTGGTTACAAGTAATTTCAGATCGTCCAGATAATCTTTTTCTGTGAGCTTTTTTCTGAAGACTGAGATGATGATATTTCGGGCGATGGTAAACAGAAAAGCTTCCAGGTTGGTGTCTTCTTTCAGTTGGTGCCGACTGTTCCAAAAGCGGATAAACACTTCCTGAATAATATCCAGCGTATCGGCTTCCGATTTCAGGTAGCCGAAAGCAAAGCGATAGAGGCGGCTGCTGTACGATTCGTACAACTCATTGATCGCAAGTTTGTTTTCAGACTTTAATTGTTTAATCAGCTTTCTTGTTTCCATCCACTGTTTTTCTGCAAAGCATTGCAAAATTAGAAAATGTTTCGGTTCTTTTTAATTTTTGGGAGAACACGATCAAGCGCAACTCGATCAGGTTGGTGTAAGAAGGAAAAATAATCAAAATAAGGGCAGGGGTATTGCACAACTTGTGCGTTTACCCATATGAAAGCAGCAATCAATGAAAAAATACTTCGAAAATTATCTAAGAAATCGCTGTTCGGGAAAAGATTTTGAATCTTTTATTGAACTGTTTGTTGACAAAAAGAACCAGCCTGTTCTGGAGCAACAAATGAAGGAAAACTGGGAGGAGACTTCCCAAGGCGGAGCAACACCCGACTTGAGCAGTACCTTACACAAAATTCATTTCGAAATCAATAGTCAGGAAAAATCCACCGGAAAGTCGCCTTATTTTTTGACTTATTTGACCCGAATTGCTGCAATCTTGCTTCTCCCTTTGGCCGTCGCTTTTTTCTTCCAATGGCAAAAGAGTGGCCAGCCAGACGAAATGCTTCAAACCGTTTCTACACCATTGGCATCGAAAACCTCATTTGTTTTGCCCGATGGATCCAAAGTGTGGCTGAACTCAGGTTCGTCAATTCGTTTCCCTCAGGAGTTTGATGGGGATGAGCGTTTGGTTGAACTGACTGGTGAGGCCTATTTCGATGTGCAGAAAAGCGAGCAGCCATTTCGAGTGAAAACAGCTCATTTTACTGTTGATGTGTTGGGAACTGCCTTCAATGTTTTGGCTTACGACAACGAAATTCCGGCGGTTACTTTGGAACGTGGAAAGGTTACCTTACACACCAAGTCGAAAAAGCAAGCCACTTTATTGCCCGGACAACAGGCCGTGGTTGATACCATCGGGCATGAGATTGCTTTAACAGAAGTGGAAACCAAGCTGTTTTCTTCCTGGATTGACAACCAGCTGATTTTGAAAGACGAACCGTTGGGAGAGGTGGTTGCCCGGTTGGAACGTTGGTACAATATTGAAATCAATGTGATCGACCAATCGCTGATGGAGAAACGAATGACCGCCAGCATCGAATTTGAATCGATTCGGGAGGTGATGGAGTTGATGGAACTGACCCTTTCGATACACTACGAATATGACAAAGACCAAAGGAAACTGAATATTTCAAAAGCCAATAACTAGTTATTTTAAAACAATAAGCCTATGTAATAATGCGCTATTTTGAAAAAGTAATGACCATTACGGGTCCGATAAAACGAAAAAAGTGGGAAAGCCGCGAACTTCCCCACCCAGTGAAAAATAATTTTGAAAAATTATTAATCTTAACAAGTCAAACATATGAAAAAAATGAGAGTGAGGAAAGTCCCTCTGGGGTATTTCTTCTTAAAACTTCTAATGATTATGAAGCTTAGTGTGTTTATCCTTTGCTTGTCGGTGTTGTCAGTTTTTGCAACCGAAAGCTATTCTCAGGCGACAAAGCTGTCGTTGTCGATGAAAAATACAAGCATCAACGATGTGTTGAAGAAGATCGAAGACCAAAGCGAATTCCGCTTTTTTTATTCGGGTGACATCAACACCCAGGAGAAAGTTTCAATTGAAAGTAAGAGTGCTGCTATTCAGGATATCTTAAACGAAATTTTCGAAGAAACGAACATCGCCTATAAAATAGTTGGACGGCAAGTTGCCTTGTTTAATAAAGGTGAAGAGCAATCCGATTTTTTTGCACTACAACCTAAACAGGTTTCCGGGCAGGTTACCAATGATGGTGGCGAGCCTATTCCCGGGGTTACGGTTCTGATTAAAGGAACCATGAACGGAACCATTACCGATTTGGATGGGAATTTCACCATTGACAACGTTCCCCAAGATGCCAGCCTGGTGTTTTCCTTCATTGGCATGGCCTCGCAGGAAGTACCGGTGCAGGGGCAAAACAACATTCGGGTAGTGATGAAGGAAGATTTTGTTGGCGTGGAAGAAGTGGTGGTGATTGGTTACGGAACTCGGCAAAAGAAAAATTTGGTTGGTGCTGTTGATCAGGTCAACGCCGATGTTATTGAAGGTCGGCCGGTGAGCAACGCATCGCAGGCTTTACAGGGTGCTTCGGCCAACCTGATCATCCAGCAAAAGAGCATGAATCCAAACGATAACAACATGAATATTAATATTCGGGGAGTCAGTACGATGAGCAACAATGACCCCTTGATCGTTATTGATGGATTGATTTCCGGTACAGCGACCTTGAACAACCTGAACCCGAATGACATTGAAAATATTTCGGTGTTGAAAGATGCTGGTAGTGCCGCGATCTACGGATCCCGTTCTGCAAACGGTGTGATTTTGGTTACGACCAGAAAAGGAGGCAGAACAGAAAAGCCGGCGGTCAAGTTCAGCAGCATGGTCGGCTATCAGGATCCGGACATCTTGTTTCAGCCAGTACAGGGCTGGGAAAACGCCATGCTCCGCGACCAGGCGAATATGAATGTAGGTAACGCTCCCCTATTTACTCCGGCACAGATCCGCGATTTATATGAAAACCGCAGCGAAGAGTTCTGGTACCTGAATGAAATCATGGAAAGAGGGCTGCAGCAAAATTACAACATGAGTGTTTCAGGTGGTAATGAGAATAGTACGTACATGATATCAGCCGGTTATTTCGACCAGGAAAGTAACTTTGTCGGAGATTTTGGGATGAAGCGTTATAACTTCCGTGCCAACAATACAACGGAATACGGCAGGTTCAAGCTCACCTCTTTAATGGCCTATACCAGAAGAGATGAAAACACAATAGCCGGAGGAACCGGAAATACCATTATCAACTCTTCGCGTATTCCGCCTTATTACTATTACAAGTTTCAGCAAGACGGTAAGTGGTTGATAAATGATGTGATTGGAGACGATAATACCATGGCCCGTCTGAAAGACGGGGGCTATGAAGCCAAGGATGAAGATAATTTTATCGGTAGCTTAGGCCTCGATTTTAGTATTATTGATGGCTTAAAAGCCAAAGGTCTGGTGGGCCTCGACCTGACCCAGCACCACCGTTTCCGTAGAGATATGAAAGTGCCGTTGTATTCAGCGGCCGACCTTGAAACACCAGTTTCATACATTCACTCCAATACGCTTACCGAAGACTATAACAGCAAGAGGTACACCCTGAGTACGCAATTTATGCTCGACTTCGAGCGTACATTCAACTCCGTACACAACGTGAGTGGATTGCTGGGGGTTTCCAACGAATCATATACCTTCAAAGCAAGCCGGATTGCCTGGGAATATACAGACGAAGACCTGGGGCTTCCAACTACAGACGAATCGGTACAAAGTACGGGTAACACGAACAGTAACGGAGATACCGATCAAACCAGCATTACCTCTGTATTCGGACGTGGAGGTTACAACTACATGGATAAATATTATGCGGATGTTACAGTCCGGTACGACGGCTCATCAAAATTTGCCGAAGATCAGCGCTGGGGTTTATTCCCTTCGGTTTCTGCGGCTTGGAGACTTTCGTCTGAAAATTTCATGAAAAGCTACAGTGATCGTATTGGCGATTTGAAAATCCGTACGTCCTATGGTGTATTGGGCAACCAAAACGTGGACAACTACTCTTACCAAACGGTTTACCAAATGTATCAGAATACCTATGTGTTCAACAATGAATCCGTACCGGGAACAGGATATACCTTCGGCAATCCTTTTTTGACTTGGGAAAAATCGGCCAACCTGAATATTGGATTGGACGCGGGATTTTTCAACGGGAGCTTGTATGTGACGCTCGATTACTTCAACAAAGAAACGACCGATATCCTGCTTTCACCAGAAGTATCGACCGTATTCGGAAGCAGTGCGGCGAAAGAGAATGCCGGGAAAATGAGAAACAGGGGATGGGAAGCAACCCTAACCTACCGTTTGAAGTCGACAAATTTCGACCACCGCTTCAACCTGAACTTTGCTGATTCGAGAAATGAAGTGACCGATTTTGGGGGGAAAGAACGTATCGATCAGAATGACCAGTTGTACAAGTTGATTCGTGAAGGTGAAGCGCTGGGATCTTATTTTGGGTACAAGACCGACGGATACTTTCAAAGTTACGAGGAAATAGCCAATAGCGCCCTTCCGGTAGGAGCTTCGGTACAACCGGGCGATGTGAAGTATATGGACGTTAATGGAGATGAAGTGATAGACGAAAAAGACCGCGTGGTTCTGGGGAATGCTTTCCCGAGGTACACATTCGGTTTTACCTATGATGTTTCCTACAAGAATTTTGACTTCAGTGTATTGTTGCAAGGTGTAGGAAAGCGCGACATGTATATTCGTGGTGAGCTCATTGAGCCTTTCCATTCCAACTATTCGTATGCAATTTATCAGCACCAGTTGGACTTCTGGACGCCCACCAATCCCGATGCGGAGTGGCCGCGCCTGGTAGCCCCAAGTTCCCCTTCATCTGCAAACAACTGGGGAAAAGCAGGTTCTGATATTTACCTTTTGGATGGGGCTTATCTTCGTGTGAAAAATATTCAATTGGGATATACCTTGCCAAAACGCTTAACCTCAAGGGTTGGAATTCAGAAGTTACGTGCGAGCCTTAACGCGCAAAACCTGTTGACGCTATCGAAGAACTCTTTTATTGATCCGGAATCTTCCGAATTCGGAAATAACATGGGAGGAATAGGCGGTGTTGGGGCCAACAGCGCCCGGAACTATCCGACATTGGTTTATTATGGATTTGGATTGGAATTGGAATTTTAAAACACGCAAACCATGGAAAAAAAGATAAGAAAATACTGCATAGGAATTGTAACGATGTTCCTGGCGTTTTTTACTTCGTGTAACGACCTGGACTTGGCGCCCACGAATAAATTTACCGATTTGAACTACTGGACATCACCCGAAAAAGCTTCCGCCGTTTTAAATATGGCGTACAGCCAGATGTTTGGTGCCAACTATTTCTTTGCAAACGAAAGGTTGACTGACAACCTTTACGAAGGCCGGGGAAACACCGATGAGAAAATTATCACTTCAGGACAGGCCGATGCTGCCTTGGGCCGCTTTGCCAACGAATGGAGAAATTGTTACGAGGGAATCAAAACTTGTCATACGTTTCTGGAGAATGTTGATCTCGTTCCGAATATGGACGAGACGCTGAAGGAAAGAATGAAAGCTGAGGCCCGTTTTATACGTGCATCGCTGTTTTTCCGTCTGACAAGTCATTACGGTGACGTCCCCTTGTTCGACCATAACCTGAGCCTGGAAGAAGCGAACAATGTGACACGTTCACCAAAAGCAGATGTGCTCAAATTTGTCCGCGACGAGCTCAGCGAAGTGGCAACTATCCTTCCGGTTAAAGGAGAATATGATACTTCGGAAAACGGCAGGATTACCAGTGGGGCTGCTATGACCCTGTTGGCCCGGACCTATTTGTACGAAAATGACTGGACAAACGTGGCGTCCATTTGTGAGGATATTATGGATGGTGCCTATGGACAATATGAACTTTTCCCAAGCTATTCAGGTCTTTTTCTTCCTGAAAATGAGTACAACGACGAAGTAATACTTGATATGGGCTATGTTTTAATCGAAAGAACCTGGAGCGAGTTTTACGATGCTATTCCCATTTCGGTCGGCGGACGGATTAATGCCTTTGCCCCGACACAGGAATTGGTTGATGCCTATCTCATGAAAAACGGGAAGGATATTAATGATGCGACTTCCGGATATAATGAAGATAATCCTTACGTGGACCGGGATCCGCGCTTTGAAGCCACGATCGTTTATCACGGTTACCAGTGGGAAAAAGGCGACGGAACAACATCTACCATCTACATCAAACCTGGTTCAGCTGCCGAGGTGAAAGCTTCCAACCTGGATGAATATGCTGGACCCGGGCAAAATTCCACAGGAACAGGATACTACCTGAGGAAATATTTTGATCCCACGGCACCGATCGGTATGGAATCAGGCCTGAACCTGATCTTGATGCGGTATGCTGACGTACTGTTGATGTATGCAGAGGCAAAAAATGAACTGGGACAAATGGACGAAAGCATTTGGAACGAAACGGTCCGTGCGCTTCGTGCCCGGGCTGGATTTACGGATGCTGATGCATTGAACTATCCGGCAGGAGACCTTCGCGAGCTAATTCGCAATGAACGCCGCATCGAACTGGCTATTGAAGGCCTGAGGCTTTTTGATATCCGTCGTTGGGGAACGATTGAAACAGTGATGAATGGAAATCCTCATGGAGCGAAGTTCGCCGCTGGAAATACACAGTATATCCAGCTGGATGAGCGAAAATTTGACAGTGAGCGGGATTATCTGTTCGCAGTTCCTCAATCACAGCGGGATATCAATGATAACCTGACCCAAAACCCAGGCTATTAATCATTTATTAATCAGCGTTAAAAATTAAACTACGTATGAAAAAAATATTGATCAAACTGTTTACAGTAGCTTCTTTTATCTTCGCTTTGATCGCGTGCAGCGACGATGGTGAAGTGAGAGATTTGGATGTAACGGCAGTCGGTTCGCTTTATGAACCGGATAATGGCAAGTCAATCGTGCTGCAGGCCTCAGCATCGGCCACCTTGTTTTTTGAATGGGCACCAGCCAGGGCCGAAGACAGCGGAATGGTCTTGTATGAAGTTGCTTTCGATGAAGCTGACGGAGATTTTTCCGACCCGCTGTTTGTTGCAGCAGCCGATAATAACGGTGGGAGCAACCATGCCACCTTTACACATAAGCAATTGAATAAAATTGCTGCACTGGCGGGTATCGAGTCCGCCCAGCAGGGAACACTCAAGTGGACTGTTTTTTCCTCTAAAGGAATCAATCCAATGAAAGCGGAAGAAGAAAGGACACTTACGTTGACCCGTTTGTCCGGCCTGGCTGATATACCTGATAATTTGTACATCACCGGCGCGGCAACAGAAAGCGGTGATGACCTTTCCAACGCGCTTATGATGAAAAAATTGGCCGATGGTGAATTTGAAATTTACACCCAGCTGACCGAAGACGAAAGCTTCAAGTTTGTGAGCGCTACAACAGGAACCCCGCTGGAGTTCTCTTTGGAGGGTGAAAAGATTGTTGAAGGAGGAAGCTCATCGGTTACAAAAACCGGTGTTTACAAGTATTATTTAGACTTCAATATTGGATCTTTTACAACCAAGGAAGTTACGAAAGTCAACCTGTTCCTTAACTGGTCACAAATGAAGATTGAACTGCCCTACAAAGGTTACGGCGTGTGGGAATTGACCAATCATACCATTACCGGCCTTAGTGGCGGTGAAAATTCAGACGACCGGTACAAATTCAGGATGGAAAGTTCGACGGGAGAAACAGAATGGAGAGCCATCAACAACGACAGTAAACCTACAGGTAATGAGGCATATTACTACATGGTTGAAAAAAACAATGTAGAGCAGTGGACAAACAACCAGGTGTGGAAATCTCCTGCAACCGATGGTTGGAGCGATAAAACATACGACATTACTTTCTCGCTGAATCCTGAAGGGTCTTATACTCATAATTTGGTAATTAAATAACCTGAACAGATGAAAAAGATAGTAATCAGATTAACAGTGATAGCTTCTCTGTTTCTCGCCTTAACTGCTTGCGAGGATGAAGGAGGAGATTTGGATACAAGGCTGGCAGCAGTCAGCGTATTGACAGAACCCCTTGATGGAAAAGAAGTCGCTTTGGAGACCTCGGCGGGCGCATCCACCTATTTTGAGTGGGAATATGCAAATGTTGAAGAAAGCGGAACAGCTGTTTACCAAATAGCTTTTGATAAAGCAGACGGTGACTTTTCCAACCCCGTCTATTTAACCTCATCCGACAACAACGGGCTGTATAACAATACTTCCATTACGCACAAACAGTTGAATAAAATAGCTGGCATGATGGGTATCGGTTCTTCGGAAACCGGAACTTTTAAATGGACCGTTTTCTCATCAAAAGGGCTCAGAACGCTCAAAGCAGAAGAGGAACGAACAATTACAGTTACGCGCCTGGCTGGTTTTGCCGATCTCCCTATCGATGTTTATGTAACAGGCGAGGGCTCTGAAGGTGGAGACGACCTTTCTCAGGCTCACCAAATGAAAGCAGTTGCCGGAGGCGAGTTCGAGATTTACACGCAATTGACTGCAGGTGACCCATTTTATTTCACCGACGGCACTTCTGATGTCCACAGGGAATTTTTCACCGACGGAAGTCTAATAAAAGAAAATGGTACTTCTACCGTTGAAACAACAGGTGTTTATCGGATCACACTTGACTTCAACACCGGTGCCTGTACTTACGCACTGGTTACAAGAATTGGGTTCTACTTCTCTCCCGAAGGGCAGATTTTATTCGATCTTCCTTATGTCGGAAATGGCATATTCCGGGCCGAAGACCAGACTGTCACTTTCAAACAGGAAAGTTGGGGCCGGGATGAACGGTACAAATTCCGCATGTTTGTGAAAGAAAATGGAGGAACAGACCCTGAAACTGAACTGGAGTGGGGCACGCTGAATGGAACTGATTCCAGGCCTACGCCGACCAGCCCGGAATCGTATTATTATATTAGATTAATCGACAATCCTACCCAGTGGGATAACAAGTGGAAGCTGATGGGTGATTTTGACGATGTTCCGGCAGATTATACCATTTATCTGCAGGCGGGGCAACCCTACACGCATTCGATAACAAAATAAATGACTGTAATACAACAGCCGGGAGCGGTTGCAACAGACTGTTCCCGGCTGTTATTCAAGGAAAGAAATATGAGAAGATGGCTCTACATGGCACTACTACTGCCTGCAATGTTGATATCGTGCGGCGATGACGAAAGTATTGTCCCCGAACCGGAAGAAGAAGGAATAGACTGGAACGAAGCAGCGAACCTCAGTAGCATGTCGTTGGCGAATTCATTCTGGAATTCCGAAGAAAAGTGGTTTTACTATGACAGCAATGGCAAAGCCGATTGGAACTACTGGCCGCAGGCACATGCGCTGGATGTTCTTACCGATGCCTGGCTACGAACGAACGATCCAAGGTACAGTGCCTATTTTGATAACTGGTATGCCGGGGTGAAAGCCAGAAACGGAAACACCTTTGAAAACGATTTCTATGATGATATGGAGTGGATTGCCCTGGCAACCTTGCGTGTCTGGCAAGATACCAATGATCCCAAATTTAAGGAAGCCACCTTGCAATTGTGGGAATACATTAAAACCGGTTGGAATGACAATGCAGGCGGTGGT
Organism: Sunxiuqinia dokdonensis; assembly: GCF_001270965.1. GTDB lineage: Bacteria > Bacteroidota > Bacteroidia > Bacteroidales > Prolixibacteraceae > Sunxiuqinia > Sunxiuqinia dokdonensis. The sequence continues at coordinate 5,728 of NZ_LGIA01000029.1, read as the reverse complement.
ATCACCTGGAAAAAGGGAATGGAATGGAGCAAAAACGCGTGTTCAAACGGTCCGGCCTGCATATTAGCAGCCCGATTGTACCAGGAATTCGGCGATGAAAGCTACAAAGAGTGGGCTCTAAAGATCTATAACTGGGAAAAGTCGACCTTGGTGAATATGAACAACGGGATGGTTTATGACCACATCAACAGCGAAACCGGAGAGATTAAGAGAGATTGGGTCTTCACCTACAACCAAGGAACGTTTATTGGCTCTGCTGTCGAGTTATATAAAATCTTCAACGAAAAGGCTTATCTGAACGATGCTGTTGTTGTGGCCGATTATACAACCAGCAGTCTGACCAACAATTCTGTGCTTAAAAGTGAAGGAACCGGTGACGGCGGCCTTTTCAAAGGAATCTTTATTCGCTATTTCACCGATCTGATCCTCCAGGATCGGCTGGATGCATCAGCAAAGAAACGATACATTCAGTTTATCCGCTACAACGCCGAGGTATTGTGGACGCAGGGAACGACTAAACCAGCGATTCTGTTTGGGCCTAACTGGAGTGTAAAACCGGGTTCTGTTACCGGATTACCCGAGCAACTTAGCGGTTGTATGCTCATTGAAGCAGCAGCCCTTCTGCAAAACGAAGGTTTGATTACACCATAAAGCATAGGTGCGTCGTGGCAAGGTTTAATCGGGGTTAACACCTTGGATGAAATTTGCCTTCACCGTGAGTGAAAAAGCCTGTTAACTTGTATCAAGAATATCTGTATGCATATAATAACCTAAACCAACTAAATCTTATTATGAGCCAGATAAACTTGAGTGATTCGCGAATAGTGCAAAAACATTTATTAACAATGAAATTCCTATTGGCGGTCATACTCACGATGTTCTTTTTGACCGGTTTGGCCCAACCGAAAGACCCGGTTTTGAAGAAAAACTCCAACTTGCAAACGGGCAGTAAGTCCGAAGAAAATCAATTCAAAATTGAAAAAGATCGGGAGGTGTTAATGCTGACGTATTTTCGTCAGCGTTATCCCACCCGGATTGAGATCGATGCCGAGGGCAATACGGTTGAAGTGCCCTTGCCCGATCCGATGCTCGTTGCCAAACTACACGTGGCTTTGTCGACCGACGGACGCCATTGGTTTCCCCTGAACGACAACAAACCCATTTGGGATCATTGGATGCGCGATCCTTATGTTCGGCGCGGTCCTGATGGCCTTTGGAGAATACTTTCAACTGGCGGAGGGAGAGGATATGACCGGGAAAAACTTGGCCCCGCATGCCTTTATGTCACCTCCGAAAATTTAATTGATTGGAAGGTGGAAGGCTCGTTGACCTTGATGAAAGACGTTGTTGATGAGTCGGGTAAACCTTTAGGTCAAAATATTTGGGCGCCGGAATGGTTTTATGATGACGAAACGGGCGACTATGTTCTAATTTGGTCATCATCATTTAAAGATGCAGGCTGGAAAGAAAGCCGGCTGTGGTATAGCCGCACAAGCGATTGGAAGAATTTTACGCCTGCCAAAGTGCTTTTCGAGCCTTCTTATTCCGTGATCGATGGCACCTTGCTGAAACACGAAGAGACGTACTATCTTTTTCATAAAGAGGAGGAGTTTGGAGTAAAAACCGGGGAAAGACGAGCCATTCGTCTGGCCACTTCAAAACATTTGGAAGGACCCTATGAAATTGTGGAAGGACATCTGAACGATGGGCAGATTGTCCCCGTAATCACCGAAGGTCCGACCGTTATCAAAGATCCCGTTCGGCCCGGTTGGCTACTGTATTACGACTATTGCATGACCAACCGTTTTGGAGCGTCGTCGTCGCCCGATTTAATGAACTGGAAGGTGGTGGATGATGCCAACTTTCCGCCTGACGCCCGGCATGGCTGTGTTTCGGTGCTGACATCAAAAGAGGCAGCAGCTTTAATTCACAAGTATCAGATTCATTAAGCCTCAAACAAAATTTTCATGGTTAAAACCAACGTAAAACATAGATATTCAGCGACGAGGTTCTTATTATTTGGAATATGTACTTTGTTTTTAATCGCTGTTTCTTTCAAGTCAAAAGGGCAATCGTGGATATTGAAATTCGATTCGTCTCAGCCGGAAAGCTACATCGACTGCGGAAATCTCGATGAATATTCAACTGCTGAGTTTACCATTGAAACCTGGTTGTATGTTGATAATTGGTCGGGTAACTATATCATGGCGAATGAGTCATGGAGTGAGGCTTCGGGATCTGTGGGATTCGCCTTTCGGTTCAACTCAAATGGCCAGTTGGAAATGAGTATTGGAACAGGTGATTGGGAAGCCGTAAAATCTCCGGAAAGTTCTATCAAACTTAAGCAGTGGCAGCACGTAGCTGTCAGCGTAAGTACAGATAATAACGTCAATCTATATATTGATGGTGTTCCGGTGAAAGAGGGAGTGTTGAGTGGGCCGATGCTTCGTTCCACAGCCAAACTCTTTATGGGGGAAGGTTCGCTTTGGAAGGGGCGCCGACTGGAAGGGAAATTGGCTGATTTCAGAATTTGGAACACAGCAAGAACCAGTGATGAAATCAACGCGAATAAAGACATCCAGTTAACAGGTAACGAAAGTGGCCTGGCAGCAAATTGGCTGTTGAGTGACGGCGAGGGCGATGTAGTATTAGACTTAACCGGGCAGCATAACCTGATCCGGGGAGCTGGAACTTCGTGGGTTTTAAAGAATTTTGTAGTCGTTGAGGGTAGCCTTAAAGTATTAAATAGCGGGAGGGATTCCGTTTTGGTCAGCGTTCCGGGCGAACTTATAAGCGACTGGCAAGTGACAACGGCTGCAATTGGCGGAGAATTTACATTCACAAATAGAGATGACCATTCAGCCTACCTGGTTTATGAGTCGCAGACAAGTTCCTATCAAAACGACACCATTACAATTGCTGCGGTAACAGCTGATGCAACCGAAATACACACGATGGTTGCTGTAGATTTATACGACAATAAATATCAATATTACGGAGAAAAGCTTTTGGATCAGATTCATAAGGAGTTTTACAACAAAAGCAATGGCTTGTACGCCGAAGTAATTGACGCTTCATCGCAGTTTGTGCAGGGAACTAGTTTTGTGTGGCCGGCTTCGCATATGTTGCGGGCCTTGGTAAATGCCTGGAAAGTCAACCCTGAGAAATATGAATCCATGTTTTCCAATTATCTTGAAGCCGTTGAGCAATACAAAACAACCAAAGCGGGGAGGACTGGTTTTGCCGTGCTTCCGGGAAATAATGGCGAACGTTTCTATGACGATAACGGACAGCTAATGATGCCGTTTTGCCATATTTATGATTTGGCGCAAGATCAGACGACACTCGGAAATCTGAAAATTGCTTATGAATTTAATAATGGCATACGCGACAGCCGATATGCGATTCCGCAGCATGAAAATCAACTTGGTTTTGGGATGTTGTTCTCCATGTCGGTGAATTACACCAGTTACGCCGCTGCCAAATTGTACCAGGTAACCAGTGACACAAGGTACCTGGATGAAGCGCTGGCTTACTACGAAACAGAAAACGACTATGCTGTCAAAATTAAAGATGCAACCACTAAATTATTCAATCAGGCAAGTTATTATCAAAATGGAAGCTGGTCACTGGATGGCATTGTCAATGGCTTAACCCAGCGGGGAGGAGGCTACCGTGCTTATCAAACAACCGTTGTGATTCAAAATGCCATTCTGTTGTATCAAATAACCAAAGAAGAAAAGTACCTGAATGATGCGCATGAAATGATGACCAGTTGCCTTGACAGGTGGTACACCCCCGGACAAGGTCTGAGCGAAATCTCATTTTGGGGAGGTGATGATATGATTGATGCTTTATTGGATATGTACCAGGAAACGGCAGACCAGGAGTTCTTCACAATCGCAGCAGACATCATGGATTTCCTTAGCGCAAACAACAGAGACAAACGTGGTTATTATGCGGGGAGCTATGAAGATTCAAAGGGCAAATGGAATTTGCACCGCACAAGCTTAAACCCAGCGGAAGTAGGAATGATGGGTCAGGCGGCAGCAGCCTCTTCGTTTCTGAACGTGGCGTTTAACTCAGAAAATACGCCGACAGCTGTCAGCAAACTTGAAAGTAAGAAAACAAAGCTGGCTGTGCCTGTTTTCCCAAACCCGGCATCCAGAGGATCGGAGTTGAGAATCCAATTGTCAGAGAAAGCCGGTCAGGTTTGCAAGGTCTCAATATACTCCCAATCCGGGCAGATGATTCAATTGTTTGAATCCAGGCGGGTAGCTGGCGATGGACTGATTACGTTCAGTCCTGCCATCAATATTCCGGGAATTTATTTCATACGTATCACTTCAGAAAGTAAGTCATACCAAGCTAAAGTGCTGATAAATTGATTTTAAACAGAAAACCTTAAAGATGAAACAAACATTATTGATTTTAGCAGTTTTAATTTCGGCTGTAAGTTGCACTTCTGTAACTAGTAATAGTTCTTCCGAAGGAGAGAAAAAATTGACCAGCTATGTCAATACTTTCCTTGGTACAGCTCCTTTGACCAACCCCAAAGAAATTGGCTATACGCCGCCCGAAAATTGGCGTGTTTGGGCTGGTTTAACGTATCCGGGCTCCTCGCTTCCGAACGCCATGGTACAATTGAGTCCGATTACCGAGTGGCGAAGCGGGGCTGGCTATGAGTACGAGGACGAGAAGATTTTGGCCTTTACCCACACCAACAAGGGACATTGGAATCTGTGTCACATCCCGTTTTTGCCGGTAACCGGAGAGGTGGATCCCCAAGATTTTGCTTCGGCTTTCAGCCACGAAAACGAGTCGGCCGAACCAGGCTATTACCAGGTTGTACTGGAGCGCTACAACATCAACGCGGAGCTGACTTCGACCTTGCGTGTAGGCTATCACAAATACACTTTTGAGCCCAATCAACCCAAAAAGCTGGTGGCACAATTGACCCGCTCCAACGAACGGGTGAGCGACTGGCAAATTGAGCAACAAGGCGAGCAAGTTTTTCAGGGCTATCAGCAAACGGGCGGCAAAATTTATTTTTATGCACAAACCAATCATGCGATAAAAAATATTGAATCGAAGGGTGATGGGCGAGACGAAATTTCAGTGGTGAACTTTGAAGATTCCGATCAGCCTTTGGAAATTAAAGTCGGGCTGTCGTTTGTGAGCACCGAAAACGCCAAAGAAAACCTCGAAGCCGAAGTAGGCGCAAAAAGTTTTTCAGAAGTAAAAAACGAAGCCAACCAAACCTGGGAGAATCTGCTGTCTAAAATTCAGGTGAACGGAGGAACGGAACGTCAAAAAGAATTGTTCTACTCTTCCTTGTATCGCTCATTTTTATGGCCTGCTCTGCGCAGCGATGTGAACGGCGAGTTTACCGACGAAAGTGGGGAAGTGGTGAACAAAGGATTTCGCTACTACACGAATCCCTCTTTGTGGGATACCTACCGAAACAAGCTGGTGTTGCTGGGCATGTTGTCACCTGATGTCACCAACGACGTGATCCAGTCGCTGATTGACAAAGGTGAAAAGACCGGTTTCATGCCCACCTTCTTTCACGGCGACCATGCTGCACCCTTTATTTCGGGTTCGTACCTGCGCAGCATTCGGGACTATGATGTGAAAAGCGCTTATGAGTTGCTCATGAACAATGCCACCAAAGAAGGAGGTACACGGCCACATATTTTGGAATACATCGCGAAGGGCTACATTTCGA
>NZ_LGIA01000028.1 GCF_001270965.1 Sunxiuqinia dokdonensis | reverse complement strand
ATTGGCTTCGTCCTTTTTGTGCTTACAGGCATCACCCTGTCCATTGTTCAGGGTGCCAGTCCTGCCGACTTTATTCATGGAATCCCGCAATATGAAATGCGAGGCTTCCTGCTTGGATCGGCCATTGGCCTGCTTACCGGCAGCGTTATTTTCTTTGTCTCGCAGCTGTTTGCCGCCATCAAAAAAGTGCAAAAGCTGAATGAAGAAAAGTTGCAGTACCAATATCAAACCCTAAAAAACCAAGTGAATCCACACTTTCTTTTCAATAGTTTGAATACCCTTTCGTCGCTGGTTTACACTGATCCCAAGCTGGCCGATGAGTTTATTCAGAAACTGGCTTCGAGCTATCGCTATTTGTTGGACAACAATCCGAAAGACACGGTTCCACTGGCCGATGAACTGAAATTTGTGAAACAATATTTTTACTTGCACCAGCTTCGGGGAAAGGAGAGGTTTCGGCTTGAAATAGATGAAACGCTTCCGGAGCATTCCTCCATTTTGCCGGTTTCGTTACAGCTGTTGGTGGAGAATGCGCTAAAGCACAATGCCGCGACCAAGGAAAGTCCGCTGGTTATTCAAATTAAGTTGGAAGATGCCCATTACATCAGTGTTGAAAATAACAAGCAAAACATCCAATCGCTTGAAGACTCACCACAAACCGGATTGAGCAACCTGGCGAAGCGGGTGCGGCAGGTTTGTGGCGAAGACGTGGTGATCCAGGAATCTTTTGAGCATTACAAAGTCATGATTCCCCTGATTCAGAAAAAATAGAAGAGCAACTAAAAGAATAGCGCATGAAAGTAGTGATTATTGAAGATGAAGAGCCTGCAGCCCAAAAGCTTAAGAAACTTTTATCTGAGCTAAGCGAACCGGTTGAAGTGCTTGACTGCCTTGAATCTGTGAGCCAGGCAGCCGAATGGTTTTCAACACACCAGCATCCGGATTTGATCTTTATGGACATCCGGCTGGCCGATGGTTTAAGCTTCGAAATTTTCGATTTGGTTTCGATTAAATCGCCAGTCATTTTCACAACTGCCTACAACGAATACGCACTGAAAGCCTTCAAAGTAAATAGCATTGATTATTTGCTAAAACCCGTTGATGCCGATGAGCTCCGCCGGGCCATCGACAAATATAAAGTCATATTTTCGGCGTCCACTTTTCCGGAAGTGAGTATGCAGTTGGGCATGCAGAAACTTCTGGCTCAATTTTCCAACTCCTACAAATCAAGGTTTTTTATCAAAGTTGGGCAGCATTATCAATCCATTTCGGTTCAGGAAATCGAGAGTTTTTTCGTTCAGGAGAAAAGTACTTTTTTGATGCACGCAGAAGGAAAAATGCTGGATATTGACTACTCGCTGGATCAGTTGAGCGACATGCTTGATCCGGCGCTTTTCTTTCGTGTAAACAGGAGCTATTTGCTGAATATTAACTGGATAAAAGATGTGGTGATCTATTCGGGAAGCCGGCTAAAGGTGAAACCAGCCAGCGGAAAGTACAACGAGCCGATTTTAGTTAGCCGCGATAAAGTATCCTTGTTTAAAAAATGGATGGATCGTTAATAAAAAAAGGCCCCGATTTGGGACCTTTTTTTTTCGTGTCTTTATGCAGCAATCGTTGAAAGAACATCATTTAAAATTTCGGGGTACATATCCCCAAAATTCTCATCACACCATTCACGCAGCTCATTGAGATCATCCGGGCTCTCAGCCCACTTAGCACATTTGATCAGCTCTTTGCGGAATAAATCCCGGCTAAAGCTAACCTTTGGTAAAATTACTTTTGCATACTCAATCATAGCACAGAACGTTTAATTAATTACTTCCATTAAGATAACACAACCGTTTGGATTTTGGTATGTCGGGAAATACGGATTAACATGATTTAACATCATGGAAAATTTTTTTGAGCTTCAATGTATTGTTATACAGGTGGCTGCATCCTTTCGTTGACAAACTTGTTTTAAAACATTTTCAAGCCCGATTGCATTACAAATTAACAGCATCAGAATTAAACGGGGTTTACAATTCGATTAACGAAACGTGAAATTCGTTCTTCCAGGCTAATTTCCTGCTCCAGGGCTTTGACAAAGGCACTGCCAATAATGGCGCCTGACGCGTATTTGCAGGCATTGGCAAAGGTTTCGTGATTTGAAATTCCGAAACCAATCAAGCGGGGATTTTTCAGCTCCAGCTGGTTGACCCGTTCAAAATATTCCTGGTGAAAATCCGACACTTTGTCTTTGGCACCGGTTGTTGAGGAACTGGACACCATGTAGATAAAACCGTTGGATGCCTCGTCAATTTGCCGGATCCGGGCCTCGGAAGTCTGCGGAGTAATTAACAAAACATTGTGCAAGCCGTACTGTTCAAATAAGGCCTGATATTCTTCCTCGTAAACTGACAGTGGCAGATCGGGCAAGATCAGTCCGTCAATTCCTACTTCCTTGCATTTTTTGCAAAATTCTTCCACCCCAAACTGAATGACTGGATTGAGGTAGCCCATCAAAATGAGTGGTATTTTTACTGATTGGCGGATTGATGTCAGCTGCTGAAAAAGCTTTTTGATACTCATCCCGTTTTTTAGGGCAACCGTGCTGCTGTTTTGAATTACAGGCCCATCAGCTACCGGGTCCGAAAAAGGCATCCCAATCTCAATCAGGTCCACGCCATTTTTCTCCAGGGTTTGAATAATGGTTGCCGTATCGTCCAAATTGGGATATCCAGCGGTGAAATAAACCGAAAGGATGTTGTCTTTCTTGCTTTGAAAAAGTTGGTTGATTCTATTTTGTGTGCTCATCTGCTTATTTTTTACCGCGAAGTCGCGGAGAATTATTAGTCGATTTTAAAAGCTGTCACGTTTGGGAGCCCGCCTCTTCCCTTTTGGGAAAAGGTTGGCGAGGGATCTTAATAGCCAAAATAATTCAAATAGGTTTCCATGTCTTTGTCACCACGCCCCGAGAGGTTCACCACCGTCACCTCATCCGGTTGAAGCTTGATTTTTTTCAATGCAGCTAAGGCATGGGCCGATTCCAGGGCCGGAATAATGCCTTCCAGCTGGGTCAGTTCCAAAGCCGATTCCAGCACTTCTTCATCGGTTGCCCACAGATACCTGGCCCGCTTGGTTTGAAACAGGTGCGCATGCAGTGGGCCAATTCCCGGGTAATCCAATCCGGCCGAAATGGAATAAGGTTCCACGATCTGGCCATCTTCGGTTTGCATCAGCATGGATTTGGCACTGTGCAACACGCCTACTTTGCCAAGCGTTAAGGTGGCAGCTGTTTCTTTGGTTTCCACGCCTTTTCCGGCCGCTTCAACGCCAATCAGTTCCACCGATTCATTCTCCAGGAAATGATAAAAAGCGCCGGCCGCATTACTTCCGCCGCCCACGCAGGCAATGACGCGGGTTGGAAATTCGCGTCCAATGTGCTCGTCCAGCTGCATTTTGATTTCTTCGCTGATCACCGCCTGAAATTGGGTCACCATATCGGGATACGGATGCGGCCCAACCACCGACCCAATGATGTAGTGCGTATCTTCCGGGTTGTTAATCCAGTCACGCATCGCCTCGTTGGTGGCATCTTTCAGCGTTTGGTTACCCGAAACCGCCGGAATTACCTCGGCGCCCAGCATCTTCATCTTCTTTACATTGGGAGCCTGACGTTCCACATCCAGTGCTCCCATGTAAACAATGCATTTCATGCCCATCAGTGCGCAAACTGTAGCCGTGGCCACACCATGCTGACCAGCGCCTGTTTCGGCAATGATCCGCTTTTTATTCAACGATTTAGCCAGCAAAATTTGCCCAATCGTATTGTTGATTTTGTGCGAGCCCGTGTGGTTCAAATCTTCGCGTTTCAAATAAATATTCGAACCATATTTTTCAGACAAGCGCTTGGCGAAATACAGCGGTGATGGCCGTCCAACGTAGTGTTTCAGCAGGTGAATAAAATCCTGCCGGAAATTATACGAGTTGATAATTTCCATGTATCGTTGCTGTAGTTCTTCAATATTGGGATGCATCATTTCGGGAATGTATGCTCCCCCAAATTCGCCGTAATAACCTTTTTTATTGACTTGATAGTTCATATCGTAAGATTTTTAGATTCCAGATTCATGATACTAGATCGCTGATTTTCTGATTTGACTGATAAATTTGTTAACTTTTTCTATGTCTTTTTCAGCCGGATTGATTTCAAACCCACTGTTGATATCCAATGCATACAATTGCTTGTGGTTGAATACCGAAAGCGCTTCCACATCAGCAGGCTTAATTCCGCCACTTAAAAAGAAAGGGACTGGTAATTGATAGTTTTGCAACAGGTTCCAGTTGAATTTCTGGCCAGTGCCGCCGGGTAATTTGCCTTTGGTATCAAACAAGAAATAATCCACTGCGCCAACATAGTTTTCAAGTTGTCGAAAATCGAAATGTTCATCCACCGAAAAAGCTTTAACAACCTGCAAGCCGCCTTCTTTTAAAGCCAGGCAATATTCCGGACTTTCACACCCGTGCAACTGGGCTACTTCAAGGCCAAAGTTAGCGCAAATGGTCCGGACTTTTTCCAAGTTTTCGTTGACAAAAACCCCTACTTTTTGTGTAGATCCGGAAACCAGGCTAAAAATCTCCGGGTTGGGCGTTTCGCCGACAAATCGCTTCGACTTTGGGTAGAAAATATATCCCAAATAGTCGGGCGACGCGAGCATGACCTCCCGAATATTTTCGGGCCCGCGCATGCCACAAACTTTTATTTTCAGTGTTTTCATTTTCACTTTTTTATTGATCGGATGACTTCAAGTCATCCGATCAATCTCTTTTTATAACTGTTTGATAAAATCAGCGCAGGCCTGGCCTGGCGATGCTGTTTTCATAAAATTTTCGCCCATCAAAAAGCCTTTAAAGCCGGCCTTGCGCAGGTAGTGAATATGGTCTGCCGAAGATAATCCGCTTTCGGAAATCTTGAATACGCCGGCTGGTAAAAGCTTGCTCAGGCGAACCGATGTTTCCAAATCGACCTCAAAGGTTTTCAGGTTCCGGTTGTTCACGCCTACCAAATCGACCAGCGGATTCAGCTTTTCAATTTCCTCTTCGGTATGCACTTCAACCAAAACTTCCAATCCAAGCGCTTTGGCGGTTTCCGAAAGGTGCAACATTTCGTCTTTGCTGAGGCTGGCCGCGATCAGTAAAATCAGGTCGGCGCCATGTGCTTTGGCTTCGTATACCTGGTAGGGGTCGAGCATAAAATCTTTTCGAAGGACCGGTGTTTTCGGGTTGGCCATCCGGGCTTTGGCCAGGTTTTCGAACGATCCTCCAAAGTATTGTTCATCCGTTAAAACCGACAAGCCGGAAACTCCCGCCGCTACGTAGCCAGACGTTACTTCAGTCACTTCTGCTTGGTCATTAATCACCCCTTTTGACGGTGATTTAGTTTTGAACTCGGCAATAATCCCCGAAGCTCCATCAGCTTTTAATGCCGCTTTTAGCGAATTGACTGAACGCTTGAAAAAAGGTGACAGCTTGAGTTCTTCCACACTGATTTTCGCTTTGGCCTGCTCTACCTCGCGGCGCTTGTTTGCGTTTATTTCATCTAAAATAGTCATTCGATTTCCGACTTATTGGTTGAATAATTTTTTAAACACAGCCTGCGCTTTTTTGCTTTTCAGCGAATCACTGGCTTCGGCCACGCAGTCGGCCAACGATTTGGCGCGAAACATGCACTTAATTCCCAGCGCTGCGTTGGCAATTACTACATTTTGCTGAGCCTCGGTTCCATTTCCTTCCAGAATATTGACGAAGATTTTGGCGGCGTCCACAACCGAATGTCCACCCGAAAGTTCTTCCGGCTGTAGTTTTTCAAAACCAAAATCAGCCGGTGCCAGGTTATCTTCGGTTTCATCAGAAACATAACGCGTTTCCGCGGTCAGCGAAACTTCATCGTAACCGTCGAGGCTGTGTACAATCATGTATTGCTGGTCGCCATCGCGCATCGCCTGGTCATAAAGATCCATAATCTCAAGGTCGGACACGCCAATCAGCTGATTTTTGGGCGATGATGGGTTCATGATTGGTCCCATGATGTTGAATATGGTTCTTACTTTCAGGGCCTTGCGCACGGGTCCAACATACTTCATGGCCGGGTGAAAAAGTGGCGCATGAAAAAAAGTGAGGCCTGTTTCTTCCACTTCGCGACGCAGTTTACCGGTATCGTTGCTAAATTGATAGCCAAAATATTCAAACATGTTGGATGAGCCGCTCACGGAGCTCAGTCCGTAGTTCCCGTGTTTGGTTACCTTATATCCGGCTCCCGCCAGCACAAAGCAACTCAGGGTTGAAATATTAAAGGTGTTTTTTCCATCGCCGCCGGTTCCAACCACATCAATGGTGTTGTAGTCTGAAAAATCAACAGGAATACAGAGGTTTAACATGGCTTGCCTAAATCCGGCCATTTCTTCACCTTTAATTTTCCGCATTCTGAAAACCGTTAACAAAGCTGCAATTTCGGCCTCCGAAAACTGTCCTTCGCCAACACGGGTCAATAAATCCTGTGCCTGTGCTTTGCTCAGGCTGTTTCCTTCAAATAAATAGTCTAATGTATCTTTCATTTCATTTAGTTTCGAGTTTCAAGTTTGCGAGTTAGGTGCCGGAGCTTCTGCATTGGCAGGACTGGGAAGTTCTCTTAACCAGTTCGCGATCATTTTCTCACCTTCCGGAGTTAATACGGATTCGGGGTGAAACTGCACACCGCGTAAATCGTACTCCTTGTGCTTCATCGACATGATCATGCCCTTGCCATCTCTGCTGGTCACTTCAAAGCAAGCCGGAAGTCCATCTTGTTCCACAATCCAGCTGTGATAACGGCCAGCTTCAAATTGTTCCGAAACATTTTCAAATAAAACGGGATCAGGTGCCAGTTGTTTAACTTCCGTGGCAATCCCGTGAAGCACGCGGTTCATGTTGGTCAGTTTGGCTCCAAAAGCTTCGCCAATGGCCTGATGCCCGAGGCAAACACCCAGCATGCTTTTTCGCGGAGCAAACTCGCGGATAATATCGAGCAACAGGCCGGCTTCCACGGGAATTCCCGGGCCCGGCGACAGCACGATCTTATCGTATTTTTCCAGGTCTTTCAGTTCCAGCTCATCGTTGCGGATCACGTCAACCGGCTGGCCGGAAAGCTTTTTAATGGCATGCACCAAATTGTAGGTGAATGAATCGTAATTATCAATGACTACTATTTTCATTGGGTCTGGAATTAAATTTCTTTTGCAATTTCAATGGCTTTTTTCAGGGCAGCCAGCTTATTATTCACTTCCTGCAGTTCGTTTTCTTCTTTCGAGTCGGCTACAATGCCAGCGCCTGCCTGATAATATAGGGTTTTCCCTTTGCTCAGAAATGAGCGGATCATAATGGCATGGTTCAAACTGTTGTCGAAGCCCATAAAGCCGATGGCTCCTCCGTAATAGCTGCGGCGCTGATTTTCGTAGCGGTCAATCAGTTGCAAAGCCATGTGTTTGGGGGCGCCCGACAAAGTTCCGGCCGGAAACGAATCGCCCAAAACAGTGACCATGTTGGCATTTTCAGGCAGCTTGCCCGACACTTCGGAAACCAGGTGAATGACATGCGAAAAGTACTGCACTTCGCGGTAGCTGTCTACCGTCACATCTTCGGCATTGCGGCTCAGGTCGTTTCGCGCCAGATCCACCAGCATGACGTGTTCCGCATTTTCCTTGGGATCGGCGCACAGCTGCTCCGCCAGAATCCGGTCCTGCTCGTCGTTGCCCGACCGCCGGAATGTGCCGGCAATGGGATTGATAATGGCTCGCCCCTTTTTGATGCGCAACTCCGCTTCGGGGCTGGATCCAAAAATCCGAAAATCGCCATAGTCGAAGAAAAACAAGTAAGGCGATGGATTAACAGACCGCAAGGCGCGGTAAACGTTAAATTCATCGCCTTTGTACTTTTGGGCAAACTGGCGCGACAAGACAATCTGGAACACATCGCCCCGATAACAATGCTCCTTGCCTTTGGTCACCATCTGCCGGTACTCTTCATCGGTGATGTTGGATGATTCTTCGCCTTCCAAATCGAATTTGGTGTCGGGAAACGACAGGTTTTTGAGCAACGACTCGATTTGCGCCATTTCTGCCGTTTCGCCTTCGGCCAGGTTTTCAATCAGCGAAATCATGTCTTTCGAATGATCAATGGCCAAAATGTACTTGTAAAAACAATACTTCACTTCCGGCACCGAATAGGCTTCCTTCCGTTCGGCGGTAATATTGATTTTTTCGAAATACTTAATGGAATCGAAACTGAGGTAGCCAAACAGTCCATTGGCCGGGGTGTTGTCCACAGCACCGCTCAAGTTGAAGGACTTAAAAAATGCATCCAGCTCCACCGCAACGGTTTTGTGGTCGTTCACTTCTTTGCTCATCACCTGTTTGCCCAGGTAGTCGATGGTAATCAGGCCCTGATCGGCTGTGAAGCACGCCATGGGTTTGATACAAATGAAGGAGTACGCGTTTTCATTTCCATGATAATCGGAACTTTCCAACAAAATGGAATTTGGGAATAATTCCCGGAATTTCAGATAAACACTGACCGGCGTTAGCGTGTCGGCCAGGATTTTCTTCATATTCACCTGCACATTAATTGGATTCATTTTATTTCATTTTTTAAATTTCGACATAAAAAAAGCGGCTTACCGTGTACCGATAAGCCGCTTTTTTTGATCATGACTGGCATGTAAGCTACTCCTCTCCACGGAAATGTGAAAAGTTATTGCGCCACCACCAGTTTGTTAACATGATCTGATTCATTTGTATAATCTTTAAAATACCAATATGGCTATTACCTTCTTGTTTGAAGAAGACCCCACCACGGAAGCCATATTGTATTTATGCTTTAATCTTGTTTGAACTTTGAGAGTGTAAAAAAATGAATTATTATCCGAATTGCCAAATTTTGATGACAGTCCGATAGAAAAAAATCCATTTTTTAACAGATTTCTAATTGACGGTTTGAATTTCGCCACCAACCGTTGGCAGTGGCGGAATGGTGTTATTTCCAAAATGAATATCCATCTGTGGAAATGGAATCGTAATTCCGGCTTCATCCAAGGCCTCTTTTCCTTGCTCGTACACATCGAAATAAACTGTCCAATAGTCTTCGGGCAAAGCATGCGGGCGAACGGCTAAATTGACCGAGCTGCTGGCCAATGAACTCACGCCAACAAATGGGGCCGGATCGGTCATCACTTTCGGATGTGATGTTAAGACGGCCAACAAAACCTCTTTGGCTTTTTTTATGTCCGATGCATAGGAAATTCCGAAGGTCAGGTCAACGCGTATTTTCCCTTCGGTGGTGTAGTTGGTGATATCTCCGTTTGAAATGGCTCCATTCGGAATAATGATCGTTTTGCTTTCGGGCGACAGCAAGATTGTCACGACAATATGAATCTCTTTAACGACACCCAAATGTCCCTGTGTTTGAATCAGATCGCCCACTTTGTAGGGTTTGAAAATCAGAATCATCACGCCGCCGGCAAAGTTGGCCAGGGTGCCCTGCAGCGCAAATCCAATGGCCAGACCGGCAGCTCCAATGATTGCAATGAACGAGGTTGTTTGAATGCCAATCATGCCTGCCACACTAATTAGCAGCAGCACTTTTAGTCCAACATTCGTCAAGCTTGAAACAAAGCCAACCAATGAAACATTGACATTTCGGTGTTCCATCAGCTGTCGGGTCGCACGGGTAAAGCGGTTGATAATCCACAAACCAATGATCAATACAAGGATTGCCAAAACAATCTTAGGCCCGTAGGTTAAAATAAGCTCATAGGCTTTTTCAACCAGGTTTTGATAATTTTCCATTTTGATTTGAATTTAGTTTTAAAGTAGATTTTCAATACAAGTTAGGCTATTGCCCAAAACCTTTCGCTACGAAATGCAAGAAAAATACTTTTTAATCGTGCTGACCTTCAGAATCTTTTAATTTGACGGATGAAACTTTCTTCCTAAATTAGCTTTCAACTCTAAATCGATAAACAAATGAAGATGAAACTAAACCGACGGTCCTTTATCCAACAGTCAGCAGTTGTGACTTCTGGTGTGTTGCTTAGCTCTTTCCCCGCAAGCCTGACCAGCTGCAAAAAAGAAGAATTATTCAAAATCTCGCTGGCCGAATGGTCGGTGAACAACCAGATTTTTGGCAAGGCGCGTGAGGCCGGCTGGGAGAAGTTCAATGATATGTTGCACAACGACTTCGCCAGCATTGAAAAAAGTGCCACCATGAAAAACATCGAGTTTCCGGCTTATGCCAGAAGGTTAGGCATTGATGCGGTTGAATATGTGAACACGTGCTTTTTCGACAAAGCCCAAAACCAGGCCTACCTCATCGATCTGAACAAAGCTTGTGATGATGCGGGTGTGAAATCGCTGCTTATCATGTGCGACGCTGAAGGGATGGTTGGCGCTCCTACACGGGAAGAACGCCTGCAAACGTTGGAGAATCACAAAAAATGGATTGACGCAGCAGCATTTTTGGGATGCCACTCCGTGCGGGTCAACGCCGGAAGCCAAGGCTCCTACGAAGAACAGAAAAAGCTGGCTGCCGATGGGCTGCATCTGCTTTGTGAATACGGCGAGCTGGCCAACATCAACATCCTGGTTGAAAACCACGGTGGTTATTCAAGCGATGGCAGCTGGCTGGCCGATGTGATGAACATGACCGACCACCCAAGAATAGGAACGCTACCCGATTTTGCCAACTTTAGAGTGAGTTATGATCCCGAAATATGGTACGACCGCTACCAGGGCGTTGAAGAGCTGATGCCTTTTGCCAAGGCGGTGAGCGCCAAATCAATCCGTTTTGATGAAGAAGGCAACGAAGCCGAAACCGACTACGAACGGATGATCGGGATTGTGTTGGATGCCGGCTACCGGGGGTATATTGGTATTGAATACGAAGGAAGCGAACTCTCCGAGGAAGAAGGGATTATTGCAACCAAGCGGCTTTTGGAAAAAGTCCGTGCCAATTATCAAAAATCCTAGCGTGTCCGACGAAACAAATTCCCTCTTGAGTTCGTATCAGAACTTGCTTTGCAATCACAATATTTCTTTTTCTTATACTTTTCAGGGGTTGATTGGTTGAGTGATTGTAAAGGTGTAAAGGTAATTTTAGTTGTTTGTTTAGAGAAAGAGCGGTGAACCAAGTTCGCCGCTCTTTCTGTTTATTGGTTGGCAATATCGATACTGACTGGCAACGGATTGCCAGACAATGTTTTCAGGTTGGTGACTTCATACAAAAGTTTCAGGCGATCCATCGTTTTCACTTCATCCGACGTTCCCGTCAAATCAATAAAAACCGTGCGA
>NZ_LGIA01000027.1 GCF_001270965.1 Sunxiuqinia dokdonensis | reverse complement strand
ACTCAAATGCATAATCCGGGATAAAGATGAGCCAACGATGAGTCAACTAACTTTGTGCTTCTTGTACCTTTGTGGGAAAATAAGCTGTAGCTTGGATAGTTGTCAACAATTGTGGTTTTATTGCATAATTCATCATACGAACAGAAAGTGAAACATATTTGCCGGATTATTCTCAAACTCTGGGGCTGGAAAACGATCAATGGCGTAATGCCCCACAAGAAAGCCATCATTATTGGGGTGCCCCATACCAGCGCGTGGGATTTTGTGATTTCGTATTTGTATTATACATCGGTGGGCGGCGTGGCTCATGTGATGATCAAGAAAGAGTTTTTCTTTTGGCCGGCGGGTTTTTTTCTGCGGAAAATGGGCGCGCTGCCCATTGATCGGTCTAAAGGCGCAACTGTGGTTAAGCAGGTCATTAATGAAATGAATAGCAGAGAGGAGATGCACCTGGCCATCACGCCCGAAGGAACCCGGCAGTTGAATCCGCGCTGGAAAGCCGGATTTCACACGATTGCCAAAGCAACCGGCGCCACCGTTTATTTGGGCTTTTTTGATTTTGGAAGAAAGGAAATTGGTTGGCTCGAAACCCTGCCGCTTAGCGATGATCCGCAGCAAGATATCAATCGGATGAAAGCCTACTACCGGACGCGAGAAGTGAAGGGGAAATACCCGGACTTGTTTACCGCTGAAGAGTGCGGTGGATAATTGGTCATTGGATGATTGTCCAATCCCCAATGCTCATCGCGAATTACTTTTCAACGCCTCAAAAACATCAAACAGCACCTGTTCTTCGTTTTCCCAGCACAGCTCGTGCGCAGCCAGGCGCAGGTTTTCGTACCATTTCTCACGAAGCTCCCGATTGAATAGAGCTTCATGGAGTTGCCCGGTCATTTGCTGTGGTTCATGGCTTTCCAAAATCATCCCAATTTGGTATTGGTCAACAATCTTTTTCATTTCGGGTAAGTTGCTTACCAAAACCGGAACCTGCTGCTGGATGTAATCGAACAATTTATTGGGCAGTGCAAAGCGGTAGTTCAAACCCAGGTCTTCTTCAATCGATAGTCCTAAATCAGCCTGGGCGGTGATATATTTCATGTCTTCCATCGGAATTTTCCCCAGAAAAGTGATCCGGTCCGCCAAGTCCAAATCGGCGACCAATTGTTTTAAAGCCAGGGCAATGTCACCATCGCCGGCAATCAGGAGCCGTGTGTCATCAATATACTGCATGGCTTTGATGGCGAATTCCAGGCCCCGGCCGATGTTCAAAGCACCTTGGTATAAGATGGTTTTTCGGTCGTCGGTGGCCAGACTTTTTTCGTGTGGCACAATCATCAGTTCTTCGCGGTGTGGCAGGTTGCGCACCACCCGGAATGGGATCCCGTACTTTTTCTGGTAGCTGGCCGCAATCGATTCGGAAACCGTATAGGCATATTTCAATTTGGGCAAAATAGCCCGCTCAAGGCGTTGCCAAATCGCTCGTTTAAAAGGCCGGTCCATGAGCTCGGGAACTTCCGTAAAAAACTCATGACTGTCGTAAACCAAGGGTTTGCCTTTCAATTTCGAAGCCAGATAATTGGCCAGCAGACTGTCCAGGTCATTTGCCACAAGAATGTCGGCTTTCCGTATCCTGAGAAACAAAAAAAGCCGAAAATTATATTCGGCATAAAACAGGGGGCCTTTCTTGAAAAAAAGCTTCATCCGGTGAGTTCTGTACGGACGATGACCCAGCTTTTTGCTTTTCGGAAGCTTGCGACCAACCAGCAACACTTTGAAATCCATTTTCTGTAAGCTCAGGGCCACCTTATGCACCCGGCTGTCGGTCACCAGATCATTCGTAACAGATAGAATAACTTTTTTCAAGGCGGATTTTTACTTTTGTACAAAATAAACGAAATTGAAACAGCTTCTATTATCTTTGCCAAAAAAATTCTATGATCCGTTTTTTCGAAGATTTCTCCCTTAAAACCTACAATACCTTTGGCGTTGAAGCCAAGTCCCGCTATTTTTTTGAGTTTACTGAAATGGACGATTTAAGTGAATTTCTGCAAGGGAATCGTTCGTGGAAAGAGGAGAGCATCTTTTTGCTGGGAGGGGGAAGCAACCTGCTTTTTGTGAACAATTTTGATGGTTTGATCATTCATCCGAATGTGCCGGGAGTGCAGGTGGTTCGCGAAACACGGAACCAGGTTTGGCTCGAAGTGGGTGCTGGTGAAGATTGGGACCGCTTTGTGGATTACTGTGTGAAGTCGGAGTACTACGGACTCGAGAACCTATCGCTGATTCCCGGAACAGTTGGTGCCGCGCCTGTGCAGAATATTGGCGCCTATGGCGTAGAAGTGAAAGATTTTGTGGATACCGTCAATGGCTTCGACCTGGAAACCATGAGCACGTACTCCATTCCTGCCGAACAGTGCCGCTTTGCCTACCGGAACAGTATTTTTAAACAAGAATTGAAGAACCGCTTTATTGTGACTTCAGTTGTTTTTCGGCTGGAAAAGTTTCCGGAGTTCAAGCTTGATTACGGCACATTGAAAGCCGAAGTGGAGGCGCGTGGCGAGCTGCATCCCATGCATGTGCGCGAAGCCGTTGTGGCTATTCGCCAGGCAAAGTTGCCCGATCCGGCCGAGCTGGGCAATGCCGGAAGTTTCTTTAAAAATCCGGTTGTTGACAGTGAGCTGGCTGAAGGCCTGAAAGCGGAGTTTCCTACCATGCCAAGTTATCCGGCTGAAGAAGGGAAAACCAAGCTCGCCGCCGGTTGGTTGATCGAGCAATGCGGATGGAAGGGATTTCGCGAAGGCGACGCCGGAGTGCACAAACACCAGGCTTTGGTTTTGGTCAACTATGGGCAGACAACCGGGAAGGAGCTCTTTCTTCTTTCAGAAAAGATCAAGGCGTCGGTGGCCGAAAAATTTGGTGTCGAACTGGAGCCGGAAGCGAATATCCTGTAGAAGCTAGCTTGAAGGCTCCGGAGAGCGACACAGTTAATTGAACACTCTCACGGAATGCTGCAACACACTGGCGGAAAAGTCCACCACTCAGGCGGACAGCTCCACCACTCGGACGGAAAGCTTCGCAACTCACGCCGAAGCCTCCAATACTGAGGTAAAAACCTTCTCCATTCAGGCGGAAACCTCCCCCCCGAAGGCGGAAAGGTCCACCACGAAGGTGGAAACCTTCCCCACGCACCCGGAAAGCTTCTCCTCGAAGACGGAAACCTTCAACAGTCAGGCGGAAAAAGTTTTAGCTCGGGTTTCGCGGTTGTTTCGTGTTTCGAAAATGGTTTATTCTGTGCCGAAGTTGTATCTTTAGTTCCTCGAACCAACTAAATAAGTTATTATGAAGAAACTGTTCACCATCCTGACTCTAAGTATTCTCTCCGCTTCAGTGTTTTCCCAAACCGGAAAAGTCTTCGACAAGCTTACGATGAAAAGCGAAATCCTGAATATGGATCGCCATTTTGCCATTTATCTGCCGCCTGATTATGAAAGTTCGGAGCGCAGTTATCCGGTGTTGTACCTGCTGCATGGTGCGGGCGACGACCAAACCGGCTGGGTACAGTTTGGCGAGGTGCTGCGCATCACCGACGAAGCGATTCGAAATGGTTCGGCCACAGCAATGATCATCGTCATGCCCGATGCCAATACCGGTCGGCGGGGATATTTCAATGACATGAAAGGGGAGTGGCGCTACGAAGATTTCTTTTTTGATGAACTCATGCCGCATGTTGAAAAGAAATACCGCATAAAAAGCGAGAAGCGCTATCGGGCGATTGCCGGCTTATCGATGGGTGGCGGCGGCACCTTGATGTATGCATTGCATCACCCAGAGTTGTTCTCGTCGGCCTGTCCGTTGAGCGCCGCAACCGGCCCGCTCTCGAAAGCGGACGCCCGACGGTATTTTGAGCGTTGGGGCGACACCGGCGCTTCAGACGCCGAAGTGGAAGCGCATTACGCGCAACATAGTGCGCTGGCTTTGATTGAAAATATGCCGGATGAGCAGAAAAAAGCCGTGCGTTGGTTTATCGATTGCGGCGATGATGATTTTCTGTATGAAGGCAATTCGTTGCTTCACATTGCGATGCGGAAAAAAGAGATTCCCCACGAGTTTCGCGTCCGGCAGGGCGGCCATACCTGGACGTACTGGCGTGAGTCGTTACCCACGGTACTTTCGTTCGTTTCCGACGCTTTTCATCAGCATTAGCCAGGAGACCAATAATAGTTTCATTTATTTCCATATTTTATTTGCATTCAGTGCTTCCTGGTAGCGCCGGGCATTGATGTTGTGTTCGCGCAGGGTTTTGGCAAAATTGTGGTAACCATTGAATTCGTCGCTGGCGCACATGTACAGGTAGGCATGCTCTTCGGCGTTTAACACCGCTTCAATACTCGAAATTTCGGGGAAGTTGATTGGCCCCGGAGGCAATCCGGCGTAGATGTAGGTGTTGTAAGGCGAATCAATCTTCAAATGCACGTTAAGCACCCGCTTGATTCCGAAATCGCCCAAGGCAAATTTCACCGTCGGGTCGGCTTGCAGCAGCATGCCCCGTTTGATTCGGTTCAGATAAAGACCGGCTACGCGGGCTTTTTCGTCCGCTTTTATGGTTTCTTCCTGAACGATAGAGGCCACCGTTGACACTTCAATTGGTGTTAAGCCCAGCGATTCGGCTTTGGCCAGTCGTTCGTCATTCCAAAAGCGACGGTACTCCGATGCCATACGTTCTACAAATTGTTCCGGTGTGGTGGTCCAGTAAAATTCGTAGGTGTTTGGGATGAACATGGCGTGAAACGAATGTTGGTCGAAACCGTGTTGGCTGATGACAGTACTGTCATTCAGATACTGAAGCAGCTCCAGCGAGTCGGGCTCAATTCGTTGGGCAACCGATCCGGCCAGTTCATCGATAAAACGCAGGTTGTTAAAGGTGACTGTTACGGGCTCTTGATCGCCGGCCCGCAAGCGGTTCACAATCTGGTTGGTGTTCATCCCCTTTTCAAAAATATACTTTCCGGCTTTAATGCTGGCCGGGTACTTTTTCTTTTTCGCCACCCAGCGAAACGCCTTTTCATTCTCAATAATGTCGCGTGCATTCAGCGAATCCAGCACATCCTGGTAAGTGGCGTCCTTGGCAATGATAATACTTCCAGGGTGGTCAATATTTTCGTCGAAAATATATTGAAAAAGCTGGTAGCCGCGTAATCCGGCAATAATGAAGGCAATGGCAAAAAAAATGATCAGCCATTTGTTGAGCTTTGGAAAAAGGTGCAGGCGGTTATTGGCGTTTAAATTCATCTGTTTATTTTTTTCGATTTAAGTTTCTGAAATTCTTGTATGTTGCTGAATCTCATTGCATTTACTTTAGTAGCGGATGAGACTCCCAATAATCATAGGCCTGTGTGAGCAAAGTCTTGATCACGGTCGTTTCATGTTTTTTCAATTTGAGCTACAAAAATAAACTTTTCTGCGGTTTTAAAGCTGTGTGAGTTTTACCTTAATTTTTGAAGAATTGAAATCGGGACGGCATCGATCTAAACGAAAAACCGTATTTTCGTGACCGGAATTCATTCAAAAAAAATCGAAAATTATGCATCAGGTTAAACTTGCTGAAAATATTTACTACCTGGGTTATAACGACCGCAGAACCAATTTGTTTGAGAATATCTGGCCCATACCACATGGCGTTTCTTATAATTCCTATTTGATTGTGGATGAAAAAATTGCTTTGGTTGATACCGTGGAACGCCAGTTTATTGACGATTATCTCGACCAGATTGAGGAAATTATTGGCGACCGGCAAGTTGATTATTTGATCATCAATCACATGGAACCCGACCATTCGGGAGCAATCAAAGCCGTGAAAACCAAATATCCGAACATCACCTTGGTTGGAAATAAAAAGACCTTTGGTTTTGTGGAGAGTTTTTATTTCAAACCAGACAACACGCTGGAGGTTTACGATAACGACACCCTTGATCTTGGAAAGGTGAAGTTGCAGTTTCAGATGATTCCGATGGTGCACTGGCCCGAAACCATGGTCACTTACGATGAAACGCACAAAATTCTGTTTTCGGGCGATGCTTTTGGAAGCTACGGAACGCTGGACGGCGGTGTGTTTGACGACGAGATTAACCTCGATTTTTACGAAGTGGAAATCATGCGCTACTTCACTAACATTGTGGGGAAATATTGTCCGCATACGCAACGTGCCATTAAAAAGCTGGCACCGCTCGATATCCAGATGATTGCTGCGACTCACGGGCCGATCTGGCGAACTGATTTGGACTGGGTGTTGAGCCGCTATAACAAGTGGAGCACTTACGATACGGATAATGGGGTGATTATTGTCTATGGTTCGATGTATGGCAACACGCAGAAAATGGCCGAGGTGATTGCCCGTCAGCTAAGTGAACGCGGCATTAAAGACATTCGCGTGTACGACTCGTCAAAAACGCACGCTTCCTATATTATCAATGATATTTTCAAATACAAAGGTTTTATCGTTGGTAGTTGTGCCTACAACAATGCCATGTTCCCCAACGTGCAGACTTTGCTGACCACCATTGAGCACATGGGCATCAAAGATCATTACCTGGGCGTGTTCGGAAACTTTGCCTGGAACGGGGGTGGTGTGAAAAACCTGATGAAGTTTGCCGAAAGCATCAAGTGGGATTTGGTGTATGATCCGGTAGAAGAAAAAGGCGCGCTGAAAACGGATAAATACCAACAATGCATTGAGCTGGCCAATGCCATGGCTGATAAGTTGCTGGCGGAGTGAAGGTCCAGTGTTCAGTCTCAGTGATCAGTTTTCAGTGGTCATCCCGAACTTGTTTCGGGATCCCTAAGCGGGTGGAGCAGGAGTGAATAAACGATTTGAAATTGAAATGCCGTAGCATACAGAAGGTTCGACCCCTATCATCCGGGGTCGAATTTCTTTCAACCATCCGATATGCTATAAACATGCGATGCCTCGGGTATCCCGATCGATTGGTGATGGTTTTTAGTTCGTACGAAAGCATTGTTCTTACAAGCTATCAACTTAATATTTCCCGCCCAACCGAACTGTCAACACGCTCGATTTGATAGCAAAAATTTAGCTGTTCATCTCATTTATTGCTTCCGTTATGGCATTTACGGCTCTGGTAGGCTCATCTACCACTTCCGTTACGGCATTTACCTCTCTGGTTAACACGTTTACCACTCTGGTGATGGCATTTACCTCTCTGGTTAACACATCTACCGCTCTGGTAATGGCATTTACCGCTCTGGTAATCACATTTGCCGCCTCCGTTATCGCATTTACCTGAAATTTTTGTCCTGGAGAGCCATTTCCCCTAAAAAAGGATAAAAAGCGGGTTCTATCGATCAATTTTTGATCTGTGCGTGGCATTTTTCATCTCAGATAAGCATATTTCAGGCACAACCAAGCTAAAAAGGGTTTCGACGAGACAAAAACCGAAGAATTTCTGTTGTTTTTGCACAAAAACTCGAACTGATTCCTGCTATTGCGCTCTTTTGGAGCTTTCTGAATACGCGAGCCTTAAAAACAAAAACCCTCCGGCATGCCGAAGGGTTTTTTTACTACTACTACTCAATTACTACTAACGACCCCTTCACGAGGGGATATCTTAATTATAAGGTTATTCCGGTTTTAAAGATAGCAATTTCTTTGAACCCGCTAAGCTCATGTTTCAACTTTTTGCCCTCGGCAATGTTGACAATTTCGTTAAATAATTCGCTTGTAAGTTGTTCCATGGTGCAACCTTCAAGCAGTTTGCCGGCATTGAAATCGATCCAGTTTCTTTTCTTTTCGTAAAGCGCCGTATTGGTGGCAATTTTCATGGTGGGCACAAAGCTGCCAAAGGGGGTTCCACGTCCGGTGGTGAACAACACGATTTGACATCCGCTAAAACCAAGGGCCGATGCGGCTACCAGGTCGTTGCCGGGCGATGAGAGCAGGTTGAGTCCGTTTTTTTTCAGCGGCTCGGCATAATTCAAAACATCAACAATGGTGGCCGTTCCTCCTTTTTGGGTGCAGCCCAGCGATTTATCTTCGAGCGTGGTAATGCCGCCCTGCTTGTTGCCTGGCGAAGGATTTTCGTACACCGGCAAATCGTGTTTGATGTAATACTCTTTGAAATTGTTAATCAGGCTGACGGTTTTCTCAAACACCTCCTGGTTTTCGGCACGTTCCATCAATAAATGTTCAGCACCAAACATTTCAGGCACTTCCGTTAATATCGTGGTTCCGCCCTGCGCTACTAAAAAGTCGGAAAATGAGCCCACCAGCGGGTTGGCTGTAATGCCTGACAGCCCATCGGAGCCGCCACACTTTAGCCCAATTTTCAGTTCCGAAACCGGGCAGGCTGAGCGTTGGTCGTAGCGCATGGTTTCGTAAAGCTCCTCCAGCAGTTTCAGTCCGGCTTCCACTTCATCTTCTACTTCTTGCGCCACCAGAAACTTGATCCGCTTGTCATCGTAGTCGCCAATGAATTTTTTCAACTGGCTGATCTGGTTATTTTCGCAGCCCAGTCCCATCACCAATACGCCACCCGCGTTCGGATGATTGATCAGGTTGGCCAGGGCTTTTTGCGTGTTCTCATGGTCATCGCCCAACTGTGAACAACCGTAGCTGTGCCTGAAAACCTGCACATTGTCAATGTCGGTAGCGGGGTTGGCTGCCTTAAACTGACTAATAATCAAATCAGCCTGTCCGTTCACACAGCCAACGGTTGGCACAATCCACAATTCATTCCGAACGCCAACTTTTCCGTTTTCTCTTCGGAATCCCTGGAATGTCAGCGCCTGCTTTTCATGTTGAAGGGCATTCAACTTTTGGTTGAAGGAGTATTTCATGGTTCCCGAGAGGTTGGTCTTTGCGTTGTGCACATGTACCTGTTCGCCCGGCTGAATGTCTTGTGTGGCATGTCCGATTGGGACACCGTACTTAATTACATCTTCGCCTTGGGCAATTGGTCGAATGGCTATTTTATGCCCGCGCGGAACCTCAGCTAAAATCGTCAGTTGTTGATCGCCCACTTCCAGAATTTCTCCACCCAAAAAATCTTTGAGGGCAATCACCACATTGTCCAATACATGAATTTGAATATAATTGGTCATACTTTTTTTGTTTGCTGTTATTCTGTTGCGGCCATCGCTTGTTTGGCTTTTCCCTCAATCGTCATTTCCATCAGTGGGTTCGTGTCGCTCAGCACGGCTTTCACCGCTTTTTTCATGCCAACCTGCTGAATCAGGAACAGGTAGTGGCTAACGGTAATGGTCAGGTTTGGAATGTCATTCAGATTTTGCTTCCACACTTTGTCCAGGCTCAACACTTTTTCAACCAATTGGTAAATTGAAATCGGGCGCCCATCACAGGCTGCCCAAGCTTCCTTATAAAATTCAAGGATCCATTCGTCATCCTCAATGTTGTAGCTTTTGCCTTGCGTTTCGCCTTTGAAATACGCAATCATGGCGGCCAGCGAGAAAACGAGCTTTTGCGGAAGCATGTTGTGTGTTTTTACAAAGTTGAGCAGCGAGGGGAGGTTGCGTGTTTCCCATTTCGACATCGCATTGAGGGCGATGCTTTGCCATTGGTGACGAATGTAAGGATTTGAAAAACGCTCGAGGATTTTTCCGGCAAAATTTTTCAATTCTTTCTCCGAGCCATCCAGTACGGACAACACTTCGTCGTATACCAATTCTTTCATGAAGTTACCGGTTTCCAGGTTTTCATAGGCTTCGCGAACGGTTTCAATGCCGCTCAGATACGAAACGGCGTAGCTGCCGGTGTGGCATCCGTTGAGCACCTGCACTTTTTGCTCGCGGAAACGGGTCATGTCTTTCACAAATTTTACGTCCAGTCCGGCTTTGGTGGCGGGAAATTCATCGGCCACCCACTCGGGCGCCTCAATTACCCACAGGTGAAAATATTCGCCTACAACCACCAAATGATCTTCGTAGCCCAGTTCGGCTTGAATTTCTTGAATGTCGTCTTTTGGAAATCCTGGTACAATCCGGTCGACCAGGGTATTGCAGAAAGCGCAGGCTGTTTCGGTCCATTGCACGAATTCGTCGCCAAGATTCCAGTTTTTGGCGTGCTGCAACACGTATTTTTTCAGCATATCGCCATTGCGATCAATTAGCTCGCAGGTGAAAAAGATCAAGCCTTTGTCGTCAGCGCCTTCAAAAGCCTTGAAGCGCTCATAAAGCAGCGCCGTTACTTTGCCCGGGAAGGAGTTTTGTGGTTGCATATCCAGCGTATCGGCCGGATCGAAGGTGATGCCGGCTTCGGTCGTATTCGAAATCACAAACCGTAAATCCGGGTTGAGAATCGATTTCTTGTAAGAATCGAATTCCGTGTAAGGGTTGATTCCTTTATTCAGACATTGAATGAATTCGTATTCTTTGATAGGGGCACCGTTTTTAATCCCTTTCAGGTAAACATGGTATAGGCCATCTTGTTGGTTGATCAGGTCGATCATTCCTCCCGGAAGCGGTTGAACGACATCAATTCCAGTGTTAAAACCAATTTCATTGTTCATCTTTTGAATCATCCAGTCGGCAAAGGCTCTTAAGAAATTTCCTTCACCAAATTGCAGGATCCGCGTAGGATACTGCGCTGCATTTTTTACGTTTGATCTGTTCAGTTTCATATCTAATCTTTTCCAGTTTGACGTTTCCGTTGTCGTACACGGTATTCCTGTTTTAAAAAACCGTGTTCGTACACGATTTCGATCGGCGAAAGTATAATTAATTTTGAAATCGGCCTAATGAAACTTCTTTTTCAACATTAAATAACTATTAAGCAAACACTTGTTTAGAATGAATCTAAATTTTAGTTCCCTCTTGACTTGCTTTAATAAGAGTGATAATTTGTTTTGTAAAATAAATTTTAATCCCATGAATAATAATCAAAAGTTTGTATTCGCGATAACTATTATCGCCGTGTTCTTTTTATCAAGTGCTTGTAATACCCATGAGCCGATCCCCGAGAAGTCTACTGGGAAGTTAAAACTCAAGGTGGGCTTGTCAATCGTTGTAAACGATGTTGGCAATGCATTGAAATCTGCTACGGTAGAAGATCTCAAAGTTGAAGTCTTTAGTGTCGGAAGTACTGAGGCTGTTGTTTCTTTCGGCAGTGTCTCCGAAATTCCAGATGCGCTTGAATTGTCAGCGGGCGTTTATTATGCCACTGCGTTTTCGGAGAATAGTCCGCCTGCTGCATTCGAAAGCCCATATTATTATGGCGAATCAGAGCCCTTCACCATAACGGAAGGAGAGACAACCCAGGTTGGCATGGTTTGTTCGATGGCCAATATCATGGTAACTGTGGTGTACTCCGAGGAGGTAATCAGCTTTTTTACCGATTACAACACCACAGTGGGTAATGCTGAAGCAAACCTTGTGTTTGGCAAAGGGGAGGAACGGGCCGGTTATTTCAATGCGGGACCTTTAAACATTGAGTCAGTGCTTACATACGGCGATGGAGAAACCCCGCAAATGAAGACGATAAACGGTACAATTGCCAGTCCACAAGTAGGAAAGCATTACGAAATTCATGTGGACGCTTCGGTAATTGAAGGTCGTGGCGTTTTTGATATTTCCTTGAATGAGACTATCGAAAAAGAGGTTATTACGATTACTGATGGCCTGGATGATGATGTTCATGAATTAGGTGTTGGTGATCTGTTGCTTACAGAGATCATGTGTGATCCAGATAACTTACTTGATTCGCAAGGGGAGTGGGTTGAAGTGTTTAATAATTCTGGCTTCTTGATTAATCTAAAAGGTCTCACACTCCGGCGAGGTTCAAGCAGTACTTTTCATCAAATAGCAACTGATGTGATGCTCGCTCCCGGAGCCTACGCTGTTTTGGGCAAAACGGCATTAGCAACCGAACAGGTTGACTATGTATACGGTACTCTTGAATTTACAAATACGGGGGATTTTGAACTGCTCATTAGCACCTATGGGACAGATGGCACGGACGGCACTGTTATTTGTTCGGTTGACTTTGGAGCTGATGGGTTTCCATCCATCCCGGCTGGAAAATCCATCCAGCTTGATCCTGCGGTAAACAATGTTTCGGATGCCCAGATTGGATCGAACTGGTGCCGGGCAACGGTGGAATACTCAACGGGAGACCTTGGGACGCCTGGAGCTGCCAATTCAATTTGCGAATGACCTCTTAGTTTAATTTAAATGCCTGATCTGTGTTTTTACGCTAGCGTCGGTAGGTCAGAATAGCAGGCTGTGGTCATCCGATGAATCCTCAATCAGACGATTGGTTCGTTAGAAACGACATCGTGTTTTATGGGATGATTCATCGGATGACTTTTCTGTGTCAAACCAATTGGGGCAAGTTCATGAAATAGGTAATTTGAGAATTGATCAACAATGAATTATTTCCACTAGTTTTTATGAGTTGCCGTAGAATTGCTCGAGATTGCTAAAAATTATCGTTACTTTCGGGTGGTATTTGTCGCGCCAGCCTGGAAAGAAATTTACCAGCAGGATCAAATCAGAACGGAGCCCTTTGACGAAGCGTGCCAAATACACAATATGATCATTCACACATACCACGAGCTGGAAAATCAGTTGGTTGAATTGCCGCTGGCGACTGTTTCAGAGCGTGTCGAATTTATTCAACAATATCTAACAAAGCTAATGATGAGTTTATCAAGAAGAAAATTTTTTAGGCGTTCTGCTGTTCATGCTGCCGGCATCGCCAGTATTCCGATGATTTTATCGGCTACTTTACCCCAAAAAAAAGAGAAGAAAAAAGATCAGTCCTCAATTTTTCCGAATGGTGGAACAGTACTTTTTCAAGGTGATTCGATTACTGATGCCGGGCGGGAGAAGGAAAAGCAGTTGCCCAATGATGCCCGTTCGTTTGGAAATGGCTATGCCTTGATGGCCGGAGCCAGCTTGCTGGAGAAACTCGCCGACAAGACATTGACGATCTACAATCGAGGAATCAGCGGAAATAAGGTGTACCAATTGCGCGATCGCTGGCATGCAGATTGCCTGGATTTACAACCGGATGTGCTGAGTATTTTGATTGGTGTCAACGATTATTGGCATAAACGAAATGGGAACTACGATGGAACTCCAGAAGTGTATGAGTCGGATTTTAGGGCGCTGATTCAACACACCAGGGAAGTTTTGCCAAACGTGAAACTGGTGATTTGTGAGCCTTTTTCGGTGCCTGGCGGAACAGCCATTGGCGACGGCTGGATGGATGAGTTTGCTCCTTATCAGAAGGCGGCCAAAAATATTGCAGACCAGTTTGACACGTTTTACGTGCCTTATCAGCAAATTTTCGAAGAAGCCTTGAAACACGCTCCTGCAGCCTATTGGTGTCCCGATGGGGTACATCCATCCATGGCCGGAGCGCAATTGATGGCCAATGCCTGGCTGAAGGTGGTGAAGTAAACGGAGTTTAAAATTCTAAATTCCAAGTTTCAAATTCCAAAATCGGCAGAGGTATCCTGGAAATCTGATTGTTGATCAATCAAAAATTGAGCCTTTGCTTGATCGAAATTCCAAAGAATACAGCGGCTTGCTGCATATGTCTGGTTGCAAAGTGATAAGGATTTTGAAGACTTAGTCGCATAAAAAAGGCCGGATCGACCGGCCTTTTTTTATGAAATTATGAAGTGTGATTAAGCCAATAGCTTTTTCACCTGGTTGTAAACATTTTGTCCGTTGAAACCCAGTTTGTCATCCAGCACGGTGTAAGGTGCCGAAAATCCAAACGATTCCATTCCGAAAACCGTTCCATCGGCTCCAACCAACCCTTCGAGGGTCACGGGCAAACCAGCAGTTAAACCGAATTTTTTCACACCTGCGGGTAAAACTTCCGCTTGGTATTCGGCACTTTGTGAGCGGAATAATCCTTCGGAAGGCACCGAAACGATGCGGCATTTGATGTTGTCTTTAGCCAGCAATTCCCCTCCCGCAACCAGCGTAGCCACTTCCGAGCCACTGGCCAGCAGAATCACATCGGGTGTTCCTTTGGTATCGGTAACAATGTAGGCTCCTTTTTCTGATTTCAGGGCTTCAGCGTACCGGTCTTCTCCGGGAAGGTTCGGAATGTTTTGGCGCGATAAGATCAAAGCGGTTGGTGTTTTGATGTTTTCCAAAGCCAGTTTCCATGCTACGGTTGTTTCTTCCGAATCAGCCGGACGTAAAACCAGGGTTGAATTTTCGCCTTTGTGGTTTTTCAACTTCTCGAGCAAGCGGATTTGTGCTTCCTGCTCAACAGGCTGATGCGTGGGTCCATCTTCGCCAACACGGAAGGCATCGTGAGTCCATACAAATTTCACCGGCAACTCCATCAGGGCAGCCAAGCGAACGGCTGGTTTTTGGTAATCGCTAAATACGAAGAATGTTCCGCAAACCGGAATTACACCGCCGTGCAGGGCCATGCCATTCATGATGGCTGCCATGGTCAGCTCGCAAACGCCGGCTTGAAGGAAAGCGCCAGAAAAATCGCCTTTTGAAAAAGCGGTTGTTTTCTTCAGGAATCCGTCCGTTTTGTCTGAGTTGGAAAGGTCGGCCGAGGCCACAACCATATTTTCAACCTCATCGGC
This sequence comes from Sunxiuqinia dokdonensis, assembly GCF_001270965.1. GTDB lineage: Bacteria > Bacteroidota > Bacteroidia > Bacteroidales > Prolixibacteraceae > Sunxiuqinia > Sunxiuqinia dokdonensis. The sequence goes on along the minus strand of NZ_LGIA01000027.1, from coordinate 29,052 downwards.
AAAAGCTGCCAATACGGTTGATGATGCTGCACGAGAAGCTACACCAGCTTTTTGCTCAATTTTTCCAAAGTCGAAATCAGGAACGTCTTTCGAGAAGAACTGCTTTAGTTTCTTGGCCAATTCAGGATTGGCTTTTTCCCATTCGGCTTGTTCCGCTTTTTTTACGGCAGCAGCAGCTGCGAGTTCTTTATTTCTTTTGGTGAAGAAATCTTCTACTTCAGGAAAAATTTGAAATGGATTTTCCGGATCACCGCCCAGGTTGGCCACAGTTTTGGCCAAATTACCACCAGCTTCTCCCAGCGGCATGCCGTGGGTTGAAACTTTACGCTCAAAACTTTCACCAGCATCGTTCAATGCACCTTTACCCATGATTGTTTTACCAATGATCAGGGTTGGCTTTTCTGTTTCCAGATTGGCGGCTTTTAAGGCTTCGCGGATGGCATCTTGGTTGTTTCCTTCAATGGTAATGACTTTCCATCCCCAGGCTTCGTATTTTTTCGCTGTGTCTTCAGTCGAAACTTTATCTGTCTCAGTCGAAAGCTGGATGTCGTTCGAATCATAGAACATGATCAGGTTATTCAATCCAAGGAAGCCGGCAATACGGCCTGCTCCCTGCGAAATTTCTTCCTGAATACCTCCATCCGAAATGAAGGCGTACGTTTTATGAGCCATCCATTCGCCAAAGCGAGCGACCAGGAAACGCTCTACGATGGCGGCACCAACAGCCATGGTATGTCCTTGTCCCAGTGGGCCCGAAGTGTTTTCGACGCCCCGTTCTACATCCAGTTCCGGATGTCCGGGGGTCACGCTTTCCCACTGACGGAAGTTTTTCAAATCTTCCATGTTGTATTTTCCGGTCAGCGATAAAATCGAATACAACATAGGCGACATGTGTCCCGGATCCAAAAAGAAGCGGTCGCGGTTGGGCCAGCTCATGTCGGTAGGGTCGTAATTTAGAAATTCAGAATAAAGGACACTTACAAAATCGGCACCGCCCATGGCACCACCAGGATGGCCGGATTTTGCTTTTTCAACCATTGCGGCAGAAAGAATGCGGACATTATCCGCAGCTTTTTCAATTAACTTGTTACTCATGATTTAGTTTTTTGCCAGAATTTAATTATCAAGTTTTATTGTGTTTTTTCAAACGTCTGCAAAAATAAAACTATTTGCGACGCAGCAAGAACAAAAACAAAGATACCGGACGGGGAAAGCAAAAAGCTTAACACGGACCGGTACCTTAGCAATGAGATGATGTTTTATTGAATGATTCGCACCATAATAACGCCGCTAATTGCCGCAATTTTATCGGCAAGCGCGGGGTCGGCTTGTTTGCGGTCAACATCAATAATGTTGTAGGCAATTTCAGCTTTGTTGCGGTTAAGCATGTTGGCAATGTTGTAGCCTTCGGTTGCCAGTAAGGTCGAAATCTGACTTACCATGTTCGGAATATTTTTGTTGGCTACAATAATCCGTGCACCTCCGGTGTGTTCCATTTCAGCCGCCGGGAAATTGACCGAGTTGATGATGTTTCCGTTCTCCAGAAACTCCCTCATTTGGTCAACGGCCATAATGGCGCAATTGGTTTCAGATTCAGCAGTTGATGCTCCGAGGTGGGGAATGGAAATGACTTTGTCCATCTTTAAGGTTCCTTCATCCGGAAAGTCCGTGACGTAGCGGGCTACCTTACCTGACTCAATGGCTGCGGCCAGATCGGTATTGTTCACCAGCCCTCCGCGGGCAAAGTTCAGCAGACGAACGCCATCTTTCATCATCTTGAACTTATCTTTGTTGATGAAATTTTTAGTTTCGTCGCTCAGTGGAATTTGCAAGGTCACATAGTCGGCATTGGCCAGCAATGACTCCATTCCTTCGGCGCGGCCAACATTTCGGCTCAGTTTCCAGGCGTGTTTTACCGAAATAAACGGGTCGTAACCCAACACTTTCATTCCGAGTGCCTGGGCTGCGTTGGCTACCAAAACGCCGATAGCGCCCAGCCCAATCACAGCCAGTGTTTTACCACGAATTTCCTGACCGGCAAAATTGTTTTTTCCAGCTTCAATTAATGCCGGAACCTGGTCTCCCTGGCCGATTAAGGTTTTGGCCCACTCAATTCCTCCGGCCACATCGCGCGAGGCCAGCAACAAACCGGCAATCGTTAGTTCTTTCACTGCGTGAGCATTGGCTCCGGGCGTATTGAAAACCACAACGCCTTGGTTGGTACACTTGTCAATTGGAATATTATTAACACCAGCTCCCGCACGGGCAATAGCTTTCAGGTTCCCTGGCAACTTCATGTCGTGCATTTTCATGCTTCGAACAATAATTCCATCGGGATTTGAAAACTCACTGGCAATTTCGTATCGATCCAAGGGAAAGTTTTTTAAACCCTCGGGATCAATCTTATTTAAGGTCTGAATCTTAAACATATGTATTTATTTTTGGTGAATTGATTTTCGCCTTTAATGAGAAGATAAAAAAGTCTGACAAAGATCAGAATTTTATTTAAGAATTGATATTTTTAGGTTTGCTTTTTTTATGATTTCGAATTGCGGAACCATTATTTGTATGAATTAGTTTGTGATAGCCATTTGTGGGCTGAAAACAATTCACTTACCTTTTCGCCAACGCAGGTTTGGCTTGAAATATCCGGATGCTGCCCGGCTGATGGATTTCACTTCTTCGATGGAGTAAAAAGCGTTGGGATTGTAGGTGCGCATGATTTCGAGCACCCGGTTGACTTCGTTGCGTTTGATGATGGTGTAAATGACGGCCACTTTTTCGTTGGCACCCTGCGCTTCGTGGTGGGTAATGCCATAACCACCGGCTTTGAGCTTAGCAATCAGGTTTTGGGCGTTTTGGCGGGTGATGATCTGGAGCTGAACAATGCCAACCGCCAGTTTTTCTTCAATAATTAAACCGATGTAATTGCCCGTGGCAAATCCGGCTCCATAAGCCACGTAAGCCACCCAGTTGTCAATATTTTGGATGATTTTGCTCATGGTAATCAGCCAGATGATGACTTCAAAAAAACCGAGTAGGGGAGCAATCAGTTTCTGCCCTTTTGAAACCATCACAATGCGCAAAGTGCCGATGGTCACATCGCTTATTCGGGCAAAGAAAATTAAAAGCGGCAAAATGAGATACGAAAACAAATTGCCTTCAAAAAAATCAGTGCTTAGAATTTCCATAGTCAGCGTATCAGGTTTTTCCAAAATCAGAAAAAGTACAATTCAAAGCAAACATCCGCCACAAACCGATTTGGCGATTAAAACTCACTGGTGAAATGAAACTTAATATCCTTAAACTCATCTTGAGCCATTTGCAAAATAAAGCTGGAATCGGCCATGAAAACATCGCGCCCACGTTTATCAACGGCCATCTTCTGGTGTTTTCGTTTCTTAAATTCGCTCAGGGTCTTTGGATTATTGCATTCAATCCAGCAGGCTTTGTGCATTGGTAAGTTCTCGAATCGGCATTTGGCGCCATATTCGTGCAACAAGCGATATTCAATGACTTCAAATTGAAGCTGGCCAACCGTTCCGATAATTTTGCGACCATTAAACTGGTTGGTAAACAGCTGCGCTACGCCTTCGTCCATCAGTTGGTCCACTCCTTTAGCTAGCTGTTTCGATTTCATGGGATCGGCATTTTCAATGTAGCGGAACATTTCGGGCGAGAAACTTGGCAGGCCCTTGAAATGAATATCTTCGCCCGACGTGATGGAATCGCCAATGACCAGGTTTCCTGAGTCGGGCACACCAATGATATCGCCAGGATAGGCTTCATCAACAATTTCGCGCTGCGAGGCCATGAATGCCGTTGGACTCGAAATCCGAATCGCTTTACCACTGCGAATGTGCTTGTATGGTTTGTTGCGTTCAAACTTTCCTGAGCAAATTTTTACAAAGGCAATCCGGCTGCGGTGGTTGGGATCGATGTTGGCATGAATCTTAAAAATGAAACCGCTAAACTCATTTTCTTCGGGCTTAACTTCGCGTTCTTCTGTCATGCTGGGTCTGGGCGAAGGAGCGATCTCCACAAAAGCGTCCAACAATTCCTGCACGCCAAAGCTGTATAAGGCACTGCCAAAAAACACAGGAGCCAAATTCCCTTTCAGGTATTCCTGGTGGTCAAATTCTGGATAAACGCCTTCTACCAACTCCAATTCTTCACGCAAAACATCGGCATCGTCGCCAATGTACTGTTCCAGTTCCGGACTGTTCACATCTTCAAAGTCAATGCCTGGATTGATCTCTTGAACGTTTGCCTCAAACAAGCGTAAGCTTTTGTTGTAGATGTTGTAAACGCCCTTAAAATCGGGACCATTGTTGATTGGCCAGCTTAGCGGGCGGGTTTTAATTTGCAGTTGGTTTTCAATTTCGTCCAGCAGTTCAAACGAATCTTGCGTTGGGCGGTCCATTTTGTTGATAAAAACAATGACCGGCGTTTTTCGCATCCGGCAAACATTCATCAATTTTTCGGTTTGGGCCTCCACTCCTTTGGCGGCATCAATGACGATGATTACGCTGTCTACTGCCGTTAATGTACGAAACGTGTCTTCCTGAAAATCCTGGTGTCCGGGCGTATCCAAAATGTTGACTTTGTAGTCGCGGTATTCAAATCCCATGACTGAGGTGGCGACCGAGATTCCCCGTTGACGCTCAATCTCCATGAAGTCGGATGTGGCTCCCTTCTTAATTTTATTGCTTTTTACGGCGCCTGCAACCCGGATGGCGCCACCAAAAAGCAGGAGTTTTTCCGTTAAAGTGGTTTTTCCCGCGTCGGGGTGACTTACAATACCAAAAGTTCTTCTTCGTTTAATCTCGTCTAAAAAGCCCATACAGTTTATTTGAGCTGCAAAAATAGAATTTTTTAGAGAATAAACCGGATTCGCACTTATTGAATGGATCGCGATATGTAGCGCCACAATCGCCTGTGAAATTTCTGGCCATCTTCGCCAATCCGGTCGAAATAGGTTTTTGGCTGATCCGAAGGCGAGAAGATCAACAAGTCGCCAGCTTCGTACAATGCCGGGGCTTCCGGATGAAACTGAACCGCAAAAACATTGGGATACTTTTTATGGCGAATACCTTCAATGACTTTCTTGTCCATTGACCAGGCTGTGATCTCCCAGCAATCGTTCAAATTCTCGATAGCCTGGTGATGTGAGCTTAGCACTGGCGGCGAAATCGCTGGACGCCATTTTACATCATTTCTGAAAAAGCCGTTTTCAACCAGCTCTAACTGATGAAAGTTTGAGGTCATCAATTGATCGCTTTCAAAAATTTCCTGCCAGTAATTGCGGTGAATTTGGTCTTTGTCGAGTTGCACAATTTCCGCCGGATCATCGATACCATAAATTTCCGAGGGGATGTCCTGTACCAGGCTTCCTCCGGTGGCTACATTCATACTTTGCATGCCCAGGCAAAATCCGGCAATAAAATATTTGGGGTTGCTTTCGAGCAAAGGGACAAAATCAGGGTTTTGCGGGCCGCCCAGCAGATGAAATAGCAGCGAAATTTCGAACAAGTGCCGGTATGGATCGGTCACCACGGCGTATTGATTTTCCTCGCCATATAGTTCCGGCTGAATATCAGGCCCTCCAAAAAAGAAGATCCCCAGGGTTTGCTGGAAAAGAATTTCGAAATTGGCCGAAAAATCATTTTCAGTGAAAATATTGTCGGGCCGCAGCATGCCTGTCAGGTGTTGCAGGTGAAAGCGGCTGAGCTCATTGTCACGAATATAGTCGATGGATTGATTGTAGTTGTAACTCTCAAAACTGTAATAAATGCCAACAATTTCGGTCTCACCAACAAAAAAAATATTGTTGTCGATGAGGTATTTCATGGTTTTGATGTTTTCAACGGTAGGGTGGGTTATGAGTATGTAGGTTTTTCCGGGTTCACCACCATTCTTGAAATAGTCTTGAGCCGCTGCTGGCAAATGAGCAAGAAAACATAAGAATAATAAGAAAAACGTAACGAATGTATTCCTTTTCATAAGGACAGAATTGTAGGTTTGACGTGATGAAATTAATATTTTTCTGACAGAAGCTAAAAAATGTTATCAACTAACTTTTTTATTGTTATTTTTAAATCGCATAAACCCGAAGAAAAACGCTTAACATGTCTCTAAAACTGTTTCTGCTAAATGCCTTTGGTGGTATTAAAGCCACGTCAAAAATCGAGTCTGAGAAAGAATCCCTTTGGAATGATTATCAAGTATTTTCAAAAGTTGAGCAGTCGGCTGAACTGAAGGAATTTTTGAATTTGGAACAGCAGGTGACTTCCGAATCGTTTAAAAAGCACAAGGCCGAACTGGCCGCTTTGAAGTTTAAAGGAAGCGCAGAAGAGCGCCAACTGAAGCAGTTTGAAAAGCTCAAACGAAATAAAAAGCTGCAAAAATATTATCAAACGGCCAGCTCGGCAGATTTGAAACGTTACGAAACCCTCAAGGAAGGAAATGAGCTGGATCGATATTTTGAGTTGGAAAAATTGATTCAGGAGGGATTGAATAAATCCGATGAAAAGGCCAAGGAGACGCAAGCCGAATTCAAACGGCTAAAGGCATCTGAATCCGTTCGTTTTTATCACCAGTATCCCAAATCGGCAGCTTTTAAAAATTACCTAAAAATGCAAAACTCCGAAGAAAAGCGAAGTTTTGAAGAATTGAAGGAAGCCGTTGAATCAGAAGGATTTAAAGACAAAAAGTCTTATCTGGAAGATCCGAAGAAGTGGGAGAAAACGCCCGAGTTTGAAGCCGAAAAAAGATACCTTGAACTAAAAAATACTGCTGAAATTTCGCTTTATCTGAAATATCAGAACTCCAATGCGCTGGATTTTCAAAAGCAATGGAAAATCGTATTTGAAGATCGGTTTGAAGCGGGCATGTTGGACAGTTCGAAATGGAGACCAATAAACTACTGGGCAGATAAAACTGTTGGAAAGAATTTTTCGCCGGCGGGTGATTTGCAGGCTTTTAGCGAAGGAAAAAACACACATCTGAAAGGATCGCGATTGCAGATTGAAGTGAAAAAGGAAAAGCAAACCACGCTGGTTTGGAATCCGGTTTTTGGATTTGTTGAGAATGAAATGCAGTATTCTTCCGATACGCTGACAACGGGCGGGCTGTTCGAATCGCAGTACGGCATTTTGGAAGCAAAAATAAAATACAACCCGGACAAGAGTTTTCAGGATGTGTTTTATCTGGCAGGAGAAGATAACTCCTTGCGTGTTAACTTGTTTGAAGGCGGTGCAAAAACGCAGTTCGGACTTAGTAAAACCGAAAGCGGAAAAGTACATCAAGACGCTTTTTCTTTAGCTGGTTTGTCGGCTGGTAAGCTTTATATTTTCAGCCTGGAATGGGACAAAGGCAAGATTAGCTGGAAAGTAAACGATAAGGAGCTTTTTTCGACGAACAACAAGGTGCCCGATTATCCCATGTTTATCAACCTGGCGTCACTCGTCATTCACGAAAGCAACGCCTTACCACATCACTTTGAAGTTGATTGGATTCGGTTTTATCAGAAACGCGTGTCTTAGTTGATGTTCGAAGTTAATAACCACGTTTGTTAAACAAAACATAGCCAAAGCTTAGTACCACGTAAAATTTGGTGTTTTCCTTTTCAAAATAATTGACCGTAAAACTCAACGGCCCGAGTCCGGTATGGTAAACCAATCCGCCCAGTCCCATCAATTTTAAGTCGGAATAGTTGTCCGGATGGTTCACTGCCTGGTAGTTATCGCCTCGGTTAATACTTGTAACCGGGACAAAAGCGTAGCCCTCCATTCTTAAATGAAACTGATCGCTGAGCTCGACAATGGATTTTAAGCCTGAAGCGAGGTACTTGTTGGCCCGGTAATTTTCAAGAAACATGGTTTGACTGAAAGGTGTTGGCGCAAAGGTGTTGGCGCGCAGCAAGGTGGCCGTATAGTTGTTCAGTAGTTTTTTATTGCTGTAAACGCCTTCCAGCGTCAAACCAAGGGTCGAGTGCCGGGTGATGGGGAAGTGGTTGTCGTATTTTCCTTTCAAAGTGAAAAACTTATGAGAGCCGGAAAAAGGCCTGTTAAGCGGTGAGTTTGATCCGGGCTGGTGTTTTTCATCCCCATAAGTATAAATGAAACTGAGTTCAGATGAAACACCCTCAGTTGCATACTGCTTAAAATTTTGCGAGTTGCGTTCAATGCTTATTTTGCTTGAAAAGGCATCAAAGCGGGTTTCTTCCGCATTATCATCGCGTTTGATTGATTCGTTGAAGTAGTAAGAATCCATGGCCGACGAAAAGCTTGTTCCAAGGGTAATTTTTCCGTGGGTTTTTACGGGGAAGCCTAGCTCAAAACGGACATTCGACTCATCTTGAATGATAAAAGGCGAGCTAACATCTTCGAAGAAAAACTCGTTGCTGGAGGTGAAAAAGTCCCAACGATTCAGGGTGAGATAGCCCGAAACATAAAACGGCAGATTGGTTGGAAAATCAATTCGCCCGCCTGCATTGATTGAGCTGTAAAAACGCCCGAAATAGATGTTGGTGCTGAGCGTGTAGGCCCGGTTGTCAAAAAACAGGTAGTCGAGGCTTAAAAAACCCTGGTTGATGGGCTTGGTTGAAACATTGCCACCAAACTTTATTTCCATGGCTTTATCTTTTCGTACCTTCAAGTGAAGGTCGAAATAGCCGGTTTCCCTGTTGTAGTAAGATACCGGACGTACGGATCGGAGTTGCGGATCGGCCACCAGCTTGAAGTATTCTTTGCGTAGTTGACTCAAGTCAATGACATCCGTTTTGTGCTTTACACTTTGAATAATGTACTTGCGCTGCATGGCATCGGTAACACCTTCAACCTGAATATTTTGAAACAAGAGTTCTGGTTTCCGGATATTAAACCCATGCCTTTTTGCATCCATTTCCTGCTGGCTTACCCGCCGGCTAATCAGCATTTTAATGCTGTCCATTTGTTCCAGACCCGTTTGATAGCCTGCATCCTCGAGCGACAGTACTTTGTTGAAATCGAGCAAGCTGACATTGAAAAACGAGGTTTCCAACAAAATTCCTTTATCCGATGGAACCTCATAATCGGTTTTTTGCATGATCATGTTTTCCAATTGGGCCATCACGTCATCTTCGTCTGCACGCTTGGAGTTGTTGGCAACCTTGTGTCCGATCACGATGTCGGGTTTGAAGGCTTCAATCGTATTTTTCACCGGAAAATTATTGACGATGCCACCATCAAAGACCAAGGCACCATCAATTGAAATTGGCTTAAAATACAAGGGGAAAGTCATGGACGCACGAATGGCTTCGCCTAAATCGCCACTTCGAAGTTCCACTTCCTTGTTTTCGTAAACATCGGTGGCAATACATAGAAAAGGAACCATCAAATTGTCGAAATTATTACCACATACGGCATTGGTTGATGAAAACAATTCCATAAAGGCGAAGTCGATTTGTTCTTCGGGAATGATGTTGGTTGGCAACATGATCCGCAACCGATCTTCAGTTTTTCGCAGGTCAAGGTTTAGCCATGCTGGCGTTTGCTCCAGCTTTCTGAAATAGTAGCGATATTCTTCCTGTATCTTGCCGGTAGCCCAAAACTTAAATTGGTCTGACAAGAATAGTTCTTCCATTTGGTCGGGCGTGTAGCCGGCAGCGTAAAGACCCCCGACAATGGCTCCCATTGAGGTGCCGGAAATGTAGTCGATTGGGATGTTATGCTCTTCGAGGGCACGGATGATGCCAATGTGTGCCAATCCTTTAGCTCCGCCGCCGCTCAGAACGAGTCCCACCGATTGCGCATTGGAAAAAGTTGCAAAAAGCGACATCGAAAAGATCAGGAAAAAAGCTTTCATGGCAGTAATAATTCGAATGATTTTTGGCCTTCTAAATTACGAAATTGCCGCTAAATTCCTGAGTCCTGAAGAAATAAATGATCGTTAGGAGTCGATTTTCATTTTCAGGTTTTGAAATCCTTCGCCGAGTATTTCACTGGTATCCATGACGGTAATGAAAGCATCGGGGTCGATTTGACTGATGTATTGCTCCAAGATGGCCACTTCGCGCCGGCTTACAACGGTGTAAATGATTTCTTTTTCCTCACCACTGTACATGCCGGTTCCTTTAAAATAAGTGCCTCCGCGCTCCAGATCAACCAAGATTTTATGTTTGATTTCTTCGTGTTTGTTTGAAATGATCAGCAGCGCTTTGTTGTAGTTTGATCCTTCAATGGTGATGTCGATGGCACGACCGGTAATGTAGATAACCAGCCAGGAATAAAGGGGGATTTGCCAATCGCCAAAGGCCGCCAGCCCGAGTAATACGATGACCGAATCAACATAGATCAGCAGTTGCCCCAACTGCAAGCCAGTGTATTTGGCAATAATCATGGCGATAATATCGGAGCCGCCAGAGGTCGCGCGCGATTTGAAAATTAGTCCGAGTCCGAAGCCAATCAGCACGCCTCCAAATACGCATGAAAGCAACACGTCTTCAACCAAAGGTGCACTTCCATCTACCCGCAGATAGGTTATCAAATCCATAAAAACCGAGGAAAGGACGAAGCCGACAACCGTTTTTACACCAAAGCGCGGTCCCAGAATTTTTATGCCGGCAATGGTTAGCGGAATGTTTAGCACCAAACCAAACAAGCCAATTGGGATTCCATCGGGCCAAAACTCGAAAACTCCTTCCGTCAGGTAGTGCACGACAATGGCAATTCCATAAACACCGCCAGGAACAATTTTGTGAGGCGAAATAAAATAAACGAAACCCATGGCCAAAATGAACGCGCCAATGGTGATGAAGCTATACTCTTTGAACCACCGAAGGGTAAACAATTTTTCTTTTTGAAGGAATGCCATCGCTTTCTTTTTTTTCACAAATTAAGCGGAGTGCGGGCTGATATGCTGTGATTTTTATCAGTAAAAGCATCATTTCTATCGCGGATGAATTGATGCGGTTTTTTGGGTGAATCGGCCCGATGTTTGGTGCTTTATAGTATTTGTAAAGATGATAACACTTAAAATTGACAAACAATGACAGCAATGGAAAAACAATTCAGCACCCCAAACTTATTGGTCGTTTTTTACCCGGAGAATTCGGTGCTGGCCGTTTGGTTTTCCGAATCATGTGGTAATTTGATGGAGGTAGATTTGAAGGAAGAACGGAAGCAAATTGAACGGGCAGTAGCGGAGCACAAGCCTTCTTATCTGCTGGCCGATTTGTCGGCTTGTACTTACTACACCTCGGGTGATCACATCCGGTGGTATGAAAATACGCTATTTCAGCGGTTCAAAAACTTGCCTGTGAAAAAAATCGGATTGGTGGTTCCACACAATCTTTTTGTGCATGCTACGATTGAAGCTGCTCGTATGTCGATGGAGAATCCGCACTCGGTTGTGCAATATTTCATGAGCCGCGAGAAAGCTTTCAGCTGGCTCGACAGCCAACCTTCATGATGGATCGGCGTGGAGTAATGGCAACAACTGTAGATGGGCTTTCCCAGGAAATACCTTATGTAAAAAACAATTTTAAAGCGGTTTGTATAGGAGAGATATCTGGAGGGGAAATGAAAAAAGGCCCTCGTTTGAAGGCCTTTTAATATCGTGAGTTCTAATCTTAGAATCTTTTTTCTTTGATTCTTGCTTTTTTACCAGTACGCTGACGTTGGTAAAAAATACGTGCACGACGCACACTACCTGTTTTGTTAATGTCAATTCCGTCAATAAAAGGCGAAGTCATTGGGAAAATACGCTCTACTCCAATATTTCCAGACATTTTGCGAACAGTAAAAGTCTTGTTTGTTCCGGCACCTTTCACCTGGATCACTACACCGCGGAAGTCCTGAATCCGTTCTTTGTTTCCTTCCTTAATTTTGTAGTGTACCGTGATGGTATCACCTGCGCTAAATTTTGGTAGGTTGTTTTCAACCTCAAAAGCTTTTTCGGCTACTTTAATTAAATCCATCGTTATAAATTTTTAGGGCAATGTTACACAGCTTCAGTGTAAGAGATTGCATAATTTGGCGCAAAATTAGCAATATTTGCGGTCTTACAAAACATTTATGTTTTATTTTTAGTGTGTAGCACCTTCAATTACTTTGAAGTGATCGCCGGTGCTTTTGATGATGGCCTCGTACCACCATTCAGGGTAGCCCGGAAAATCCGGTGACGCTGGCAGCCCATATTCGTTTCTCAGAAATTGGCCGTTTTCTTCTTTTTTCACATTGCCGTCCATGTATTTGACAATGAGGTAGTGCGACAATTCTTTCCAGTCATCCGTCATATTATTGGCTTCATTCACGGAGTATTGGGTTAGAAACTCGCGGGCTTTGGCCGGGCCTTGCTTTTCGTGCAGTAGTTTGGCTGCCTGATCAATGGCCGGTGTGAAAGCAATAAACTTGCCTTCAATTTCGGCCTGACGCTCGCGGATGTGTTCAATCATGGCATCGTAACGTAGGTAGGCAAAATTGGTCACGGTATTGAAAATCCAAAAAGCTGAGGTTTCGGAATAATTCAGCAGGTCGCCATTGCCAACGGCAAAGCATTCAGGAATTTCGGTAATCCCGCAATACATGGGTGCATAGCAGGTGCTGTAAGTATCATCAACACCAAACCAAAGAATCCCGCCAATGACATCGGGTAGCCACGAGCGGCTTTGCGAAACGAATGAAAAGCCGGTTTGCTGAGTTGAAATAGCCCGTTCGTTACAGTATTCAACCGAATCAACTTCCCAAGTCAATCCTCTCCAACGGTAAGGCAATCTGTGTGGACCTGCTCCAAGATCTTGGGTCATATCCAGTTCGGTACCTTCAAAGTGGTCGCGCATCATTTCCATCACATCTTTAACCGAAAGCTTTTTGTCGGGCTTAATCCACAGCGGCATACGGTTGGTGGCAAAATTGTTTGTTGTGTCGTATTCAACCAGGCCTTTGGCATAGTTGATATATTGATCCATGCCATCGGCAACTTTGTTAAATCCGGCCCACACGCGCGCTTCGCAAAAACGGGCACCTCCAAAATCAACCGGTGCATAGACATCGGAAAAACTAAAGTCCTTGTTGATTCCTTCATACCAACCTTTTTCGCGGGCAAAAGAAATGACATCTTTCGAGTACATGCAATTTTGTGAGTCGTTGAGTGGGAAGGTGGTAATCCGGGCCTGGTTGGCGTGACCGCTGATGTAACCGTCGGGAACGCGGACAGCAACCCACACCGCGCCTTTCTCTCCTTCGCCTTTGCCAATCATTTCCAGAATCCAAACTTCATTTGGATCTGCAATTGAAAACGATTCGCCAGAGCTGTAGTAGCCGTATTTTTCAACCAGATCGGTCATGACTTCGATGGCTTCGCGGGCCGTTTTTGCACGCTGAAGTGCCACGTACATTAAGCTTCCGTAGTCCATGATGGCACCCGATTGGCTACCAAGTTCCTCGCGTCCGCCAAAGGTTGTTTCGCCTATGGCCAACTGAAATTCATTCATGTTTCCAACAACACTGTAGGTGTGTGCCACTTCGGGGATCACGCCCAGAAACTTACCGGTGTCCCACTCATGAATTTCCCGGGTCGCTCCGTCGGGGTGGTCGGCAGCGGGTTGAAAATACAGTTCGCCGTATAGGTTGTGTGAGTCGGCGGCATAGGTAATCATTGTCGATCCGTCAACTGACGCCCCTTTGGTAACCAGAAAATTGGTACAAGCCCAGCTGTAAACTGAGCCAATTAAAATAAAAAAGGCAATGGCACTTAGTCTTTTTCTCATTATCATGTTGTTTTAAAATTGTCTTTTTGGGATTTAAAATCAAGGCTCCTAAAAAAGCGAAAAAAAGGCTGAATTAAAAATGAACAAACTCAGAAACGAACCGATTTGTGAATTTTTCATGCGCGTTGGAAGACTGCATATTCGAATATCAGCCCGAGTTTCGGTCATTCTCACCTCTTTCTGTTTCATTTAACGGGTTATTTTTTGTGAAAGTCTTTCAAAATTCCCCAAATTTAGACACTCAAAATGAATTAAACAGAAATTGCGCTTTCGATCGCAACGGTTTTTGTTGATAATAAATGTATGAGAATAAAATTTTAGCAGGATGAAGTACAAAGCTTTTCATAAGATGTCATACGGTATGTATCTTGTAGCCACCGAGTTGAATGGGGAAAAATCGGGTTACATTGCCAATACCGCTTTTCAGGTGACCAATTCTCCCGAACAGGTGGCCATTTCGTGCCATAAAGATAACCAGACGACCAATGTGATTCGTGAGGCCGGTGCATTTTCGGTTTCCATTCTGAAGCAGGACTTAGACGTGAAATTGATCGGAAACTTTGGCTTTATGTCGGGCACCGATCTGGATAAGTTTCAGGATGTAAAAACGCAGGCAGCCAAAACCGGCATGCCCATCGTATTGGATGAATGTGTGGCCTGGCTGGATTGCGAAGTTCGTCAAATGGTTGATGTCGGCTCGCATTGGCTGATTATTGGTGAGGTGGTGGACAGCGATGTGGTTTTGGACGAAGAGCCGTTGACTTACAAGGTTTATCGGGAGAAGTATAAAATGTTTTCACCCAAAAATTCGCCAACTTATATTGAACGCGACACTTTAGACAAGGAAGAAGCCGAAATAAAAAAAGCAGAATCAGTGCATACAGCCGAAGCAGAGAGCAAATCCGAGGCTGAACCGCATGTTTGCCTGATTTGTGGCTATACTTATGATCCCGAAGTGGGTGATCCAAGTATGGGGATTCCTCCGGGAACCCCGTTCGAAGATTTGCCTGACGATTATAAATGTCCGATTTGTAACGCGGCAAAAGAATACTTTAAGAAAGTATAACTCAAACTGTTTTCGCGTTTTAGGGTTTCAAAGTACAAAAAAATCCCAGCTCTTCGAGAGCCGGGATTTTTAATGTCGTTTTTTAGTATGACCTACATGTTGGCATCTTTCAAAATCACGTCGTGTGCACCGCCTTCGACAATGCTGGTTGCTGACACCAATGTGATTTTGGCTTCCTCTTTCAATTGCTGAATCGAAGTGGAACCACAACTGCACATGGTCGATTTCATTTTGCCGATGGTAATGTCGAGGTTGTCTTTCAGCTTTCCGGCGTACGGAACATAGCTGTCTACGCCTTCTTCAAACTTCAGCCCGGTGCTTCCGCCCATGTCGTAACGTTGCCAGTTGCGTGCCCGGTTCGACCCTTCGCCCCAGTACTCTTTCACGTAGCGGTTGTTGACCATCAGCTTGCGCGTTGGGCTTTCGTCAAAGCGGGCAAAATAGCGGCCCATCATCAAAAAGTCGGCGCCCATGGCCAGGGCCAGCACCATGTGGTAGTCCTGCACAATGCCACCATCGGAGCAGATTGGGATGTACGTTCCTGTTTTCTCAAAGTACTCGTCGCGTGCTTGGGCCACTTCGATGATGGAGGTAGCCTGTCCGCGGCCAATGCCTTTTTGCTCGCGGGTAATGCAAATCGATCCGCCGCCGATTCCAACTTTAATAAAATCAGCCCCGGCTTCGGCCAGGTATAAAAAGCCGTCTTTGTCAACGACGTTTCCGCCGCCAATTTTTACCTCGCCATTGAATTCCTTTTTGACATACTCAATGGTTTCGCGTTGCCAGGCCGAAAAGCCGTCAGACGAATCTACGCAAAGCACATCGGCGCCAGCGGCCACCAAAGCAGGCACACGTTCTTTATAGTCGCGACTGTTGATTCCGGCGCCAACCATCAGCTTTTTGTTGGCATCCGACAATTCGTTCGGGTATTCTTTGTGGCTTTCGTAGTCTTTTCGAAAAACGAAATATTGCAGGTTTTGATGTTGATCAATGATCGGCAGGCTGTTCAGTTTATGATCCCAAATGACATCGTTGGCCTCGTTGAGTGTCATTCCAAGCTGGCCGGTAATCATCTTATCAAAGGGAGTCATGAAATCTTTCACCTTCTTATCCAATGGATCTCTGCTTACGCGGAAATCGCGTCCGGTAACAATGCCCAATAGTTTTCCGTTGGGCGAGCCATCTTCGGTAACTCCCAAGGTGGAGTGTCCTGTTTTTTCAATCAGTTCAATCACATCGGCCAGCGCATGTTCAGGCGTCAGGTTCGAGTCGCTGACAACAAATCCAGCCTTGAATTTTTTAACTTTCCGAACCATCTCGGCTTGGGTGTCGATCGGTTGCGAACCAAAAATAAAGGAAAGTCCGCCGTTGCGTGCCAGGGCAATAGCCATGCTATCGTCGGATACAGACTGCATGATGGCCGAAACAAACGGAACATTCAGCTCCATACTTGGTTTTTCACCCTTCTTAAAACTTACCAAAGGCGCTCTTAATGAGACGTTGTCAGGTAAACATGTTTTGTCGGTTAGTCCGGGGATCAGCAGATATTCACTAAAGGTTCTGGAAACTTCGTTTGAGTACTTGGCCATAATCTATCAGCTTTTGGATTAAAAAATTGCGCAAAACTACGATATTTTTACAAAGAACCGGAGCTTTTATTTTAAAAACAAAAAGAAAATGACCGATATACAATAAATTCAAAAAAAATATTTTTTACCTTGAACCAAAATTGTTAAACGAAAAAAAAACTAACCTCATGTTTAGATTAACTGATGATGACTCTAATCCAAGAGTAGAGGATGCTGCCGAACGGCACATGCGCCTTTGTGATCAACTCCCCGGAGGCGATAAGTACAAGCAACTCATCCTTCCTTTTTTTGATGAATTTCTGCTTAAAAAGCAGGTGAAGAAAGCGGCCCGGAGCGCGGTAAATACGGCATTGGATGCAACCCGACTGGCTGATCGTTTTCTGGATGATGTGATCCGTAAAGTACACGGGCGGTCGAAAGAATACGACAATGAGCACCTGGGAAGCAACACGCAGGTATTTCTGTTTCCCAACGGAAATATTACATCGCTGGTTGCCGCGCCTATGGCCGAATCGCCCGCTAAAGCACATGAAGTGTCGGTTAAGCTCGTTTCCCTGGGAGCCGAACATACGCTTTATCCGCTGGCAGCCGAAATAGACGCTGCGGTTGACCGGTACAACGAAAAACTGGTCTCACAAGACGAAGCTGCCATTGCCGACGGCAATGCCAAAACGGCCTTGTATATTGCTAAGACAGCTTTGGTGAAGCAGTACAACGATAATTTTCATTTGGCCGCTGTCGATTTCGATAAAGAGTATGCCGAACGCCTGTATCCAAAGCTGTCGGCTTCCAAGCCGCAAGCTGACGAACCAAAACCTTAGCTTGTTCTTTTTGATATCTTAATATCTTAAGAAAAATCCACCTGTTGTGATCCTGAACGGGCAGTTGAAGGACCAGGTGGATTTTTTTTGCCACGAGATACAAACCCCAAATCACTGAATGGAGCGCGGAAGAGAAAGAAAACCGCTGGAAAAGCCCCATGAGCCGTATCAACGCTTAAAATCGTGACCTGGGAATTCCCACCTGCCCAAAAAAACGTTTTTTGCACCAGCCGGGAATTCGCATGAGCCCCCAAGAAGCGTTTTTTGACTAGATTGGAACACTCAGGTACCCAAAAAAAAGTTTTTTCGCCTTCATGGGTTTTCCCAGATACCCAAAAAAATCTTTTTTTGCATGAATGGGAATTCCCATGTACCCAAAAAAACCTTTGTGGGCCTGCATGGGCTTTCGGATGTACCCCAAAAAACCTTTTAAAGGGTTGTCGGGAATTTCCAAGTGAGGATTTTAACGTTTGTATGGGCTCCTGGTGACCGATCAGGTGAAAAGCAAAGAGCCAGCTCCTGGAATGCAGAAGCTGGCTCTTTTTGTTTCTCTTTCGTGATCGAAAGGCTTTTATACTTCGTAAGTTGACGAAGCCGTATCGCCGCCGCGGCCGGTCCAGTTGGTGTGGAAAAACTGGCCGCGTGGTTTGTCAAGGCGTTCGTAAGTGTGTGCTCCGAAATAGTCGCGCTGGGCCTGCAACAAGTTGGCTGGCAAACGTTCGCTGCGGAACCCATCGAAATAGCAAAGGGCTGATGTGAGTGCGGGCACCGGAATTCCATTGGAAAGGGCTGTAGCACAAACACGTCGCCAGCCTACTTGAGCTGCCTCTACTTTTTCCTTAAAATAAGGATCAAGCAGTAAGTTTGCCAAGTCTGGATTCTTGTCGAATGCGGTTTTGATATCGGCTAAGAAAACGGAACGGATAATACAACCGCCGCGCCACATCAGGGCAATACCGCCATAATTCAGGTTCCATCCATATTCTTTAGCGGCTTCCATCATCAGGTTATAACCTTGGGCATAGGAAATGATTTTTGCTCCGAATAAAGCGTTTTTCAAGTCGTCAATCATTTGAGCCTTGTCGCCTTCAAATTGGGCAGCCGGCCCGTTGATTACTTTTGATGCTTCCACGCGCAGGTCTTTTTGTGCCGAAAGGCAACGGGCAAAAACAGATTCGCCAATCAGGGTCAATGGAATTCCAAGGTCGAGGGCTGAAACACCCGTCCATTTTCCGGTGCCTTTTTGTCCGGCAGTGTCCAGAATTTTTTCAACCAGCGGTTCGCCATCTTCGTCCTTAAATCCAAGAATATCGCGGGTAATCTCAATCAGGTAGGAGTCCAGTACATCGTTGTTCCATGCTTTGAAAACTTCGTGCATCTCGTCTGCACTCATGCCCAGCATTTCTTTCATCAGTTGGTAGGCTTCGCAAATAATTTGCATGTCGCCGTACTCAATTCCATTGTGAACCATTTTTACAAAATGCCCGGCGCCATCTTCGCCAACCCAGTCGCAACAAGGTTCGCCGTCTTCCACCTTGGCTGCAACGGCTTGGAAAATCTCTTTCACGGCCGGCCATGCAGCAGGCGATCCACCTGGCATCATCGAAGGGCCTTTCAGCGCACCTTCTTCACCACCCGAAACACCGGTTCCAATGTAAAGCAGGCCTTTGCTTTCCACGTATTTCGTACGGCGAATGGTGTCAGGAAAATGTGAGTTTCCGCCATCAATAATGATATCGCCTTTTTCCAAATGAGGAATAATTAATTCGATAAAATCATCGACCGGTTTACCGGCTTTAACGAGCATCATGACTTTGCGTGGCTTCTCAAGCGAGGCGCAAAGTTCTTCGATTGAATGTGCGCCGATGAAATTTTTACCAGCTCCACGTCCGTTTACAAACTTGTCGACTTTATCAACGGTACGGTTGAATACGGCTACTGTGTAGCCTTTGCTCTCCATGTTTAAAACCAGGTTTTCGCCCATCACGGCCAACCCAATTAAACCAATGTCTGCTAATTTTTTCATTTTTTTTATTCTTTTAAATAGTTGTTATTTGTTGTTGCTTATTTTGTTTTTATTCAATAGTCATTTAGTCCTAGGGGTCACTAACAATGAATGGCCATCAATGACTATCAATGACCATGATTGACTGTTTTATTCTAAATCCTAACTTCTTTAATTTCTCCAATGTTTCTTTTGCAATATTTTCATATTGAATCGTGAAAACCGGAAACTCTCTTCTTACCGGATAATCACCCCTCAATTTTTCGAATTGATCCGGACTTTGCCGCAATCGTTTATCATCTTGGCGAATGTCGTAAGTGAACAAAATGGCTTCACGGATGATCTCTTCTTCTGTGCGGTTTAAACCGTTTAAATGCAGAATAGTTTGCTTCGGCAGGTCAATTCCTTGCGGTTGCCAATCATCAATGCCCAGTTTGAAAAACCGGCTGATGGCCTGCACGCTCATCGTGGTTCCGTTGGCTTTACCATCTTTCGAATAGCCTGCAATGTGTGGTGTCGCTAGATCAACCAGCTGAAGCAGGTTACGGTCAATATTCGGTTCGCGTTCCCAGCAATCCAGCACCAAGCCCGAGATTTGTCCTCGCTGAATCGCGGTTTCTGCGGCAAAGGTGTCGACGACTTCGCCACGGCAGCTGTTGAGAACGATTGGTTGCCGCTCGAGCGCATTGAAAAACAGGGTGTCGGCCATGTGGAAGGTTGCATCTTCGCCATGCATGGTTAGTGGTACATGAAAGGTGATGATATCGGACTTGGAAATAATTTGCTGAAAACTGACAAACTGTTCCGGTCCTTCCGCCCGTTCTCGTGGCGGGTCATTTAGCAAGACATTCATGCCCAGCAATTCACAAACCTTGGCCACTTTTGAACCCACCTGTCCGACGCCAACAATGCCGATCGTTTTTCCTTTTAATCCAAATCCTTTTTTTTCAGCCAGAACAAACAGCGCTGAAAGCACATATTGCTCTACCGACTTGCTGTTGCAGCCGGGGGCGTTGGTCCATTCAATTCCGGCTTGTTTGCAGTAGTCGGTGTCGATGTGGTCGTAGCCAATGGTGGCTGTAGCAATAAACTTCACAGAAGAATCTTTCAGCAGGTCTTCGTTGCAAATGGTTCGGGTGCGGGTTACAATGGCATCAGCGTCTTTCACCACTTCCGGGGTGGTTTTCGATCCCGGCAAATAGACTACTTCACCAAAAGGTTCGAGCGCTCCCTTGATGTATGGTATTTTATCGTCAATTATAAACTTCATTGTTTTTGTTTTGTCATAATTTTAACTCGTTAAAAGAGTTTGTTTCACAAATCTTTTTTTGAAACCACATAGTCACATAGTACACATAGATTTTTGTGTCGTGTCAGTTCTACTTTTCTACCGTGTTTTTCCATCCATTTCTACTTATTAAAGGAACTTATTCCTCATTCATCTTTTTCCTCTGTGTTCTATGTGCCTACTGTGGTTTTCATTGAATTTTAACTTGTTAAAAGAGTTTGTTTCACAAATCTTTTTAGCAACCACATAGGTCTCATAGGTTTTTGTTTTTCTGTCACTTCTATTTTCTTTTTACTGGTTTCATTTCCTTAAAGGGCTCATTTTCTATTTTGAATTGGCATCGTTTTATTTTTTTATGTGTTCTATGTGCCTATTGTGGTTTTTCATTGAATTTTAACTTGTTAAACGAATCTATTCCTTCGGTAACTTCCTGTAATATTCAGTCACAAACGTCCGCTGTCCTTCCTGAAAAATATTCGTGCAATTGAAATTAATCAAAAGTCCTTTTGGTTTTTTTAACAGTTTCAAGTAGGTCAATAATTGAGCTTCATGGATAGCAGAAAAGAACTCGACGGTTTTCAATTCGACGATAATCAAATCATTTACCAGCAAATCGAAACGCAATTCACAATCAAGATGAAGTCCCCGAAAATTAAGAGGAATCGTTTTTTGTCTTTCTACTCTAAAACCATTTTCAATAAGCAAATGAGTAAGACATTTTTCATAGATACTTTCCAGTAATCCCGGGCCGAGCTCCTTATGAACCTCGATGGCACATCCCAATATTTGATAAGTCAGATCATTGATATAATTTTGACTATCTCTGTGTTCTATGTGTCTACCTTGGCTCCTCATTGAATTTTAATTTAAAAATGAACTTATTTCATAACTTTTTTCAAACTACAACGCTCCAGCTTTTATGTGTCCTATGTGTCTACTGTGGTTTTCTTGAATTTTAACTTGTTAAAAGAATTTGTTTCACAAATCTTTTTTTTTAACCACATAGTCACATAGTACACATAGATTTTTGTGTCGTGTCAGTTCTACTTTTCTACCGTGTTTTTCCATCCATTTCTACTTATTAAAGAAACTTATTTCTCATTCTTCTTTTTCCTATGTGTTCTATGTGCCTACTGTGGTTTTCATTGAATTTTAACTTGTTAAAAGAGTTTGTTTCACAAATCTTTTTAGCAACCACATAGTCACATAGGTCACATAGATGATTGTTTCAGTTCTGAGTATTTTCCTTTGGTATTCATCAATTTTCAACTTTCTAAAGAACTTATTTATTCATTTTTTTTAAAACTCCACGTAGCCCCGCAATGATAGATTTTTCATTTTTTCTCTGTGTTCTATGTGCCTATTGTGGTTTTTTATTGAATTTTAACTTGTTAAAACAAAATAGTCTTTGCTGGACTTGTGAATACAAAATTTATTAGAATCGACAGCTGCCTTTTTCCCTTTTGTTTTCAGAACTTCTGCCTTTGTAATAGTTCTTTACCATTTCATCGAGTACTGCATTTGTTCGTGCGGCTGATTCGCCGGTGCTAACACATTCTCCTTCTCCGCGTAAGGTTTGAACAACCTGTTCGACAAGGTTATGCGAAATGTTTTCAGGATTCTGAAAGCTAAAACTGATGGTTCCTTTATCGGTCGTTAAAAGCAAGTCTTCATGTCTAAAACTCGGAAGATTCAGTTTTCCCTTAGTCCCAATGATTTCCAGATCGTCTTTGGTCGCCGATTCGTCGGCAACAAAACACCAATGGCCTGTTCCAGTCACTCCGTTTTCGAATGCGAAGGTCCCGGTTACAGTATCTTCAGCTTCGTACAAACCAGCTTGGTTGACCGCAATGCCGTGAACTTCGGTAACCGGGCCAAAAAGGAAGTCGAGGAAATCAAACTGGTGGGAGGCCAGATCGAAAAAGTGACCACCTCCGGCAACTTTCGGATCAACCCGCCAGTTATTTGTTTCCGGATCTTGCTTTTGCTCAGTGGCGTTTTTGATGAGCGTAACTGCCACACTTAGCGGCTGTCCAATAATGCCCGAGTCAATAAGTTCCTTCATTTTTAAGAAGGCTGGCAATGTACGCCGGTAGTAGGCTACAAAAAGCGGCATCCCGGTTTCTTTCGACACTTTAATCATTTCGCGGCATTCCGCATAGTTCAGCGCCATGGGTTTTTCCACATAGGCTGGCTTTCCGGCCCGCATAGCCTGAATAGCGTATTTGGCATGCGTGTCGGGTGGCGTGGCAATGTAAATGGCGTTGATTTCCGGATCGTTGATCAGGTCGTCTGCCACGTGATAACACCTTGGCACGCCGTGCCGTCTGGCATAGTCGGCCGCTTTTTCTTTGTTGCGACGCATAACCGCCACCAGCCTGGAGTGTTCCGTTTTTTGAAAAGCTGGTCCGCTTTTCACTTCGGTTACATCTCCACAACCAATGATGCCCCAATTAACTTCTGTAAGTTTCATTGAAAATTCCAAGTTTCAAGTTCAAAATTCCAAACGTTCTCACCACCGGCCTCCCGATAAACCGGGACAGGTTCTCAAAAGGGAGGGGGCAGGATCGTGCAGTTTCATCTTGTTTTTTTATATCAGACACATGGCTTGCAGCCCTCTTTCTTCCCTCCTTCAGAGGGATTGGGGCGCTTTTTGAAGGGCGTCAATACTTAAACCGTTCTTTAAAAGCCCACAAGCCAATCGCCGGGTTCGAGATGTAGAAAATTTCTTCACCATTAGGCAGCGTGTTGTAGCCATCTTTTAGTTTTTTCGGATTGTATCGTGCTGTGATTTCATCGATATCGGCATAGTGAAAACCAACGCTTTCGATTTCTTCTTTAGTCAGATTACCAGGTTTTTTCCCGGGACAGTAGGTAATACTGAACCGGCCTTCGGAAGAACCATGAATCAGGTGAGCTGCAGCACTTAAATTATGCCTCAGTTCCTCGTTTTCATCGCAGGCTTTCAGCGTGGCTGGCGTCCCAAAGTAGCCGTATTTCCGAATGAGTCGGTCAATCTCTTTGTCCTCGCCAAATTCTTTTAGCGCTGGTGCCAAGACAATGAGTTCACCACCGTCGTCAATAGCCATTCGGGTGCGGTAAACCGATTTATTTCCCAGCCAGGTTGACTTAAATTCCGTTGGGTCGAGCCAAACCACAACCTTCTTCAGCGGTTTGTCCAACATTTCAAAATTAACTTGGAGCGAAAGTCTAGCGGCTTTGTCAAAGACTTCATAATCATCGCCGATAAATAGTCCGCGGGCTTTTACTTTGCCATCGGTTTTGTCGAGCCCAACGACGGTTTGCACATATAGAATAGGCATGTGATTGGTGAAATTATCCGATGCGTAATTGAAAATCTTACGAACCGGGGTGTCGGCATGACCCATCATTCGCTCCATGCCATAAGCTGCTCCAATAAAATGACTTTTATTGATTCCTTCCACGCCACCTGTTCCCACAAACACGTTTTTGTTATAATTGGCCATACCCACCACTTCGTGTGGAACGACCTGCCCAATGGATAAAATCAGGTCGAAATTGCCCGACAGCAACAGCTTGTTGACTTGCGCCGGCCAGGGAAATTCTACAGCACCTTCAGATACTTCCTTAACAAACTCGGCCGGGACTTCGCCTACGTTGACCACATCGTTCCGCCAGTCGTGCTCGCGGATCAGTGATTTGGGCAAAGTCCCAAACATGTGGGCAATTTGCTCTTCGGTCATGGGCGTGTGTGTGCCCAAGGCGGGCAGCACATCCGTCAGCTTGTCGCCATAGTACTGCCAGGTGAATTCGGTCAACTCACCCGAACGGCTGGGTAGTCGTGTATAATCCGGCGGAATGGCCAGCACCTTGTTGATACCTTTCAGCTGATCAAAAGCAGCATATAAGCCTTTTTTGAGGTCTTCAGCTGTTAATTCCATATCTGGTGATCCTATTTCGTAATATAACATAGATTTACAATTTTAAAATTGACCATTTACTATTTAGTGGAATTATTCTTATTCGAAGCGAGTTTCTTTTTCATCGTATTAATTGAACTCACAATGATTTTAAATAACTCCTGGTTTTCAGTCATCAAATCATTTAATAATTCTGCTTTAACCAAACCTGATTCAACAATAAGTTCCAGCCAGTAAAGCGTTTCATCGAGTTCTTCTTCAACCATTTTTAGTTTGTTCAGGAAATCTTTGTCTGACTTACCTAAGCAGGCGGCCCGATAGTTTGCGCCCGGAGACGTGCCTGAACGGATAATTTGATTGGCAAGGGTTTTACCTGTCAAGCCGTTTGGCAAGCTCTCGGCCAGCTTAATGATTCGCAAGGCAAAAACCTTCAAACGTTTTTTTAGATCATCAGCGTTCATAACTGGAACAAATTGTAAATGGTAAATAGAAAAATGGTCAATGAATTTATCGTTTTACCCTCGCATTTCCTTCCCAGATGCTCCAAACCATGTCTTCATCGGCTGGTTGGGCATAGTCAGTCAGGAAAGTTGTTGCCATAGCGCCGGTTGCCCAGCCAAATTTTGGCCATTTTTCAGGCGGCCAGCCTATCAATATTCCATATAATAATCCGCCAACAAAACCATCACCGCCACCGATGCGGTCGAGAACATTAATGGTTCGTGGTTCAATGACCTGCCAGTTATTTTCGCCTTCAAGCATGATGGCGCCCCACAGGTGCTCATTCACGCTGACAACCTCACGCAAGGTGGTGGCAAACACAGAGGCGTTGGGGAAGGTTTCCTTCACACGGCCAATCATACCTTTAAAGCCATCAATCTCGGCTTCAATGCCTTTGCCTCCGGCTTCGGGCCCTTTAATTCCCAGACAAAGTTGGAAATCTTCTTCGTTACCAATCAATATATCTGATACGGACGCAATCTCGGTAAAGTTGTCACGCAGCTCCTGCTCCCGGCCTTTCCAGAAGGAAGCCCGGTAATTTAAATCGAAGGAAATCCGTGTGCCGTGCTTTTTCGCTGCCCGGGCAATTTCGAGACAGAAGGTACTGGTTTCGGGCGAAAGAGCCGCAATCAGTCCTGAGAGGTGCACGATCTGTACGCCTTCTTCTCCGAAAATACGCTCCAGATCAAAATCCTTGACATTCAAGGTGCGGCCCACTTCGCCAGCCCGGTCGTTTTGTACCCGGGGACCACGCGATCCGTAGCCACTGTCGGCAATGTTAAACTGGTGGCGGTATCCCCACGGATCGCCTTGAGCCACTTCAGGACCTTCGTAATCCATGTGGCGGCTTTTCAGGTTGCTTTTTATGAATTGTGCAATGGGGCTTCCTTTAACAAAAGTGGTCAGCACTTTTACGGGAAGGCCAAGGTACGACGAAATACTGGCTACATTGGTTTCTGCACTGGTTGCCTGCATTTTAAATGTGTCGCTGCTGTGTACTGGTTGTCCGTTAATTGGGGTAATACGTACCCCCATGCTTGTTGGTACCAACAAGGAATACTTGCAATTTTTCTTTAATTCGAAGCTCATATTTTTGATAATTAGATTACTAGATGTTAGATGATTAGTCATTAGATGATTGGTCATTGGAAGATTAGAGCCGACAAATAACCAATGACTAGTGACCAATTACTAAATTACACCCCTCCAAATGCGCTGTATCCTCCATCAACAGGAAGTACGATTCCCGTGATGAAACTGGAGATGTCAGAGATCAGGAACAAGGTTGCTCCTTGCAAGTCTTCGGGTTCACCAAATTTTCCCATGGGTGTGTTATCCACAATTTTTTGCCCGCGAGGGGAGAAGTTTCCCGTTTTTTCGTCGGTTACCAAAAAGCGGTTTTGGTTGGTAATGAAAAAGCCCGGAGCAATGGCGTTAACACGAATTCCGGTTTTTGCAAGATGCACCGAAAGCCACTCAGTAAAATTATTAACCGATGCTTTGGCAGCCGAATAGGCCGGAATCTTGGTGAGGGGCTTGTACGAATTCATGGACGAAATATTCAAGACCACGCCTTTTTTTGCTTTCAACATGTCTTTGGTGAACACCATTGATGGAAGTAGGGTTCCGGTGAAATTCAAGGCGAAAACTTTGTCGAATCCGTCCATTTCAAGTCCATAGAAGGTATCTTCCAAATTGTCGAGATTTTCTTCCAGTATTTGTTCTACTTTGGTTGTAGCAGATGGATGGTTGCCTCCGGCTCCATTGATTAGGATTTCAACGGGACCAAGTTTTTCCTTAATTTCTTCATTGGCTTTTTCCAGCGATTCCCGGTCCAGAACATTCCCTTCAACCCCGATCACCTGTGCGTTAAACTCGGCTGCGATTTCGGCTGCAACTTGTTCTGCCCGATCTTTCTGAATATCGGCAATCGCAATTTTAACCCCGACTGATGCCATGGCTTTCACCATTTCCAGCCCGATAACACCGGCACCGCCTGTAATGACACAAACTTTACCGCTTAAATCTTTAAAACTAATTGGTTCCATAATTATTCGTATTAAATTCCTGGTAGAAATCCAGGTTTTCTTTGGTTACAATATCAATTGATGTGTAGTTTTCTAAAGCTACTGTTTTCTTCAGAATGAGATGTTGAAACAGGGTAATAATGGACTGGTGCCCTTGTTCTTCGGGACGCTGACAAATCAGAAAGTCAACAATATCTTTACGTAGATAATTCCGGTTGGTTGGAATCAGGTCGTGCCCAATGAGCCGAATGTTTTGAATATTATGCTTTTCCAGATATTCGGCCACTTTGTAGACTTGCGAATTGGTTACAAAAATTCCTTTGACATTTCCGGCTTTCTTGATCCCGGCTTCAATCGGAGCAAAGTAATCATCGCTGGTGGGGTCATTGATTTCGATGGTCGTAATGTTTCTTTTTGAAGGGTTTGCCTTTTGTTTAAAATAATCGTAAAAGCCCATCTCACGCTGCACCAAGTGGTTCTGGTTGTCCATCTCCTTGGCAAAATGAATGACCAAAACGGAAGCATCAGCGGGCACCGAAAAGTCAAGCAGCTTGGCAGCCAGCCTGCCGCTCTGAAATGAGTTCTGACCAATGTAGCTGATTTTGCTGCTGCAATCATTGATGTTCGAATCAATGAACACAAACGGAATTTCGCGCTCTTCCAGTTTCTTGATAAAGGCTTTGGATTCGCGTGAAAAGAAGGGTGCTAATACAACACCATCGTGCTGTTGGTCTAACAGTTCCGTGGCTTTATCTTTGAAAAAAGAAGCATCCGTTTGTTTGAATTGGTAGATTGTTATTTCTACGCCATATTGCTGAATCTCATCAAATGCCTGTCTGATTCCGATCAAGGGTTTGCTCCAGTAGGCTTCTTCCGATTGAGGCTCGGGAATCAGTACGCCTAGCGAGTAAACTTTTTTTGAAGCCAAGGTGCTGGCCAGAATATTGGGCTGATAATCGAGCTCCTCGATGATTTGCATGATCTTGTCACGCGTGGCAGGCGAAACCTCACCACGTTTATGAATCACCCGGTCAACGGTGCCGATTGAGACATTTGCTTTCTCAGCAATGTCCTTAATTCGTATTCTTCTTATGGGTTTGATAGCTTCTTAATTTTAGTTCAACAAATCTCAGGTCAACAAAGCTATGGAATTTTTTTTAGACTCGTGTGCGAACACGGAAAAAACTATTCTATAACATTTTTCGATCGAAATTTGATTTTTTCTATGGATTTGAATGAGAAATGTTCTACTTTCGTGTGCGAACACGGAAACAGCCGTGTCCAAACTTAATTTGAAATGTATTCATAAAATTAAAAAAATATCTATCATGGAATTAAGCAAATATAGTTTTGGAGTAGGCGACCGTTTCTCCCATCAGGGGGAGGCCCAGTTGCGTGCAATTATTAAAGCGAACAAAGCAGGAGTCGATGTCAGCCCAGTCTGGAATAAGTCGAATCGGGAACATGGGATCGTGAAAACAAAGCCGGAGCATGTCCGGACCGAAGCCGATGCAGCAGTAAAAGCATTGGGTTGGGACAAACTGTATTTTGTTGATGCCGATCATATTAATCTGACCACGGTAGCACCTTTTGTGGAGTCTTCTGATTTTTTCACTTTGGATGTTGCAGCGTTCATCGGAGACGAGAGCTCCAAAGAAGCCATCGAAAGCTTTTTGGCATCGTGCGAAAAATACAAAGGCGCCCTTCAGATTCCAGGAATTGCGGAGCCAATCCCGGTCGATGACAAATTACTGATTGAGATTGCCGTTAAGTTTTTAGCAGCAACCGAGCAAGCAGCCAACATCTATCAATACCTGGTTGAGAAAAAAGGGAAAGGTAATTTTATTACCGAAGTATCGATGGATGAAGTGGAAAGCCCGCAAACACCGGTTGACCTGTTTTTTATTCTGAAAATGTTGGCCGACAAAGGCGTGCCTGCACAAACCATTGCCCCAAAATTTACCGGACGCTTTAATAAAGGAGTGGACTACGTTGGTGATTTGAAACAATTTGCCAAAGAGTTTGAAGAAGATGTGCTGGTGATTGATAATTTATCGTTTCCTGAGTGAACACTCAATTTCAAATCAGCGGGCAAGCCAAATT
>NZ_LGIA01000026.1 GCF_001270965.1 Sunxiuqinia dokdonensis | reverse complement strand
GTGGGCGGATTAAAGGTATCGAACAAGTCGCCGGCCACCAGCACGGCATCCACTTGTTCTCGTTCAGCTAGTTCACAAATTTCCTGCAACACAGCTTGTTGTTCTTCCATGCGTGAAAAATCATCGAGCCGCTTGCCAAGGTGCCAGTCGGAGGTATGGAGGAGTTTCATAGGTCAAATTTTAATCGTTGTTCACTTGAGTGCAAAAATACGAACTTGTATATTACAGAACTTCAAAAAAGAGTATATCTGTTCCGGGCCGAAACTAGTAAAATAGGCAGTCGATTTGAGAAATGTATGTTAATTATGCTACCGATGAACTATTTCAGGCATCATTTTCAAGTACCAAAACCAAACAAATTAATTC
Source organism: Sunxiuqinia dokdonensis (assembly GCF_001270965.1). Taxonomy (GTDB): domain Bacteria; phylum Bacteroidota; class Bacteroidia; order Bacteroidales; family Prolixibacteraceae; genus Sunxiuqinia; species Sunxiuqinia dokdonensis. The sequence continues at coordinate 22,233 of NZ_LGIA01000026.1, read as the reverse complement.
AAAATGAATTGATCATCAGGAAATGACATCGAATGAATGCTGGTGGCGTCATTTTTTGGGTAGGTCTCGATATAGTCTCGTTCAACATGCGTTATGGTGCCTATTTTTACATTTTCCCCAAAAACAAAAAAGCGCCTAAATCATTCAATTTAAGCGCTTTTAGTGTTTTTTGTATTCCCTTGAAGTGACCCCACCGAGATTCGAACTCAGATCGCAAGAACCGGAATCTTGTATTCTATCCATTGAACTATGGGGCCGAAAGCGTGTGCAAAAATAGTAAAACAATCCTTTTTTGAAATGATTTCGACCGAAAACTTGAAAACAATGTTAAGGGTGATAGGATTGTTGATAAACAAGGAATGAATTGTAGCTGTTGAAGCACCAAAACAAGTATTTTTGCAGAACCATGGAAGAATTATCAATTGTGAACGAACATCTTGTCACCGCCCGCGATTTCTTTGAGAAATACACGGCAGGTTTTTTAAATCATCCGGATCGGGAGATTGCTGATTTAATGGCTTTACGCAGAGAACACTCCCTGAAAGTGTCGAAGCTGAGCGGGCAAATTGCGACTAATCTGATGCTGGAGGAAGAGGACATTTTGCTGGCCGAATTCATTGGCCTGTTGCACGATCTGGGCCGCTTTGATCAGTTTCAGAAATACCAGACCTTTGATGATGATAAGTCCGCCAATCACGCGGAACTGACTGTGGCATTGCTGAGCGAACAGCCTTTCTTTACCGCTTTGGGTGAAGAAAAGCAAGCGCTGATTAGCCGTGCCATTCTGAATCATAACAAAGATGGAATTTCGTTGAAAGATGACAAATTGGTTGTTGCCTACAGCCAGATTTTGCGCGATGCCGACAAGCTGGATATTTGGGATTATTGTGTGAACAACTTGAAGCGCGATGGAAGTTTTAAGCACAGCGCCATCAGTTTAAACCTTCCGGCAAGCGGATTGGTTAATGATAACGTGATCCGAAGCATTAAAAATCATAAACAAGCCAAGCGCAAAGACATGCAGTCGGTTGCCGATTTTAAGCTGATGCTGATGTCGATGGTTTTTGATTTGAATTTCAGAGTGAGTTTTCATTTGTTAAGTGAAAAGCAATTGATTAAAAGGCTGTACGAATCGATGTCGAAGAACGATTTAGTAATTGATGCTTACCGGGAACTTCGGTTATATATTGAAAATAAATTTGTGGTTTAAGGCTGAAAAAGCGTGATTTAAAGCCGACAAGATAAAAGAGCTTAAGTGATGGGAGATCGATTGGTTTGTATTTGTAACATGGTTTCAGAGAAGGAAATTATAGCTGCCTTGAAAAAGGGAGCCACTTCGGCCGAAGATATTCAGTATGCCACGCGTGCCGGAACCAGCTGCGGCAAATGCTTGATGACCGTTGACCAAATTATTGAAGAATATGAATTGAACGCTGCCATCGATCCGCAGCGAAAACTGGATTTATAAAGACAAAGCCGGTGAATGTCAAGGTCACCGGCTTTGTTTTTTTATCGTCTGTTGGGTCACCTGCGGCCTGCCCAGTTAACGGCTCCGGCATAGTGAGCCTGGATTTTTGGATCCTGAAACGCTTCGTGGGTGTGCCCAAATACCGAATAGAAAGAGCGGATGCCATCAAATTCCTGCCACCAAATCAGTGGGTGATCGCCCATTTTCCACTTGTCGTTATCGGCCTTTGTAATCGTCGATTCGTCCAATCGCGCCAACACATGAACATTTTCGCGTGGATTGGCTTTAAAACTGTACCACTCATCGAAAGTGGTATAGCTGTCCATTCCTTTAAACGGTTCCATGGAAGGGTGATCGAAATCTTCAAAAATTACCTTTCCTTCCTGTGCGGGTGGATGGGTTAGAAAGTAGGCGCCGTTCAGTTTTCCGTACCATTCCCAATCATATTCACAATCGGCCGAAGCATGGATACCAACAAAGCCTTTTCCGGTTTCCATAAAGGTTTGAAAGGCTTGCTGTTGTTTTTCGTTCAGCACGTCCTGCGTTGGATTTAAAAAGACCACCACATCAAACTGAACCAGAAAATCCATGGTAAACAGCCGGGCATCCTCGGTGGCAGTCAGGTTCCAGCCTTCGGTTAAAGCCAGGTCGCTAAACATTTTTATTCCACTTGAAATGGACTGATGTTTCCAGCCATCGGTTTTGGAGAAGACCAATACATCGAGTGTTTTGGCCGGAAAATCTTTACTGGGCTGGGCCTGTGCCGAGAAAAGGAAAAAGACACCAATCAAAGCGAGGAGAAATTTTTTCATTCGTATGGTTTTTTTAGGTTTACAATTACAATAATACAAAAAAAGGTTGTCCCCTTTTTGAGAACAACCTTTTTAAATTTATAAAGTGGTTTTTTTTACATCAAGAAACTAAGCAGGATACCCGCTCCAATAGCCGATCCAATGACTCCCGAAACGTTGGGAGCCATGGCGTGCATCAACAAGTGGTTGGTGGGGTCTTCTTTCAGTCCCATGGTTTGCACCACGCGGGCACTATCGGGAACGGCAGATACACCGGCAGCCCCAATCATCGGGTTAATCCGGTTCTCTTTTTTATAGAAGAGGTTCATCACTTTGGCACTAATAACACCTCCAGCGGTGGCAATCACAAAAGAGATGGCTCCCAGCATGAAGATCTTAATCGATGATGGCGTGAGGAAGATATCGGCTTGGGTCGATGCGCCAACGGTGATGCCCAGCAAAATGGTGATCGTGTTGATCAATGCAAAGTTTGCTGTATCAGCCAAACGTTTGGTGACCGTCGATTCTTTCAGCAAGTTTCCGAAGAACAGCATACCCAGCAGCGGAAGGGCCGAAGGAGCAATATACGCCGTCAGAATCAAACCAACGATGGGGAACAGGATCTTCTCCAGCTTCGAAACTGCCCGTGGAGGTTTCATGCGGATCAGACGCTCTTTTTTGCTGGTGAGCAGTTTGATGACCGGCGGTTGAATGACCGGAACCAAAGCCATGTACGAATAGGCGGCAATCGCAATCGGACCAATCAGGTTTTGAACCACTTGACCATTGGCCATCACGTTTACCCCGTTCGCCAACTTTGAGGAGATAAAGATCGCCGTCGGGCCGTCAGCACCACCAATAATTCCAATGGCACCCGCTTCGGGCGGAGCAAAGCCCAGCCAGAGCGCTCCCAAAAAGGTGAGGAAGATACCGATTTGCGCGGCAGCTCCCAGCAACATCAGCTTGGGGTTTGAGATGAGCGACGAGAAGTCGGTCATGGCGCCAATGCCCAGGAAGATGAGCGGTGGATACCAGCCTTGAACCACACCCTGGTACAGGATGTTCATCACCGATCCCGGTTCATAAATTCCCAGTTTAAGGTTAAAATCAACGGCCTGGAACATCGGGATGTTGCCAATCAGAATACCAAAACCAATCGGAACTAGCAGCAGCGGCTCAAAGTCGTACTTAATGGCCAGAAAGATAAAGATAAACCCGATGAACATCATGAGGATGTGTTTCCAGGTAGCATTGGCAAAACCGGAGAACTCGTAAAAGTTGAACAAACCTGAAATGGCGCCTGAATAGTTTTTGTATTCGTAGCCGTCGCCGGTTAGCTTGCCATTGTTCAAACTGAGCTCGCGCTTACCCAAATCCAGCAGCTCGTCTGTTGTTACATAGGCGTTGGTCTGTGCGTTCGGATCCATATTCTTGTTCAAATGAGTGACCACCTTCGGATTAAAATCCATGACGATTTTTCCGTTGTTGATAGTCCACTTTCCTGAATAGCGCTGCTTTAGCGAATCCATCGTGAAGGTATAGTCGCTGGAAAAAGAAATTGTTTTGTAGCGCTTGGCCGAATCAAAATCTTCCTTTTTATCTACTTTGGGGTTGAATGTTGGCGAAGCCACGTAACCATCGCTTCGGTTGATCCATTTCCCGCTTATGATCGTATTCGCTAAATCACTGTTTTCATCCGCCCTCGAAAAAGAGGGGAGAAGCAACAGCAATGCAGCGATTATGTATAACAGTTTTTTCATTATTCGCTGAGTTTTTTAGCTGATTTCCAATAAAACATCATCCTGCAGTACGGCATCTCCTTCTTTGACTTTGATGACAGAAATTTGGCCATCTTTTTCAGCCAGGATCTGATTTTCCATTTTCATGGCTTCCATCACCAGCAATTTATCGCCTGTTTTCACCTGGTCGCCAACCGCTACGTTCATCTTGAAAATGGTTCCCGGCAGTGGTGCTTTTACAGCCATTCCACCGGAAGATTGTTGCTTTTTGATCAGGCCTTCACCGGGTAACTGAACCACCGGTTTGCGCACCAGTTTTGGTGTTTTGGTCGATTTGACTTCGCCTTGAATGGTCACTTGGTATTTGGTGCCGTTCACTTCAAGGGTGGCAATGTTCTCCTCAATGTCCTGGATGTGGACATCATATTCATCACCGCTTATGGTAAATTTGAATTTTTTCATGTGTTATATTATTATGTCTTTCTTGAACTATCGTGGCCAGTTGTTGGTCACACCGTAAATTTTTGAACTCCATGGCGAATAAGCTTTTCGTACCTTTTTAATGGTGACGATGTTACTTTCTTCGTCGTGTTGATTTTTGAAATAGAGATGAAGGGCCATGGCAATGGCTGCTGTCACATTTCCTTCAATATGACATTCCTTGGCATCGTCTTTACAATGGTGTTTGTCGTGTTTAACACGTTTCTTTTTGAAGTTCATGTTGATCAGCTTTGGCAGACGCAGAAACACAATGACCAAAAGAGCCAGTGCAACAAATACGATCATAAAGCCAACCAGCGCAACCGTCCAGCCGAAGTCCATGAGTGGTGACAAAAAGATTAGTAAATTATTCATAGTTTGTCGCTTATAATGGAATGTTTGAATGTTTCTTCGGAGGATTGACCAACTTTTTGGTGGCCAAACTTTGTAGTCCGCGAATAATGCGGATCCGGGTGTTTCTCGGTTCAATCACATCGTCAATGTAGCCGTAAGCCGCAGCCTGGTATGGGTTGGCGAATTTCTCCTTGTATTCGATTTCGTGTTGTGCTTTAAATTCAGCCCGTTCTTCCGGATCTTCAATCGATGCCAGTTTGCGTCCTTCCAGTACTTCAACAGCACCCGCAGCACCCATCACGGCAATTTCGGCTGATGGCCAGGCATAGTTTAAGTCGCCGCGCAATTGCTTGCACGACATCACATCGTGTGCTCCACCGTACGATTTACGCAGGGTAATGGTGATTTTCGGAACAGTAGCTTCGCCATAGGCAAACATCAGTTTGGCACCATGAATAATAATGCCACCATATTCCTGTCCACTGCCGGGTAAAAATCCGGGAACATCAACCAGGGTGATGATTGGAATGTTGAAACTATCGAGGAAGCGAACAAAGCGCGCTGCTTTCCGGGAGGCTTCAATATCCAATACGCCGGCCAGGTAATTGGGCTGGTTGGCGATAATACCAACAGGCTGTCCGTCGAACTTGGCAAAACCTACAACGATGTTCTTCGCGTAGTTGCGGTGTACTTCCAAAAACTCACCATAGTCAACCAGCGAATAAATCACGTCTTTTACATCGTACGGCTGGTTGGGATTATCCGGAATAATTTCATTCAGCGAGTCTTCCAGGCGGTCAATCGGGTCGTCACATTCGGTTGTCGGTGCATCTTCCAGGTTGTTTTGTGGCAGGTACGACAGCAGTTTGCGAATTACCAAAATGCCTTCTTCTTCATTTTCAACCAGGAAGTGCGAAACTCCTGATTTTGACGCATGCACTTTACCACCACCCAAATCTTCGATGGAAATGTCTTCGCCGGTCACCGTTTTCACCACTTTTGGTCCAGTAACAAACATGTACGAATTTTCCTCTGTCATCATGATGAAGTCGGTGAGGGCAGGCGAGTAAACCGCGCCGCCGGCACAAGGCCCGAAGATGGCTGAGATTTGTGGAATAACACCGGAAGCCAGAATGTTACGCTCGAAGATTTCGGCGTAGCCGGCCAGGCTGGTTACCCCTTCCTGGATGCGCGCACCGCCACTGTCGTTGATTCCGATAACCGGAGCGCCAACTTTCATGGCCATGTCCATGACTTTGCAGATTTTTTGTGCAAAAGTTTCGGAGAGCGAACCTCCAAATACGGTGAAGTCTTGTGAGAATACGTACACCACGCGTCCGTCAATGGTTCCGTGGCCGGTTACGACGCCATCGCCCATCACTTTGGTGTTTTCCATGCCAAAGTTGGTACAGCGGTGAGTGACAAACATGTCGAACTCCTCGAAACTGCCTTCGTCCAGCAGCATTTCAATGCGTTCGCGGGCCGTAAATTTTCCTTTGGCGTGTTGGGCTTCAATTCGTTTGATGCCGCCACCAAGCTTGGCTTCCGCACGTAACTCAATTAGTTTGTTGATTTTATCTTGATTGCTCATTGTATTGTGATAAATATGGTTGGTTTTTATTTTTCGCTGCAAAACTCGGTCAATACGCCGAGGGTTGATTTGGGATGTAAAAATCCGATGTTTAAGCCTTCGGCACCTTTTCGGGCAGTTTGATCAATCAGCTGAATGCCGTTTTCCGAAGCTTGTGTCAAAGCTTCGTTGACGTTGTCGACGGCAAAGGCCAGGTGATGAATGCCTTGCCCTTTTTTCTCAATAAATTTGCCGATCGGGCCTTGAGGATCGGTCGACTCCAACAATTCAATTTTGGTGTCGCCAACTTTAAAAAAGGCAGTTTTTACTTTCTGGTCGGCTACTTCTTCAATCGCGTAGCACTTCAATCCCAGTACTTTTTCGTAATACGGAATGGCTTCTTCCAAACTGTTTACTGCAATTCCAATGTGTTCAATATGTGATACTCCCATGATCTATTTATTTTTTAAAATGGTTATATAGAATGTTTATGTTGTTTCAAGTATTGAAAGCCTATTTTTTAAACAAATGACTCAAAAATTCGAAATTAAAAGAAAAAAATTTGAAGCGTTTTGATTCGCTATTCAAATTGATGAAGAGGCAGGAAAATATCCTGCCTCTTGCTTGGTCGATCTATCGTTATTTTTTCGGTACAAAATGAAAATGTGAGCCAAAACGTTCAAAGGCTGCCTTGTCCAGCTCTTCGCGGTGGGCAGGGTGTGCAATTGAAATTAGTAAGCGGGCGCGTTCCTGCATGGTTTTTCCATAGAGGTTAACGGCTCCCTGCTCGGTAACCACCCAGTGCATGTTGGCGCGTGTGCTAACCACACCTGAGCCGGGCATCAGAATGGGGCTGATTTTTGACACCCCTTTGGCCGTCACCGACGGTAGTGCGATGATGGGTTTTCCACCTCTTGAGTGACCGGCGCCACGGATAAAGTCAATTTGTCCGCCAACCCCTGAGTAGTGCTTGATGCCGATTGAATCGGCACAAACCTGTCCGGTGAGGTCGATGGCCAGCGCTGAGTTGATGGCGGTTACTTTATCATTTTGACGAATGACATGCACATTGTTGGTGTGCGCCACATCCATCATGGCCACCATGGGGTTGTCATCCACAAAATCGTACAATGCTTTGGTTCCCATCAGGAACGAAGCCACCATCTTGCCTTTGTCAATGGCTTTGTGTTTTCCGGTCACCACCCCTTGTTCAACCAAAGGAAGAATGCCGTCGGCAAACATTTCGGTGTGTACGCCCAGGTCTTTGTGGTTGCCCAACTGCGCCAATACGGCGTTTGGAATTCCACCAATCCCCATTTGCAAACAGGCACCGTCTTCAACCAGTTCGGCCACATTCTTACCAATCTGAATATCCGTTTCGGTCAGCGGAGCCATGTCGTGTGCGTAAAGCGGGCTGTTGTCTTCAACAAACAAATCAATTTCGTCGATGCTGATCATGGCATCGCCCCAGGCTCTGGGCACGTTGGGGTTGACAGCTGCAATCACCACGTCGGCACATTCAATGGCCGCTTTGGTGGCATCAACCGAAGTGCCCAGCGAAACAAAACCATGCTTGTCGGGTGTTGAAACCATGACCATGGCCACATTCACTTTCAGGTAGCCTTCGCGGATCAGCTTTTGCGTTTCGCTCAAAAACACGGGAATGTAATCGGCATAGCCGGCCTGGGTTTGTTTGCGCAGGTTTCCGCCAACAAAAAATTGTTCCGAAACGAAAATACCTTCAAACTCAGGATTGGCATACTCAACCTCTCCTTCAACGTGAATGTGCTGGATTTTAACATCGTAGAGTTCACCGGCACGTCCGCGTTCAACCAAGGGCTTGATCAGCGTATGGGGTGTAACCGCCACACTGCTGAGGTGAACACGATCGCCGGACTTTATAACTTTGACTGCTTCTTGTGGAGTAATGTATTTTATTTGCTTCATAATAGTGAATTAGAATAAATAGTGCTCTGAAGTTTGAAGCAAATATATAGATTTCTCCAGCAAGGGTCAGGGAATAAATCCTTATTTAAAAGGGGTCTACACAAGACCCCCCTTTTGTAAACTGAATGTTAAGGAAGGGCGGAAAAGTCGAAGTTTGCAGTCGCAATTTACAGTTTTATACAATCACCAGAGATCAATGCACATGGAATGACTACCAGTAGCCAGTCACCGATGACCAACAAAAAATAAGGTGTTTTTAGTTTTTGTGATCAGTTTGCCAGTGTCGGGTATCTCGCGGGCAGATCCTGATCTGGCGATTGTCGGACAAGCGGTTTAAGCCACCGGTAGTTGGACCATCCATCGCCGGACCAGGTCCGTTTAAATAAAACATTCGTGCATTGGTGGCTTCTATTCGAATTAATCCTTGCCAACCATGAGCTGTGACTGGTTTTTTCGATGCCTGCTTGGCGCGCTCCAATTTGTGAAGAAGAAAAAAATAGCTAATCTTTGTTTTCAAATCCTACAGACTTAAGCGTGGCGAATCCCGGATTAAAACATCAGTTGAGCTATAAGGAATTTGAAACGTTCTTTAGAGCAAATTTTCAGGCGGCAGCCCTGCTTGCTTTTCGTTATTTGGATGACCCGGGTGTGGTTGAAGATATTGTTCAGGAATCGTTTATTACGCTTTGGGAAAAGCAGTCGGAGATTTTCCGTAGCCAGGAGGAACTCAAAAAATATTTGTTGGTCACCGTCCGTAACCGGACCATTAGCTATTTGCGGAGCATCAAGATTAGGCATGTTGAACTGGATGCTGCCCTGGTTGAGGCCGAAGCAGATGATGATCACCTGCACAGCGATGAAGAGTTGGCGGTCAGGATTTCGAAAGCCATACAAAAGTTGCCGGTCAAGTGTCGGGAGGTTTTTCTATTGGCCTATAGCGATGGACTGAGTTACAAAGACATTGCCGGCAAGTTATCAATCTCAAAAAACACCGTCAAAACCCAAATGGTGATTGCCTATCGGGTGCTTCGTCGCGAACTGAAAGGGCCGAATGTGGGCTTGCTTTTCTTTTTCCGGCTAAAAACACGGCATGTCATTCAGGAGGCACCCTAATCCACGAAGCATTTTTTTACAAAATTTCAAAAAAAAAGAAAATTTCTTTTCACCCTCTCTGTTCGTCGTTGCGTTATAAAGGTAGATATGGATAAAAACGCACATACGGATGAGGATAAAATTGTATCGTATTTTCACGACAGCAGCGATACAGCTCCTGAAATCTCTTCTCAACTGAGGGACTCCAAAGATTTTAAAGACACCCAACGCATTGCCGGCTTGAAAAACTTGGTCACGGCACTTTTTGGTTTAAGCTCCGAAGACCAGGTCTGGCGTAGGATTGATCGCAGGATTCGTCCGCAAAGCCTTTTTCAAACCTGGGCCAAATATGCCGCCATCATTATACTGGCCATGTTCGTTGGCGGGTTGGTTACTCATTTAGCGCCCACAGGCTGGTCGGGTCGTACCTTGTCTTATTCCACTTTAACGGTGCCCAAAGGGCAAATGGCTCAGCTTGAACTGCCGGACGGAACACAGGTCTGGTTAAATTCGGAAACCAAGTTAAGCTATCCCGCAGCTTTTGGCAAAAAAAGCCGGGATATAGAGTTGAGCGGAGAAGCATATTTGAATGTGAAGACCGACGAATCCAAGCCATTTAATATCCGGACAAATAAATCGATTGTCCGGGTGACCGGAACCTCCTTAAATATTCGTGCTTACGAAAACGAAAGCGAGATCACAACCCTCATCGAAGGGAAAGTTGCTCTTCTTGATCAGGAAAATCAACTGCTTCTGGATTTAAAGCCGGGGCAAAGTGCGGTTTTTGACCAAGACAATGAACTGGATGTTTATCCAGTGGATACCGAACAATTTACCATGTGGCGGGAAGGGAAATTGCATGTCGATCAAGTGTCATTGGTTGATCTTTGCAGTATGCTCGAACGCTGGTACAATGTAGAAATCAAGATTGAAGATGATGCGTTGAAAAGCCGGAGAATCTCGGGAACCGTGTTGAAATATAAACCGGTCGATCAAATTCTGGATATTTTAACCATCCGTGAGAATATTGATTTTGAGATTGAGCTTGTTCCCAATGCGAGCAATAGAATTACACTACGTAAAAAATGATAACAATAACACACAAATTCTATAGGCAATGAACCAAATCAATACGAGCTAAAAAAGAGGCGATGAGCATGCGCTCACATGCTCACCGCCGTACAAGAGTTAATTTACAAATGCATTAACACTTAAGTTGACAAATTTATGAAAAAAACACAAACGAAAAGTGGTCTGTCGAGATCGCTTAAAAAACTGTTATTGGCTATGAAGTTGCTATCTTTTCTAATGCTTGTCGGGGCTCTCACAGCAAGTGCCAGCAGCTACTCCCAAAATGCGAAGGTGAACCTCAACCTGAAGGAGGCTACGATCCATGACGTTCTGAGTGAAATTGAGAACCAGAGCGACTTCTATTTCTTCTACAACAAAGAAGAGATTAGCGACAAAAAAGTCAATATCGATTTGAAAGATGCCAATCTGGAAACTGTTCTGGATGAGCTTTTTGAAAATACTGACTTAACTTACCAGGTGGTCGACCGTTACATTGTAATCCGTAAAGAAGGCTCGGTGGCAAGTAATAATTTAATGCAGGCCGAGATTACAGTAACCGGACAGGTGACCAACAATGTGGGCGAGCCCATCATTGGCGCTACGGTCGCCATTCAGGGAACCACCCAGGGCGCCGTGACCAATGAAAATGGCGAGTACACGATTCCACAGGTTTCTCCGGAGGGTGTCCTCATTTTTTCTTTTGTCGGCATGACAACTGTGGAAATGCCGGTTAACGGACGTCGGGTGATCAACGTGGTCATGGAAGAATCTTCCATCGGCCTGGAAGAAGTGGTAGCCATTGGTTACGGTACCATCAAAAAGGCTGACCTTACCGGTGCCGTTTCGGTTGTTAAAGCCGACGATTTTAAGAATGTGTCGGCCCTGTCGGTTGGCGATGCCATTCAGGGCTTGGTCGCCGGGGTAAACATCCGCTCCAGTGGAAATATTGGAAGTGAGCCGGTTGTTGAAATTCGTGGCTTGGGAAACTTCACCAACAACAATCCATTGTACATTATCGATGGTTTGCCCACCTCTGGAAACCGGGATTTCAACGTGAATGACATTGAATCCATTCAGGTTTTGAAAGATGCCTCAGCAGCGGCCATTTATGGTTCGCGTGCGGCCAACGGGGTCATTATTATCGAGACAAAAAAAGGAACTGCCGGTGAAATGAAAGTCAACTATGCGGGTAAAATCAGTATTGACAACCTGCCCATGATGGATTTGATGGGACGCGAAGAATGGATTGACATTACCACGCAAGCCTATGAAAACGCAATTGCCAGCGGTGTTCCCGACGTAAATTCAGTTCCAAATTGGATGGACGGCGACACCGACTGGAACGACGCGGTTTTCAGATCGGCTGTGGTTCAGGATCACAACCTGAGTTTTTCCGGCGGAAGCAAAGATGGTAATTACCTGGTGTCGACCAACTATTACGACAATCCGGGCACGGTGTACGGCACATCGATGGATCGTTACAGTTTCCGGGTCAATACCGAAGGACGGAAAGGAATTTTCACTATCGGCGAAAACCTGGCCATCAGCAACACTTTTGTTGAAAACCAAAACTCGGTGTTCTCTAAACACATCGACGTGCTTCGTATGCTGCCGATCATTCCCATTTACGATGAAAACAATTTTGGGGGTTATGGCTACGGAAACGAAGCAACGGCGAGGACTTTTGGTTCCAACCCAATCGCTACCGAAGACCTGATGTATAACAGCGACGAAAATCTTCGCATCCGTGGTAACCTCTATGCCATGCTCGACATAATCGATGGCTTGCGTTATAAAATAAACCTCGGTTACGAAACCAGCCGGGACAATCACAAATGGCTTCGCAAAGAAGGGAACTGGACGTTGAACCAACCTTTTGATCCATCAACCAGGTATGAGAACAAGGCCAAGTTCGAAAACAAACTGATTGAGAATACCCTGACCTACGAAAAATTGATTGGCAAGCACGATCTCAATGTGGTCGTTGGTAATTCCTATCAAAACACCTATCGGGAGATGATTGCTGCCGAGAAAAAGAATCTGGTTCAGGTTGGGGAGCGTTATTTTGATGTGATTGATGCCGGTACGACCGACCCCAATGCGTGGGGAAACATCAGCGAATCATCTTTGATTTCCTATTTCGGGCGATTGAACTATACTTTTGACAATAAGTACTTGTTGAGTGCTACTTTCCGGTCGGATGGTTCCTCCAAGTTTGCACCTGAAAATAAATGGGGCTTTTTCCCGTCCATCTCAGCAGGATGGAGAATCAGTCAGGAGGATTTCTTTGATGTCCCCTGGATTAGCGATCTCAAGTTGCGGTACAGTCATGGTACCTTGGGTAATGTGAATATCGGAGATTGGGATTATGTCGCTGTGCTTAATTCATTCCCAATTGCAGTGTTTGGAAACGATCAGCACCTTGAACCGGGCATGACCCAAATTAAGCTGGTAAACAGCGATTTGAAATGGGAAGAACAAACCCAGGAGAACTACGGTGTCGATGTTTCTTTTTTGGATAATAAGTTACAAATCAATGCCGAGTATTTTATTTCGACTACCAAGGATGTTTTGACACCCATGCAGATTTTGATGACTACCGGGAATGATGGTGGAAATCCATTTGTCAACGCGGCCAGTTTGCGTAACAAGGGCTTTGAGTTTACCGGTACCTGGCGAGACAAAAAAGGTGATCTGAATTATTCGGTTGGAGCAACCGTCACTCGTCTGCGGAATGAGGTGCTGGAGTTTGGCTATGGTAAAGTTGAGCAATACACCTGGATTACGAAAACCGAAATTGGCGAACCTCTGGCCATGTTCTACACCATAAAAACCGATGGAATTTTTCAGAGTGATGCGGAAGTGCTTTCTCACACCAATTCTCAGGGGGCCGTTATTCAGCCCAACGCAAAGCCAGGCGATATTCGCTACGTCGATGTGAATGACGATGGTCAGATTAACAATGAGGACCGCACGATTACAGGAAATCCCTGGCCCAAGTTTGAAATTGGCTTGAATGCCCAGTTGGCTTATAAGAATTTCGATTTTAGCTTCTCAGGCTTTGGCTCGTTCGGGCAGGATGTGTTTAACGGTGCGGCCAGTTGGATGGGCGGATTCTCCGATAATACCAACCACTTGTCAGGCTACAGGGGATGGACGCGGGAAAATCCGAACACGCAAAATCCCCGGGTCATCTACGCAGATAACCGAAATGCGCGCGGAGATCAGGATCGCTGGATAGAGAAAGGTTCTTATTTTAAGATCCATCAAATGACGCTCGGATACACCTTCGATAAGTTCCAAATCAAAAATGTTTTTGATAATCTTCGAGTTTCTGTGACTGGTCAGAACCTGATTACACTAACAAAATACGACGGACTTGATCCTGAATTTAAGGCACCCGACATTTGGGTCAAAGGACATGATGACGCTTCGTATCCTTCACCAAAATCCGTTGTGTTTTCTCTTTCATTTCAATTCTAATTCAGAAATACTATGAAAAAAATATTATTATATAGCTTACTCGTATTGGTACTGTCAATCGTTTCCTGTAACGAGGATTTGATAGACATTGAAAATCCCAATTTTCCTACGACTGATACTTTTTGGAAAACTCCCGATGATGCCCAGCTCGGGCTGGATGCCGCATACACCATGTTCTATAAACCAGGCAGCTGGACTCGTTGGATCTATTTTCGATTTGATCTGACATCGGACGAAGGATACAGCCAAAGTCCGTGGAATGAACTGAAAGAATGGACTCGCTTCATTTATTTCAATTATAATTTCTGGGAAGGCAATGCCTGGATTTGGCGCGATCATTACAAAGCAATCTTCCGTTGCAACCAGGTGCTGGATTATGTCCCCGAAATTGAGTTTAGCAGCCAGGCTGATAAAGATGCGATTCTGGCTCAAGCCAAATTTCTGAGGGCGCTTTACTATTACAACCTGGTTTTGATGTTCGACAATGTGCCCATCGTTTTAAACGCTTCTCAACCTGATGATACGCCTGAACAAAGTACGGCTACTCAGGTGTATGCTCAGATTAAAACCGATCTTCAGGACGCAGCCAGTGCTTTGCCCGAACAGTGGAATGCAGCCAATCTTGGACGCCCAACCAAAGGAGCAGCTTTGGCCTTGCTTGGTAAAGTACACATGCAAATGCACGAATGGCAGGAAGCCAAAGATGCCTTGTCGTGGCTGGTTGAAGGCGCAGGAGCTACGCATTACGACCTGGTTGATAACTACAAGCACAACTTTATGCACACCACCGAGAACAACAAGGAATCTGTATTCGAAATTCAGTTTTCGGACGTTAACCCACGCGGTGATGGTGATGTGCCCAACCAGAACGTAGGTTCTAACCGCGCTCAGTTCTTCGCACCACGCGGTATTGGCTGGTCCGATGGTCAACCCAGAAGATGGCTGGTGGACGAATACAAAAAGGAACAGACGGTGGATGGCGACATTGACCCTCGCTTGCAGGCAAGTATTTTCTATCCGGAGTTGCAAACCGATTTCCCTGGTGAGAAAATTTATGGTAGGGACTGGGAAGCTGGTTGGGGCGCCGACTGCTTCTTCCGGAAATACCAGGGTGACTACTATCGTAACCATGAAGATTATTACTCGCCGATTAATTTCCGCGTCATCCGTTATGCTGATGTGCTGCTTTTATATGCTGAATGTTTGGCCGAGTTGTCAAGTGGCACGCCTCCTGCATTGGCTGTTGAGCTTGTTGACCGTGTACGCGAGCGCGTTGGGCTGCCAACGTTGGCCAACAGTACGTTGTACGCATCGGCACTGAACTCAAAGGAAGCTTTCCTGAAGCGCTTGCAAATGGAGCGTTCGCTGGAGCTTTGCCTGGAGGGAGTCCGTTGGGCCGACCTGAAACGCTGGGGGCTTTGGGATTCTCAGGATGGATTAAATGAATTGATTTCCAGGGATGCCGACTTCACCAACTTTGTAGTTGGTAAATCCTCGCGGATGCCAATTCCTCAAACGGAAGTGGATAACAATCCAAATTTAGATCAGAATCCAATGTATTAATTGGCTGCTACGAAAAATTAAAGTCTGATAAATTGAAAGGCGGCCAGAAAACGGATAAAGAGTCATCCTGTCCGGCAACTGCCGGATCCGGATTCCAACCAATTGGCGTACAGACCCTGAATCGAGTTCAGGGTGACAGCTTCTGGTAAACGTTTTCCGGTCGCCTTTACTTACTTTTTAAAAGAATGAAAAATCTCAAAATTCTAACGATTGCTCTCTTGCTAGGCATTGGCGTGCGAGCCCAGCAGCCTGACCCACCCGGACAGGTCGAAAATCACGGTGAAGCCGTCAATCAAGCCTACTTGTTCGCGCATATGACGCACCAGGACTATGGGCGTTTGTACTATTCGGTCAGCCTGGACGGTCTGCATTGGTCAGCACTCAATAACAAGGAACGGGTTTTTCAGGATTACAAAGGACACCCGGATATTTGCAAAGGTCACGACGGTCGCTACTACATCGCCGGAAATACAAGTGATGGTTCTCCCGATATCAATTTCTGGGTGTCATCCGACTTGATTTCCTGGGAAAAGCACAGTACCTATACGCCCGATTTAAAAAGCACACCCGATTATTCTTATGCCTTGCAACGGATTGGCGCGCCAAAGATATTTTTTGATGAAGATTCGAAACAGTATGTGGTCACCTGGCATACGCCGCACAAAGAGGGCACCAAAGAAGATCCGGAGCGTTATTGGGCAAGCCAGCGCACGCTGTATGTTTTGTCAAAAGATTTGAAGAAGTTTTCAGAACACCCAAGCCGATTGTTTGACTGGGATATGGGGACGATTGACGTCTTCATCCGGAAAATAGGCGGCAACTATTACGCGGTCATTAAGGATGAAACCTACCCAACGCTTTATTGGACAACCGGAAAAACGATCCGCATTTCGAAGGCTCCAGCATTGCTCGGTCCTTATTCAGAGCCTTCAGCACCAATCAGTCCAAACTTCCGCGAGGCTCCCATGCTGATTCCTTCGCCGGATGACAAAATCTGGTACCTTTACTACGAACAATATCCAGGCGTTTCGTATGGATTGTCAATTGCGGATAATATGAATGGCCCCTGGTATCAGGCTTCGGGCTATACATTCCATAGCGATTGGGACAAATACAGCTTTCCTCCTGCGGTGAGACATGGTTGCATGATCACGATTTCGAAAAACGAATACAATCAATTGGTCGATTATTTTGGAATGGTGAAGGAATAGCATCGTTTGGAAACAAGAAACTTTAAATGACAGGAAAATGAAATACATGATCAGCTTCATACTAACAGCAATCTTTGCCACGCAGGTGGCAGCGCAGGAAAAGCAGGAAATATTCTATGCCGATCCCACAGTTTATGTCGATGGTGGCAAATACTACCTGACTGGCACCGGCGGACATCGGGGAGGGCCAGCGGGTTTTTCCGTATTGGAGTCCAATGATATGAAAAACTGGTATCCACCGGCAGGTGCAACCGAAGGGGTGCACATGATCATGACCAAGGGTGACCAGGCCTTTGGAGGAAGTGGCTTCTGGGCGCCACAAATCTTTAAAGTAGATGATGATTATTTTCTGACTTATACAGCCAATGAGCAAACGGTATTGACCCAGTCAAGTTCGTTATTGGGGCCATATCGGCAGCAGGAAGTCGGCCCCATTGATGGTTCTGAAAAGAATATCGACTCCTTCATTTTTGAAGATGATGGGAAGTATTATCTCTACCATGTCCGGTTCAACAATGGCAATTACCTGTGGGTGGCCGAGTTTGACATGGACAAAGGCCAAATTAAGCCGCAAACACTCAAGAAATGTTTTGATCAGACTGAGGATTGGGAAGCCACGCCTAATTATGAGTCTGCGCCAATTTTAGAAGGTCCAACCGTTTTTAAATTGAAGGACAAATACTACCTGTTTTATTCTGCCAACCACTTCATGAATATCGACTACGCGGTGGGCTATGCTGTGGCTGATTCTCCCTACGGACCCTGGATCAAACAAAAAGACAACCCGATGATCCACCGTTCCATTGTTGGTGAAAATGGCTCAGGACACGGCGATTTTTTTGAGGGAGCCGACGGTCAACTGTATTATGTGTATCATGTTCACTTTAAGGCGGACCAGGTAAGCCCTAGAAGAACAAGAATAGTTCCGGTAGTCAAGGAGTGGGACGATGAAGCCAATCTGTATAAATTCCGAGTGAAAGCCGATCAGGTCATTGTGCCCCTTTTAACGCAAAACTAGTCCATTGATGTTGATTTTAAATCATGTTAATAGTCGGATTTTTTAGTGTTTTGCTTCTGTTGATTTTTCTTTTAGGGTAAACGAAGCTTTAATTTTTTTAAGAGTTTTTGCCTACTAAGTTGTATTAGCTTGTGAACCCGTAATCCAAAATGTCAAACCAACAATCATGAAAAAGATATTTCTCACTTATTTGATGTTGTCCTTTCTTGTACAAATCTCTTCATGCAAAGACTCGACGCATGAAGAGATTGCAGATGATCCTGATCCGGAAATTACCAAAGTTCCGCTGGGCGATCCGTTTATTATGCTTCATGAAGGAACTTACTACGCTTATGGCACCTTGTCGAACGACGGCATTGCCGTTTTTGTTTCCGACGATTTGCAGACCTGGGAAGTGCCGGCAGAAGCACCTGCCGGATTGGCTTTGCACAAGTCGCACGTGTGGGCCGACCGCTGGTTTTGGGCACCTGAAGTGTATCATGTGAATGGTAAGTTCTACATGTACTATTCGGCTGATGAACACATTTGTGTGGCGACCAGCGATTCTCCGCTCGGGCCATTCAAACAGGAAATCCTCAAACCGATGATCGAAGACGAAAAGTGCATCGACAACTCCTTGTTTATTGACGAGGATGGAACACCTTATCTGCTGTTCGACCGCTTTAACGACGGACTGAACATTTGGGTGGCTGAGCTGGAAGATGACCTCATTCAGATTAAGCCGGAAACCATGACCAAGTGCATCAATGTGTCGCAAGCCTGGGAAGAGGTTTGGCCCAGGGTGAATGAAGGCGCTTTTGTGTTGATCCACAACGATACGTACTACATGACTTATTCGGCCAACAGCTATGAAAGCCCATTCTACGGAATCGGCTTTGCCACTGCTCCGGCCATTACCGGACCCTGGACCAAATATGCGCAGAATCCTATTCTACAAAAACCCGGAGAGCTGGTTGGCGTAGGGCACAGTGCCATGTTTACCGACAAGGATGGAAACCGGCGGATTGTGTTTCATGCACACAACAGTAAAGAGCGGATTCATCCGCGCCACATGTATGTCAGCACCGTCAGTTTTGAAAACCGCGATGGTCAGGAAGTGATGGTGATTGATGAAAATTATATGACCCCTGAACTGAAAAAATGAAAGGACTCATGTCAGGACTCATGCTATACCTTGCTTTATGCCTGTTTGTGGGTGGATGTGATAAAAGTGATGATCCGGTCAATACTTATGAACCTCTTGTCGGTGAGCCTGTTGAGGGGATTCGAATTGCCTGGGATTACAGATCCATGCAAAAGCTGGCCCCGCAAGGCGATCGCACCCTCGGCTGGGTGGGCTACCCGCGTGTTCGCCGGCTGCATGATGGCCGCCTGATAGCCGTTTATGAAACGCAGGGCAACGGAGAAATGGTCGAAAGTACAGACAATGGGAAGCACTGGAGCCAGCCGAAGCTGACCTTCACCAAGCATACTTATACCAACGATCAGGGGGAATCGACCGCTGTGAACATCGCCAATACCGAGCTGATTCAGCTTCAAAATGGTGACTTGGTGATGGCTTGTAACTACCGCCCGGCACAAGACGAAATCGCCCCCTTTGCCATTGCCGTTCGGCGCAGCAGCGATGGCGGCCAGAGCTGGAGCGAAAGTGAAGTGATTTACGAAGCGGGCCCTCGCTTTCGAGACGGATGCTGGGAGCCTGCTTTTTTGCAATTGCCCAGTGGCGAACTCCAGGTATATTTTGCCAACGAAAGCCCTTTCCGCACGTCTGATGAGCAAAATATTTCCATGATTCGGTCCATCGATAACGGAATGAGCTGGAGCGAAGAAATTAAGACGGTCTGCTTTCGCGAAGGGCGGCGCGACGGCATGCCGGTTCCGGTATTGGTCAATGATGAAATTATCGTGGCCATTGAGGACAACAAAATTGGCCAGTTTAAACCGTATATCGTACGAACCAAACTGTCCGACAATTGGGAAACGTCGGTTTTGGCCAATTCCCCCAACCGGGAACCGGCTTTGCTGCAACCGCTTCCCGATGATATTTATGCCGGTGCGCCTTACCTGATGAAAGTTCCCTCGGGTGAAGTCCTCCTGTCATATCAAACCACCAGTGGGCGAACCACCGATTGGGAGCGCTCAACCATGGAAGTGGCCATTGGCGATCAAACCGGGCGCAACTTTACGAAACTGAGCCGGCCTTTTGCCGTTCCCCTGGACCGGGAAGCCAAATGGAATTCAATTTCTTTGTGGGATGAAAATACGGTTGTTGCAGCCGCTACCACCAGCTTTCGAAGTCCAAATTGTGAAGTGTGGATTATCAAAGGGCACATTATTCCCGAACTGGAGGCGCAGCAGGGAACCATTTCAACCGATGGAAACCTGACCCCGACAGAGTGGGGGAACCAATGGCCGATTTTCATCGGACATCAGCGTGAAACCAATCTCCGGGCTGCCATTCGGTACAATGACGATAAGCTGTTTGTGGGGGTGGCGGTGGCCGACAGTCAGTTAAGTTCTGATTTAAATAACCTGTTTCGTGCCGATGGGGTGTACTTGTATTTGGATGCAAACAACCAGAATCTGTTGGAACCTGGCGAGGGTTTATTCCGCTTTTGGTGTAATTTCAAAGGGGAAACAAAATTGGAAAAAGGAGATCAAGGTCAGTGGAAAGCCGTTGAGCTGGATGGTGTCGAGGCGGTGGTAGAAGCCCTGGATTCGGGTTACCATATCGAGTTTGAAGTTTCGTTGGCCGCCATTCAACAGAACAAGCAGTCGGATCTTCGGATTAACTTTGGTTTGGTTGATTACAATCAGAGTGCAGGTATTCAGGAAGAAAATGTCGCCAATTCGGTCTCAGAATCTTCCAATACCTGGTGCCGCGTTCGTATGCAATAAACAAACATGGAAGAAATTTTATTTGCGATCTAATAACTAATAAAACAGAACAGGATGAAAACACAAACTTTTTTGATGATGCTGGCTGGCGTGCTGCTTTTGGCGGCTTGCCAGAACAAACCGAAACAAAACGAACAGACAGCCGAAGAACCGGCTGTAAAAATCTGGACGGCAGAGCAGGCCCAAGCCTGGGGTGATGAACATGGTTGGCTGCGGGGTTGCAACTTCAACCCCAGCACGGCCATCAACCAGCTGGAAACCTGGCAGGCCGAAACCTTCGACCCGGAAACCATTGACCGTGAGTTGGGCTGGGCCGCAGACATTGGCCTGAACTGCATGCGGGTGTACCTGCATCATGTGGCCTGGGAAGTTGACAAACAGGGCCTGAAAGACCGAATGAACCAGTACCTGGACATTGCCGACAGCCACGGTATTAAAACCATTTTTGTGTTTTTTGATGACTGCTGGAACGCCACCTACCAGGCAGGCAAACAACCGGAACCCAAGCCGGGTGTTCATAACTCGGGCTGGGTGCGCGACCCGGGCGATTTGCTACATGAGCAACCCGAACTGATTACAACGCTCGAAACCTACGTGAAAGATGTTCTTACTTCGTTTAAAGACGACCAGCGGATCGTCATGTGGGATTTGTACAACGAACCCGGAAACTCGGGCTATGGCAACAAATCCATGCCACTGCTGGAGCAAGTGTTTGAATGGGGCTGGGAGATTCGTCCTTCGCAGCCTTTGTCCGTTGGCGTTTGGAACCTTTCGCTATCTGACCTGAATAAATTTCAGGTGGAGAACTCCGACATCATCACCTACCACAACTACGAAGGACCGGAGAAACACCAGGCCGCCATCGACTCGCTGAAAGCCTACAATCGTCCGATGGTTTGCACCGAGTACATGGCGCGGCGAAACAATAGCCTGTTCCAAAATATTATGCCCATTCTGAAGAAAGAAAATATTGGCGCCATCAACTGGGGACTGGTTGCCGGCAAATCAAACACCAAATATGCCTGGAATGAGCCCATTCCCGATGGTTCGGAGCCACCACTCTGGTTTCACGAAATTTTCCATCCAGATGGAACACCCTACAGCCAGGAAGAGGTAGATCTGATTAAAAGTCTGACTTTGGAAGAATAATTGGCAGATTGACTTTTGTACTCCCGGGAAACTGTTGCTGACCTTCGACTTGTCGTGGTCCCCAGTTTCTTCGGAGGCCGTATTTTTAACCTGACATTAAACCGTATGAGTAATGAAAAAAATTGGATTTCTTGTTGTGATCTTATTCATGGTATTTGATGCCATTTCCCAGTCCGGATTCAATGGCCTGGATATGAATATGGGCAACTTGTATCGGCTGTCGAACGCGGAATCCCGCTCGATAAGCCCGGAGAATTTCACCGGAGAAAAAGGCAAGGGCGGGATGGCCAAACCGTCCGATGGCGACCAGCGCAATGTGGCCAATGCGAGTCATGCCGCCCGCGATTTGGGACAAGGCTGGAAAGTGAACCCGTTCATCATTATCAAGCCGGGTGAAAC
>NZ_LGIA01000025.1 GCF_001270965.1 Sunxiuqinia dokdonensis | reverse complement strand
CGGTCCTCAACCAGTTTATCCAAGCTGATCAACAAATCGCTTCCGGCAAAAGCCGAATAACTTTGGTAGGGCGGGTTGCAATATGCCGAGTCGATCAATTTTCACCGGTTCGTGCAGTTTATTTTTTTCAAGCAGTGGTTTGAG
Organism: Sunxiuqinia dokdonensis; assembly: GCF_001270965.1. Taxonomy (GTDB): domain Bacteria; phylum Bacteroidota; class Bacteroidia; order Bacteroidales; family Prolixibacteraceae; genus Sunxiuqinia; species Sunxiuqinia dokdonensis. Next base: position 86,870 of record NZ_LGIA01000025.1, on the reverse strand, counting down.
TTGAAGCAGTATGCCAATGACCGCGGTATTCAGTTGTTTGGCGATTTGCCCTTGTACGTGTCGCTGGATAGTTCCGATGTGTGGGGTAACCAGGATATTTTTCTGCTCGATGACGAAGGCAAACCGACCCATGTTGGCGGCGTTCCACCCGATTATTTTAGTGAGACCGGCCAACTTTGGGGATGTCCGGTTTTTGACTGGAACCGCTTGGCAGAGCGCGGGTTTGACTGGTGGATGGCTCGCTTGCATTTTTGTCTGAACATGTTCGACATTATTCGGATCGATCATTTTCGTGGTCTGGAGTCGTTTTGGTCGGTTCCGGCTGGTGAGAAAACAGCCATCAATGGCGAGTGGTGGCTGGCTAAGGGTTATGAAATGCTTCAAATGCTAAAATCTCAAATAGGAGAGTTGCCTGTGATTGCTGAAGATTTGGGGGTTATAACGCCTGAGGTGGAAAAGTTGCGTGATGATTTCAACCTGCCCGGGATGAAGGTTTTACAATTTGGCTTTGCTTCGGATGCTACCAACGAGCACCTGCCGCACAATTACGGGAAGAACTTTGTGGTTTACACCGGAACGCACGATAACAACACCACCTTGGGGTGGCTGAAGTCGGTTAAAAAAGAAGAGAGAAGAAATTTGCAACGGTATTTTAAGCGGACCCGGCGTCGGGCACTTGATCCGGTGATTGAAGCTTGCTGGGGATCGGTGGCCGACATCGCCATTATGCCCATGCAAGACTTGCTCCGCCTCGATGCCAAGGGGCGAATGAACGTTCCCGGTGTTGCATCAGGAAACTGGGAGTGGCGCTTTCGGTGGAGTCAGCTCCGGCGCTCACGACGCATCTTTCTGAAAGAAATTACCCAAAAATACAACCGCGTATAATTTTATCGAGGCTTTTTTTTGTCATCACTGTCAGTCTAATTTTTCAGCGATTCTGTTGATGGTTTTCCAGTTTCGGGTGGTCATGGTCGCTTTGCTGAAAAGCTGTCCGAGGGCATCCATTCCTTTCACGGTGTTGGTAATCGACAGATCAAGTACGCTACAAATGGCCTTTTGCTGTACCGACAGGATGCGAAACGATCCATCATCGGCAGTCCACGGTAACTCAATTTGAATTTTCGGATCATGTTTCAAAAAAGAAACATACAAACGGGTGTCTTTGGCTTCTTCCACTCTTTCAAACGGCTGGGATCGGATCAGTTCCCGGATCTCCTCAGCAGTTCGAATCAGCACCGGGATCGGAAATCCGAAGGCTTTTTCCAAACCGGTGCTGACTAGTTCTTCAGGATCTGTTATTGGACTGAAAGCTCCTTCAAAAATTACATTCCCTGAATTGAGCAGTGTTTTTACTTTTTTAAAGCCCATCTTTTCCATTGTTTTTCGAAGCTCGGCCATGGGGACTTTGTGATGTCCGCCGACGTTAATGCCCCGAAGCAGGGCGACATAAGTTTCTGACATGGTAGGTGTTTTTAAATTATTTGCTCTATTACTGAATGTCATTAAAAAAGTCATTCATTCGTTTTGAAACGATTCGTGAGGCCAAATCGTTCATCGCTGTATATGGAGGCTGATTTTCAAAAAAGCACTATTGAGTCCACTGCGAGATCATTCATCGGATGACTCTTTTTTCGGAGCTGACTCCGTGTTTACACCTGCATTCGTTTCCAAGTGCCACGGGTAAACAGCCAAAGCGTGAATAACCCAGCAGATGTTTCTGAAAAAAACACCGCCCAGAAAACGCCGGAGTGCTCCCATCCGAATTGGATAGCCAGAAAATAGGATAGCGGAATTTGTATCAACCAGAAGAAAACCAAGTTGATTTTGGTTGGCGTTTTCGTGTCGCCTGCTCCGTTAAACGCTTGAGTTGAAACCATCCACCAGCCATAAACCAAGTAGGAGTATGACAAAATGCGCAACCATTCTGAGCCGATTTCGGTAACCAGCATATCCGAAGTGAAGATGTGCATGAGTGACCGGTTGAAGAAAAAGTAAACGACTGATACCGAAATTAAGAATCCCATGTTGTAGACTCCGATCTTCCAGATGGCCGATTCGGCGCGCTCCGGCCTTCCCGCTCCGAGGTTTTGTCCTACCAGTGTGGCTGCCGCATTCGACAAGCCCCAGGCGGGCATCATCGTGAACATCATGATCCGCAGGGCAATGGTTGAGCCGGCCACTGCTTCGCTCCCGACGTCAGCAAGTATGCGCATTAGAAAGATCCACGAGGTCATTGCCACAATCATCTGCCCGATTCCACCCAATGAAGTACGAAAAATATTGCGTGCTGCTTTGGCATCCCAGCGAAGGTGCGAACGGGTGGCCCGGATGTGCTTGCCTCCTCTGAAAAGGACCCACAACTGAGTGGCTACACCAACACCCCGGCCAATATTGGTGGCAATGGCCGCGCCTTCGATACCCATAGCCGGAATGGGGCCCAGCCCGAAGATGAGCAGTGGGTCCAGGAGAATATTAATTCCGTTTGAAATCCAAAGTACACGCATGGCAATGGCCGCATCGCCAGCCCCGCGAAACACGGCATTGATGACGAAAAGCAGCATGATGATGCCATTTCCGCCAAGCATCCACTGCGTGTACCGGTAACCATGCTCAATGGCCCATTCGTCCGCACCCATCAGCGCGAGCAAATCTTTTGCAAAAAAGATTCCTCCCAGCGCAAATGGGACGGAGGCCAAAATGGACAGAAAGATAGACTGGATGGCTGATGTTCCGGCGCCTTCCTTGTTTTTCTGTCCAATGCGCCGAGCTACGATGGCTGTTACGGCGGTGGCTAGTCCCATGGCAATGGAATACAGCAAAAAGAGGTAGGTCTCGGTCAACCCTACGGTGGCAACTGCCGACGCACCCAGCTTGCCCACAAAATAGATGTCGACCACAGCAAAGGTTGATTCCATGACCAATTCCAAAATCATGGGAACGGCCAATAGAAAAATAGCTTTTTTGAGACTAATTTGCGTGTAGTCAGATTCCGTTCCTTTGAGCGCGTTTTTAAACTCGTGCCAGATGGACGTGCGCTGGCGAAATGTTGAATGGTGTGGGGGATAATTCTCTTCTTTCACTTTGATTCAGTTGCTGTTTATAAAGATCCGTCAGACGGCTTGATGCTATTAAAGGTTGCGTTGATCAATTGGAATTTTTTTAATCACGAATGATTGAGTGGTTCTGCCAGTCCGATGAGGATCCCCTCGGGGCCGCGAATATAGCAGAGCCGATACGTGTTTTCGTACTCAACCACTTCGCCTAGGAGTTGAGTGCCATGTTTGCTGAGCCTGGATAGCAGCTCGTCAATGTCTTCAACGGTAAACATGACACGCAGGTAGCCGAGGGCGTTTACCGGGGCAGCGCGGTGATCAGAGATGACGGGTGGGGCCAGGAATTGCGAAATCTCGAGCCGGCTGTGACCGTCGGGGGTCACCATCATGGCGATCTCCACACGCTGGCCGTCCAGTCCGGTCACACGGCCGGCCCATTTTCCTTCGATGATGGTCCTCCCCTCGAGTTCCAGCCCAATCTCCGCAAAAAAGGAGATGGCCTTATCGAGCGATTCGACAACGAGCCCAACGTTGTCCATTCTAAGTAATCTGTTTTCTGGCATCATTTTATCGTTTTTACAGCTACCCGAAGGAGGCGATTTCGAAATTCCTTCGTTGTTATTGTCTGTCCACTGCGTAGTTCAGTTCGGTTACTCCACAAACAAATTGGCGGTTAGTTGGCAACAGCCTGAGTTTTATTTTCTCTTTGATGTTTGCAAAAAATGGAATGCCTTGTCCAAGAATAATCGGATTGATAAACAGCCAGTAGCCGTCAATTAAGTTTTGTTGAATGAGTGAATGGGTTGCTGTGGGGCTGCCAAAAAGCAAGATGTCTTCACCCTCCCTTTGCTTAATTTCATTCAGCTTGTCTGCAAGCTTGTCGCTGATGATTGTAGTATTGGTTAAACCGGTATTTTCCATTGTTTTTGATAAAACAACTTTGTGAACCTGACTATACCACTTTGAATGTTCAATGTCGTGTTTGGTTGCGGTCGGCTTGTCTGCTGCGGTCGGCCAGTAGTCTTCCATCATCTGATAAGTTACTCGCCCATATAAGGCCGTGTCGCCTTTGCTGATCCGCTTGCCGACATAGTCAAAAATTTCCTCGTCAACTTTTATCCAGTTCATTTCTCCGTTCGGTCCCGCTACAAAGCCGTCAAGCGACAGGTGCATAAATGAAATTATTTTCCTCATGAATTTGCTTTTTTAAATTGATAGTTAGCTGTTCCTGACCATAGCTGGAGATGCCATGGCTATGCCGACCAAGCGATTTTATTTTTTCGAGTTAGGCTCCGGTTGAAAACGGAGCCCGTGTTCTTTTAGTGCCGAATGAAGCTTGGGCAATGAGGCCTTTCCCATGCCGTGCAGCTTCAGAATCTCCGATTCGCGTCGCTCGGCCAGTTGATGGATTGTTCGGATACCTTCGTTTTCCAAAGCCCGTCTTGCCGGGGCCGCGAGTAGTGACAGAAAGCCATTCTCCGGTTTCCGCTCGGCCTCGCACACCGGGCAATTAGGGCAGTCACTGCTTTTGTAGTACTGGTGACCGTTGTTGCAAGTTCGTTGCGATAATGCCATCAACTTGCCTTCTCTTCGCAATTTAGTGCCCAATGCACGCCAAAACGGTCCTTGCAACTTCCGTAGTAATCGCCCCAAAACATGTCTTGCAAGGGCATTTCTACTTCGCCACCCTCCGCCAGGGCATTAAACAGGCGTTCTGTTTCCTTCCGGGTGTCCGGCAACAGGGTGATGTAGACATTGTTGCCTTGGTTGAGTTTGAATCCCATGGATTCGGGCGCGTCGGATCCCATGAGCAGGTGACCGCCAAGAATGGGTAAGGAGACGTGCATCACCAGGTCTTGGTCAGCTTCGGGGAGGGGAGGCATTTCTACCGACGGTGGAACATCTTTGTATCGCATGATTCCTTCGCTTGGAAATTCTGTGCCGAAAACAGACTTGTAAAAGTTGAACGCTTCCTCCGTGTTGCGGTGGAAATTTAAATAGGTGCTTACTGTGCCCATAATTGTTGTGTTTTTGTGGTTGATAATTATTTTTCGCAAATTTCTTTCAGTTTATTCAAGGCCTTGGGCCAGGTTTCCGAAAAGTACGCTTTGTATTCTTTGTTGGTATCGACATCGACCGAAAGTTGGGTTTTTCCATCTGCTTCCTCGAAGGTGTAGTTCTCCAGGGCCCCAGCCCAGCCATCAACTTCGGGGCCGCTTGTAATCTCCTGATCGCCTTGAAGGAGTCCCAGGTGTTGGATGCTAACAAATTTGTTTGGAATATTTTCCTTGATTCGGGCCACCATTCCGCCGGCGTTTCCTTTTTCATCTTCCCCAATAAAAAGAATCTTTTCGCCTTTCTCCCACGACCCGCGGTAGTGCGATGTCGGGTTAAAAAGGGCGGTCCATTCGCGGTAATGCTTTTCGTCGAGCATGGTTTGGTAAACCGCTTGTGCCGGGGCATCGATTTCAATTTCAAAATGCATCGTTTCCTGTTTGTTCGAAGATTCAACGTAGTTTTTGAAGTTGTTTAAAATGGCTTGCCAGCCTTCGCGCTGCATTTCGGGCGAGTTGCTTGTTTCGGCCTCAAAGGTTTCTTCAACTTTGGTGTCCTTCCCATGGCTGCTAAACACGATTTCTACGTGTCGGTTGTCGCCCATGGTGTAGCTCAGCTTTTGGTTCGGGATTACCTCGTCAAACACGCCTTCAAAATCAAAGCCCATACTGCCGTCTTTGGCTTCCATACGCGAACGGAAGGTGCCTCCCGCGCGCAAGTCGCTTTCGGCTGAGGGCGTGTGCCAGTCGTCGGAGGCGTTGTTCCAGTGTACAATATGCTTTGGGTCAGTCCACACTTGCCAAACTTTTTCAACGGGTGCCTGAATGGTCGCACTGACGGTGATTTCTGTTTTGTCTTTTGTTTTCATGATGAATCGTTTTGAGTGTCAATTTTTTCTACTAATCCGATTGGATAAAATTAGCACCATTTTCTCAAAATGATGAAGTGTAAATACGACGAATCAGGGGGAGGATTGCGACAATGCCTTCTTTCTTGTGTTTTCTTACCTTTTTTGAATAAGTTTGAAACGTCGTTTATCGACTTTCTATACTGAAAACAAAATCAAATTCGTCGTGAAAATGAAGGAACACAGAACAATTGAAATTACCCATATGCAGGCCCAAAATATTGAGAAGGCCGTAGAATTGATTAGCCAGGCCATGAACGAGGATGAAGGAAAGTGGGCTGCCGAAACCATGCATTTTCATTTTGAATGTGCAGGGCACGGGTTAAATGATGGGCACGATTACTATTTATGGTGGAAGGATGATCAGGTGAAAGGAATTGTGGGGCTTCATCAGTATGCCTGGGGACCACCCGAAAATGTTTGGCTGGCCTGGTTTGCCGTTTCGCCGGCAGAGCAGGGCAAAGGCTATGGCAAAGCGCTCTTGGCGGAAGTTGAGGAAAAAGCCCGGCAGCGTGGCTTTCGAAAGTTTTTTGTGGAAACCTACCAACATCCGGATTTTGAGAAAGCCATCCGGTTTTATCGGAAACAAGGTTTTACGGAGCATGGCCGAATCGACAATTACCTTCCTGACGGCTCGCAAATGTTGGTTTTAGGGAAGACGCTTTGAGGTGTCGGAACAAAGCTTTACGGCGTTAGTCCAACTGCAGAGTCAAATAAATCTTTCGAGCGCTTCCATAAACAATTTGGGCTGCTCGGCATGAAGCCAGTGTCCCGCATCGGGAATGGTGGTGATTTGCGCTTCGGGGTAAATCTCTTTAATCTTTTTCTCGTCTTCTTCGGAAATATAAGGTGATTTTTCACCTTTGATAAACAGCACCGGATAGTTTAAAATCGGCATCCGATCTTCCATCCAGCGATAGTTTACCCCACTGATAACTTCATCCAGGTGGTCGTACAGTACATCGACATTGATGCGGCAGTCGAATTTTTTGGTTTGCTTGTTTCGATAAACGTTTTTCAACAAAAACATCACCAAGCCTTTGTTGTCGAGTTTAAGGCTTAAAAAGTCGGCAATTTCCTCACGCGTTTCAAATTGGTGTTTCCGCACTTCTTTCAGCGATTCGAGAATGTGCTGGTGCAGGTAATATTGTCCTTTTTCCTGAAGTTCGAAATAATTTTTCGGGGCGATATCCGCAACGATCAGCTTGTCAATTTTCTCCGGGTATTGTGCAGCGAAGTACATGGCTGTTTTTCCGCCCATGCTGTGTCCGATAACGATTGCTTTTTCGATTTGGTGTTCTTCAAAGAACCCAGCCAAATCTTCTGTCATATCTTCGTAATTGTGCTCGTCCGCATTGGGCGAACGGCCGTGGTTCCGCTGGTCGACCATATACACGTGGTGCATTTTTCCGAGCTTTTTGCCAACCGTCAGCCAATTGTCTGACGAACCGTAAAGCCCATGCACAATCACAATGGTTTGCTCGTTTTCTTTGCCTTCTTCGCGGTAGTATAGTTTCATAAAGACTGATTCTTTAAATAAAATCCGAAAGTTTACCTTCTGTCGTTACAAGGTCATTCAATTGTCATTTGGTGGTCATTCCTTTGTTTTGGAGCGATCGTTGATAATTGGATGACTAGGGGGTGGCAATAAATGAGAACCAGGACAGAACAAACAGAGATACACGCGGATAATCCAACTTTTTTTTGTGAATGCCAGCTTGTTTATGGCTGGATACACTCCAGGTACTCGTGAATGGTATTCTTCAATCCCAGGTAAAGGGCATCGGCAATAAGCGCATGGCCGATGGAAACTTCATCGATGTAGGGAATTTTGTCGATCAGGAATTTGAGATTTTTCAAGCTCAGATCGTGACCAGCATTGATCCCCAGGTTTAATTGCCGGGCTAGTTTGGCGGAGTCAATAAAAGGGGCAATGGCTTTGTCCGGATCCAGTGGATACATGGTGGCATAGGGTTCGGTGTACAATTCAATACGGTCGGCTCCAACTTTGGCGGCCCCTTCAACAGCATGCAAGTCGGGATCGACAAATATTGAGGTCCGAATCCCGGCAGCCTTCAGCCGTCCAATCACATCAACCAGAAAATCATGGTGTTTTACGGTGTTCCACCCATGGTCGGAGGTGAGCTGTCCCGGCTCATCGGGTACCAAGGTGGCCTGATCGGCTTGAATATCCGTCACCAGTTTGATAAAATCGTCACTTGGATAGCCTTCAATGTTAAATTCGGTGGTAATGTGGGGTTTAATATCGTAAACATCTTTCCGGGTAATGTGCCGTTCATCGGGCCGGGGATGGACGGTAATTCCCTCAGCACCAAATTTTTGACAGTTAATGGCAGCATCAAGAACGTTCGGGATTTTACCACCCCTGGAATTTCTTAGTGTTGCGATTTTGTTTATATTTACACTTAGTCTTGTCATAATGATAAAATAGAGGCTTGCAAGTTACAACATACAATTGAAACAATTAAAAAATTGATCGCAAAACAGCTCATATCGGACGTTATTCCTTCGCTCAGACTGACCGATGACGGACAGAAGGCGCTGAACTGGATGGAGATTTTTCGGATCTCACATCTTCCAGTTGTGGACGGTCGCGAGTACATCGGACTGATTTCGGATAAAGCGATTTATGACTTGAACCTGATTGATAAAAAAATGGATGAATGCCGCGAACACATGGCGCCTCCGCACGTGCATTCCAATCAGCATATATACGAAATCGCTTCGGTGATGTCGGAATTGAAACTGAGTTTGGTTCCCGTTCTCGATTTGAAACACAGCTATATGGGTGTTGTTTCGGTGATGGATTTGTCGAAAAAGTTTGCTGATCTGGTTGCCGTTCACGAACCCGGCGGGATTATCGTACTGGAGGTGACTCCAATTGATTATTCGCTGCCGCAGATTGCCCAGATTGTTGAAGGGAATGATGCGAAAATTTTGAGCTTGTACACTTACAAGGAAGACGATTCGAAGGAACTGTTGATTACGCTGAAAATAAATCAGGTTGATTTATCGCCAATTATTCAGACTTTTGTGCGTTACGATTACTCAATCCGTGCCGTTTTTATGGACGAATCCATTTTGAACAACCTTTATGACGACCGCTATAATCAACTGATCAAGTATATGAATATTTAGCCCAGGAAAACCCTATGATTATTGCAATATTTGGAATCAATATTGATTCCGCCTTCTCCTCCGATTTATCCCGATTGTTTGATTTGTTGAAAGAACGAAAGATTCAGTATTACATGTACAGGCCTTTTTATGAATTTGTTAAGGCTAATTGTCGTGTTCAGCCCGAAGTCAAAGGACTTTTTAATGCGGGCAATGATTTGCCCGACGAAGTTCGTTTTCTTTTTAGCATTGGTGGCGACGGTACTTTTCTGCAGTCGGTGCTGACTTTGAAGAACCGGACCATTCCGGCCATTGGACTCAACTTGGGGCGACTCGGATTTTTGTCGGATATTGCACGCGAAGACCTGGATAAGGCTATTGATGATATTTTGGAGGGGCGGTTTGAAATTGAAGAACGTTCGGTCTTGCAACTGGATGAAAGTAAGCAGTTGTTTGGCGATTTTAACTATGCGCTAAATGAAATTGCCATCACCAAGCTGGATACCTCGTCGATGATCAGTGTCCATACCTACCTGAATGAAGAATATCTGAATACCTACTGGGCCGACGGATTGATCATATCCACTCCGACAGGTTCAACCGCATACTCCTTAAGCGTGGGCGGTCCCATTTTAACCCCCGATTCGCAGAGCCTGATCATTACGCCAATTGCTCCCCATAACCTGACCGTCCGGCCAATTGTTGTCCCCGACAATATTTCACTTCGCCTGCAGGTTGAAGGCCGGGGTCACCAATTCCTGACTTCGCTAGACTCACGTTCTCAAGCCATCGATTTTCCGGGTGAACTACACATACGAAAAGCCGATTTTCATGTCAGAACGTTGAAACTTCCCGGACACAGTTTTTTCAGCACGCTCCGCAATAAGTTGATGTGGGGTGCCGACAAGCGAAATTAATCAATTTAGCTTAACAATTTTTAACCTCTCTTTGGGTTTTATAATGGGCAGTCGGTAAGATGTTTTGAGAATTATATTACTTTTGTAGCTCTTGAAAGGAGTTATGTTTTAACGATGTAGTTGTATGCCAGAATGTTTTACCATGCTGTCTTTTTATTATCAACCTTTCAATGAAAAAGATAGTCGATGAAAAGATTTACTGTAATCGTTTTTTGCATCCTGACTTTTAGCTCAGTTTCTGCCCAAAATACGGCAGATATTGGCATCTGGGGCGGCATCGGTAGTTATACCGGCGATATGACTCACGTGGATCGTTTAAGTTCTTTGAATCCAAATGCTGGCATGTTCTTTCGCTACAATTACAACTCGCGCGTGGCTTTACGCACCATGTTGTTGTTGGGGCCCATTGGCGCAGAGGGAGAATACGAAGCCGATCCCTGGGATTTTGACAAGTTTGTGACTGACATTTCGGTGATGGGCGAGTTTAATTTTTTCAGGTATCTAATTGGCAGTAAGCGGCACCCCTGGACCACTTACATGTTGGGAGGAATTGGAACCAGTTTGTATAAGTACACCTACGATCCGGCGCGAATGAGCCCGATGCTTTATTATCTCAGCCTCGATCAGTTAAATGCTGTTCCCGACGAGATTCGTGAAGAACTGATCATTGAGACCGAAGAGTCGGTTATTGGGTTGAATATTCCGCTTGGATTTGGAGTGAAATTTAATATTGGAGAACGTATGGGAGTTGGTGTGGAAGCCATTTTTAGAAAGTATTTCAATGATAAAATGGACGATTTGGATGATCCACGCAAGTTCTATTCACTCAACATCAACCCGGAAGGTAATCCTCCGGGAGCGTGGAAAGGATACAACAGCTTTCTCCATAATAATGACTTTACCTTTCATTTGGGAGTTCATATAACCTACCGGTTTTACAGAGGCGATCAGGAGTGTCCGGTGTATGAAAATATTAACTAGAGTAAATGACCATTAAAGATAAAATACAAAAAAATAAGCTGCCCAAGCACATTGCCATTATAATGGATGGCAACGGACGATGGGCTGCCAAGCAAGGCAACGAGCGAATTTTTGGGCACGAGCATGGTGTCGAATCGGTGCGTTCTACCGTTGAAGGGGCCGCCGAAGTCGGTCTTGAGTACCTGACATTATATGCTTTTTCAACCGAAAACTGGTCACGACCCGATGTGGAAGTGAACGCATTAATGGGTTTGCTGGTGCAGGCCATTAATGAGGAAACCGAAAAGTTAAAAGAGCAAAATGTACGATTAAGCATGATTGGCGATTTTGACAGTTTACCTCCCGAAGTACAGGCAAAACTGACTTGGTCGATGGATGAACTGAAGGATTGTACAGGCTTAAATCTGGTGCTGGCCCTGAGCTACAGTTCGAAATGGGAAATTACTGAAGCCATTCGGAAGATTGCCACCGAAATTAAAGACGGCTCCTTGCAACTTGAAGAAATTGATAAAAACCTACTTGAAAAATACCTTGCTACAGTTGGAATACCAGACCCCGAATTGCTTATCCGAACAAGTGGTGAGAACCGGGTGAGTAACTTTTTACTCTGGCAAATTGCCTATACCGAGTTCTATTTCACTCCAAAACTTTGGCCCGATTTTCGTAAAGAAGACCTTTTTGAAGCCATTTGCGATTTTCAAAACCGAGAGAGAAGGTTTGGTAAAACCAGTCAACAACTAGTCAGCTAATTAATTCCCGAAAATGCAAAAACTGAAATTTTTCTTTATTCTATTCCTGTTTAGTCTCAGTGTTCATGCCCAGGTAAATGATAACACGAACTTTACAATTCGATATTCCAGTCCACAAAATTACACCATTGCAGGGATCAACGTGTCCGGTATCCGCTACCTCGATTCCAATGTTTTGATTCAAATTTCCGGTTTGGCGGTGGGCGATGAAATCACGGTTCCGGGCGATCAGATTACAACGGCCATCAAAAAATTGTGGGGGCACCAAATGTTTTCCGACGTGAGAATTGAAGCCAGCAAAATTGAAGGCAGCAACATTTGGCTGGATATTTATTTGCAGGAACGGCCAAAACTTTCTGATGTGAATTTCTATGGCGTGTCGAAAGGAGAACAGGACGATATTACCGAAAAGGTGTTGTTGTTGAAAGGGAGCCAGGTGACTGACAACCAGCTGAACAATGCGGAACGGATCATCAAAAATATTTTTCTTGAAAAAGGATTTCTGAATACCGAAGTGAACATTGTTCAACGCGACGATACCGCCGACGTGAACAGTGTGATTTTGGATATCAACGTGGATAAGAAAGAGAAGGTGAAAATCGACGAAATCGTTTTTCATGGCGTAGAAGAAGTGAAAACTTCGATGCTTGAAAAAGCAATGAAAAAAACCAACGCCAAGAAATTGAAAAACTTCTTCAAAACGAAAAAGTTTAACGAGGAGAAGTTTGAGGAAGATAAGCAAAATGTCATCAAAAAATATAACGAAAAAGGTTATCGCGATGCCATTCTGGTAAAAGACAGCATTACGAAAATCGAAGACGATTTGATTCGGCTCGACATTTGGGTGGAAGAAGGAAGCAAGTATTATTTTGGCGACGTTAACTGGGTGGGAAACACCATCTATCCGCCTGAATATCTTAATGCTTACCTGGGAATAAAAAAAGGCGATGTGTTTGACCAGAAGCTGCTGAATAAGCGATTGACTGAAGATGATGACGCAGTGGGAAACCTGTATTTGGATAACGGGTACCTGTTTTTCAACCTCGACCCGGTTGAAGCACGCGTGGAGAACGATTCCATCGACCTGGAGATGCGCATTTACGAAGGCGACCAGGCCACCATTAATAAAGTTATTATTGAAGGAAACACGAAAACACACGAGCATGTGGCTCGTCGCGAAATTCGTACGATTCCCGGTGACTTGTTCAGCAAATCAAAAATTATTCGTTCCGTTCGTGAATTGTCTCAGTTGGGGCACTTTGACCCGGAAGCCATCAATCCGAATGTGATTCCGCATCCGGAGAATGGAACAGTGGATATTAAATACGAATTGCAGGAAAAAGCAAACGACCAAATTGAGCTTTCCGGAGGTTGGGGAGCCAACATGTTTGTTGGAACCGTCGGTTTGAGGTTTTCTAACTTTTCGGTGCGTAACATCATGAACAAAGAAGCCTGGCGTCCGCTACCAACTGGTGATGGACAAACCCTGAGTCTTCGTGCGCAAACCAGCGGTAAATTTTACCAGTCATATAGTGTGTCGTTTATTGAGCCTTGGTTGGGAGGTAAAAAGCCAAACTCATTTTCGGTGTCTTTTTCTCATTCGCGCGTGAACTATTCGGCCAATAACTATTACAGCAGTGCATATAGCCCGTATGGCTCGGGTTATGGTGGCTACTCACCCTACGGCTACGGCGGGTATGGCGGTGGCTACGGTGGATATTCACCCTACGGTTATTCGCCGTATGGTTATGGGGGTGCTTATGGTTACGGAGCTTACGACCCGGGAAGTATGTACCAGTATGATGATGCGGAAACCTCTGACGACGATCAGATTCAGGTAACCACTTCATTTGCTCTGGGATATGGTTACCGCCTGTCGTGGCCCGATGACTTTTTCACGGTCTATCATGAGTTGTCACTGGAGCATTACAAGCTTCAAAACATGTCGGGATATTATTACTTCCTGAGCGATGATGACGGATCTGGCGGTGGCGGTTTCAATAACCTGAGCTTTAAAACTGCCTTCGGACGAAACTCGGTTGACAACCCGCTGTATTCAAGAAATGGATCGGAGTTTTCGCTGGCTGTGCAGTTGACGCCTCCTTTCTCTCTCTTCAATGATGTGGATTACAGTAATCCTGATTTGACCAGCGAAGAGCGGTACAAGTGGATTGAGTACCACAAATGGAATTTGAAAGGTGCTTGGTTTACGCCGGTTTCACCAAACAGAAACCTGGTTCTTCATACCAAATTTGAATATGGATTTTTAGGATACTTCGATAAAAACAGACGATCGCCTTTTGAGCGGTTCCGTGTCGGTGGTTCGGGTATGTCGGGTTACAACTTCTACGGAGCCGATATTATTTCGCTGCGTGGTTACAAAGACTACAGTTTGAGTCCGACAACCGGATCGAACATGTACAACAAGCTGACCATGGAAATGCGCTATCCGATTACTTTGAAGCCGTCGGCTACCATCTATGTGCTTGGCTTCCTGGAAGCGGGTAATGCCTGGATGGATTTTGAAAACTACAACCCATTCGATTTGAAACGTTCAGCTGGTGCCGGCGTTCGCATCTTCCTTCCAATGTTCGGCTTGATGGGCATTGACTGGGGTTATGGTTTCGACAGTGTAAACGGAGATCCTTCGGTTGGTGGAAGCCAGTTTCACTTTGTTATCGGTCAGCAGTTCTGATAGTTGCGAGATTGGCTCGGTATTTGTTTTAACGAGAAACAGTATGAATTTAAATCGATTTGCCATGAAGAAGAAAGTATTATTATTTGTGTTTCTGCTTGCATTTGGAACCGTTGCGATGGCACAGAAATATGCCTTCATTGACACCGAATATGTTTTAGAAAATATTCCGGCTTATGCAGCCGCGCAGGAACAATTGGATCAGATTTCAAAACAATACCAAAAGGAACTGGAAACCATGCATGCTGAAATTGAACAGATGTATCAGGATTTTCAGGCTGAAGCGGTCTTGTTGTCCGAAGACATGAAGCGGAAACGCGAAGATGTCATTATCAGCAAAGAAAAAAACTACAAAGAATTACAGCGTAAATATTTTGGCCGCGAAGGCGATCTGTTTAAAAAACGTCAGGGACTAATTAAACCTATTCAGGATGATGTGTTTAATGCCGTTCAGGAACTCGCTACCGAAGGTAGTTATGCCGTGATTTTTGACAAGGCCGGGAGCCTGACCATGCTTTACACCAACCCAAAATTTGATCTTAGCGATCAGGTTTTGCAAAAGCTTGGTTATAAAAATTAATAAACTATATTTGTCAACAAAATTTTAAAATCCGAAAAAGATCATGAAAAGTATTTTCAAAATTTGTTTAGTGGCTGTCATGTTCCTCGCAGCAGGAATGGTAAATGCTCAAACATTAAAATTCGCCCATATCGATTCACAGGCCCTGATTGAAGCGATGCCTGAAGCAAAAGCGGCACAGGCCTCCATTGAGAAAGAAGCCAAAGGGTTGGAAGACCAAATGGGAGCATTGCAGAAAGAATATCAAACAAAATTAGCCGATTTGTCAGACAACCAGGATTCGTTGACTGAAATCGTATACCAATCGAAAGTAGAAGATTTACAAGGTCTTCAGCAACGTATTCAGAATTTCAATTCTTCAGCACAGCAACGCTTGCAACAAAAACAAGGCGAGTTGATGCAGCCGATTTTTGCCAAGGCGAATGAAACAATTGAAGCAGTGGCCAAAGAGCAAGGTGTGATTTACGTGTTCGACTCCAATGCGGTGTTGTATAAATCAAACGCCAGCATCGATCTGCTTCCCCTGGTGAAAGCAAAACTGGGCATTCAGTAAGACTTTTAAGAAATTTGTGAAAAGCCATTGGTCAGTCGACCGATGGCTTTTTTTTTTACTTTTGTTTTCAAATCAATCTCATGGCAGTTAATCATCCCATCGGTGTTTTTGATTCGGGCTACGGCGGCCTGACCGTTCTGAAAGAGTTTCTTGCGCTTATGCCGGAGTATGATTTTGTGTATTTGGGTGATAATGCCCGAACTCCTTATGGAACCCGTTCGTTTGATGTGGTTTACGAATATACCTTGGAGGCCGTCAAACGGCTTTTTGACGAAGGGTGCAACCTGGTGATCTTGGCGTGCAATACGGCTTCGGCCAAGGCGCTGCGAACCATTCAGCAGCGCGATTTGCCCCGGATTGCTCCTCACAAGCGGGTGCTGGGCGTCATTCGTCCGGCTGTTGAAGAAGTGGCCGAGATCACCAAAAACGGGCATGTTGGCGTGGTGGCTACCTCCGGTACGGTGGCTTCCGAGTCGTACCCGATCGAGCTGGAAAAGTGGTCGGGGGGGCGAGTTCGGCAAACAACCCAGCAAGCCTGCCCCATGTGGGTGCCTATTGTTGAAAACAACGTGATGGGTACAGCCGGAGCTGAATTTTTTATCCAGTCCAACCTGCAATCGCTTTTTCAGAAGGACCCATTAATCGACAGCCTGATTTTAGGTTGTACGCACTATCCTTTGCTGATGGACAGCATTCGGAAGTATGTTCCCCACGAACGTGTTCAGCTGATTGATCAGGGCAAAATTGTAGCCCGCAAACTTCAGGATTATTTGGCGCGTCATCCGGAAATGGATGCTGTTTGCACCAAAAAATCAGGAAGAACATTCTTAACCACCGAAGATGCCCGTTTTTTTGAATCACGGGCCGAACAGTTTCTGGGGCAAGCTATTCAGGCTGACAAGATCGAATTGTAAGCAACAGGCTATTTGCTCGTTGGTGTTTTTTTCTTCAGAAAGCGTTGAATGTCCTGATCGGGGCCGGCAATTAAATTGGCCAGCAGGCGTGTTTTTGGGAATTGCTCCAAAATAATACGCAGGAAGACCGTAATCGGAATCGACATAATCAGACCGGGAACACCCCACAAATAGCCCCAGAACATGAGCATGATCAGGATGGTAATCACATTAATCGAAAAGGTTTTACCCATGAATATTGGTTCCAGCACACCGCCCATCAGAACCTGAACCGCCGTGATGGTGAGGACAAAAAAGAAGAGCGTGCTGGCTGGATCAAGCTCAATAAACGCAAATAGCGCCAGAAAAACCACAGAAATCACCGAACCGATCATCTGAACAAAGTTGATGACAAAGGCAAATAAGCCCCAGAAAATCGGGAAACTCACATCGAAAAACAAACAGGCTAAGCCAATACCAATGCCGGTAAACAGACTAATCACAAATTTTACCAGTACAAACTTGATGATGTCCTTTTCAATTTTCATGAATATTTTTACCGACGAATATTGTTGCTTGAAAATCGTATCGTTCAGCAACTTCTGAAAATTGATGGATCCAGAGAGGAGCAACACCGTGAAAAACAAAGTCATTAAGGTCATGGAGATGGTGTCGCTGATAAAGTCGAAGGTTGTGCTGAAATTGCCGAGGTTGTTGTCGCTTTCGAAATAGTGCAGCAAGATGTTTTCTCCTTGAACACGTTGTATGCCAAAAAACTGCTCGATCGAAACGATCAGATCCGTCAATTTTGTTTCTGCCTTGGCAAAAAACTCATTGTCGGTGGCCATGATTTCGTTGCTCGAAAGTTTGATTAACTCACCACCCGCCTTCAATCCTCCAACGATAATCAAAATGATAATCAGAATACTGACTGCTTTCGGAACCCGACGCTTGCTGAGCCATCGCATGAGCGGTAAAAACAGCAATGCGATAAACATCGAGGCAATGAGTGGTATAAAAATAAATGACAGCGTTTTCAGTAGATAAAAAACAACCGGTATGGTCAGGGTCAGCAAAAGGATATTTGTCGTTCGTGTTTCTCTCAGGTTCATTTTTTGAGAATAAGATTTTCTGAATGTTATCTTTTAACAAGCATTTCAGGATGAAAGTTTTGCCTGAGGATCAAACAAAACTTTAAACCTGAATAATTGCTCATAGCTGTTTTTTCCGGTTCGATATTTATTGTGGCAATTCATAATGGATGCCCGCATCCGGCCCAAGCGGAATGCCTAACAACAACCAGGCAACCAGCAGCAAAATCCAAAACAAAAGGAAGATAATGGAGTAGGGCAGCATGGTAGCGATAATGGTTCCAATGCCAGCTTTGGGGTCATACTTCTGTACAAAAGCAATGATCAGGGCAAAGAAGCTCATCATGGGTGAAATGATGTTGGTGACACTGTCGCCAATGCGGTAAACCACCTGCGAAAGTTCCGGCGAGTAACCCATAATCATGAACATGGGAATGAAGATCGGAGCCAGAATTGCCCATTTGGCCGAGGCGCTTCCCATGAGCATGTTGATGGAAGCCGACAAAAGAATAAACAGGATCATGAGTGGAATTAGTCCAATATCAGCCGACATGAGCAAATTGGCGCCTTTTACTGCCAGAATCATGCCCAGGTTGCTCCATTTAAAGTAGGCGACAAACTGAGCCGCAAAGAATACGAGAACCAGATAGGTCGACAGCGTTTTCATGCTTTGGGCCATGCCGTTCATTACGTCGGCATCGTTCTTGAACACCCGGGTGGCGAATCCGTAAACCAATCCCATGGCTCCGGCTGTGACAAACAGCATGGTGACCACGCCTTCGATCAATGGCGAACTGAGCATGCTGCCATCGGCTCCCCTGAAAAATCCATCGGCAGGAATAAGCCCGATCAGGGAAACGGCGGTAATTAGCAGGAACACAATGAGAGCACCAAGCAGGCCATTCTTTTCGTTTTTTGAAAGTGAATCGAAGGTTTGATCGTCAAGAACCTGGCCATTTTTGTAGGGCCCGAGTCGTGGTTCCACAATTTTTTCTGTAACAAAGGTGCCAGCTGCCGCAATAACAAAAGTTGAGGCCACCATAAAATAGTAGTTGGCTGTGGCATTCACCATGTAGGTAGGGTCTAGAATGTGAGCGGCTTCCTGCGACAGACCTGCCAGCAGCGGATCAATGGCGCCCAGGGCCAGGTTGGCACTAAATCCGCCCGAAACACCGGCAAATGCAGCTGCCATTCCCGCTATCGGGTGTCGGCCTACGGCTGAAAAGATGACCCCAGCCATCGGAATTAGCAGCACGTAGCCCACGTCGGCTGCCATGTTGGACAGAATCCCTGAAAAAACCAGCACGAATGTCAGTAAGTGTTTGGGTGAATTGAGCACCAGCATCCGAATGACAGCATTGACCAGGCCACTTTGTTCGGCAATGCCAATGCCCAGCATGGCCACCAAAACAATCCCCAGTGGTGCAAAGCCCGTGAAATTATCAACCATTTCGAGCATAATCCGGTGAATTCCTTCGATTGAAAGCAGGTTAACCGGCCGGATCATTTCCTGTGTGCCCGGGTGAATCACTTCCCATTGCAGGAAATGGCCAACGGCAGATAGAATTAATGCCGTCAGGGCGAACAGGGCAAAAAGTGTGGCTGGGTGGGGCAGGGCGTTTCCCGCCCGCTCTGTCCAGTTCAGCATTTTCTGAAAAAATCCTGATGGGTGGTTTGTTTGGTTCATGTGCGTTTGTGCTTGAGCAATTCGTAAATGAGCTTGAATGATCCAGGTCAGTCAAGCGATTGATGTTTGTTTTCTGGCTTTATGGTTATAAGGGCGCCAGCTTTTTATTGATATTTTTTTTGGGAAAAAGTACGACAGATGAATCGGTGACTTCACTTTTTCATCTGTCGCATTTGGAGGTTACCACAATTTTTCCGGATAAGCGCCGGCATCAGTCAGGCCTTTCACCTGTTCCACCACAAAGGCTTTGTCTTCCGGATAAGTTACGCCAAACCAAGGTGAATCGGCTTGTAGTACTTTGGTTTGTATTTGACCGGATTCAATGAGATCGAATACGACGCTTGGAATGTAGAATTCAGACTTGGGTTGATCCATTTTTTCATCCAGAAAGGCTTTGAACTGAGTTTCAAGATGCTCAAACAAGGAAGGATGGAAGCCCCAAAAATTCATCGATGCTGGTGCATTTTCATCAACCACCAGGGTTGCTCCTGATTCATCCTTGAAAGTTATTTCCGATCCGGTTCTGGCTATTCCGTGGCGCTCCGTGATTTTTAACAAGTTGTTTCCTTCATCAATTTCGCAAATGCCTCGCGACACGCCACCAAATTCCGATAAGGTATTCTTAAGTTGGTAGCCCACCATACTGTATTTGTTGGCGGCCGCTTCACTGGTCAGGAACTCGGCAGCAACCTGAAACGACTCACGTCCATAGAAATCGTCTGCATTAATCGATGCAAAAGGTTCGTGAATCACGTCTTTTGCCATCATAATGGCGTGTCCGGTTCCCCAAGGTTTTTCACGGCCTTCCGGCAGCGAATAGCCCTCAGGAAGTTTTTCCAGCTCTTGGTAAACGTATTCAACGGCGATCTTTCCGTCCAGCTTATCAGCAAAGCGGCTTTTGAATTCGTCGGCAAAACTTTTGCGGATCACAAAAACAACTTTGCCAAAGCCAGCCCGAATGGCATCAAAAATCGAATATTCCAAGATGGTTTCGCCGTTTGGGCCGATGGGCTCAATTTGTTTCAGCCCGCCATAACGACTACCCATTCCTGCGGCTAAAATTAAAAGTGTTGGTTTCATATAGAAGTTTTGATATTTTGGTTTTGAATTATCGTTGTATAAGTTACCAATGACTAATGACCAATAACCAATGTCTCATGACTATTCTTTATACCAGCCGGCGTACATGCTGTAGGCATTGGCAATACGATGAATTTCACCTTCGAGTAAGTCAGAACCAATGGCTTTCACCTTCTTGGCAGGAATTCCGGCATATACGCTGCCCGATTCAACAATTGTTCCTTTGGTCACGACCGATCCGGCTGCAATAATGGTGTTGCTTTCCACCACGGCATCGTCCAGCACTACGGCATTCATGCCAATCATTACATGGTTTTTGATTGTGCAGCCATGTACTATGGCTCCGTGCGCAATAATCACGTTGTCACCGATATTCGTAGGCGATTTTTGATAAGTGGCATGAATCACAGCACAGTCCTGAACATTGGAATTACGACCGATACGGATCGAATGTACATCGCCCCGGATTACGGCACCGTACCATACACTGCTGTTATCGCCAATCTCAACATCTCCGATGATGGTTGCATTTTCAGCTAAAAAACATTCTTTTCCAATCTTAGGTGTTTTCCCTCTTAGCGTTTTAATCAAGGCCATTATCTATAATCATTTTAAATTGAGAGCAAAGATATGAAAAGCTGTAAATAAATAAATACATCCTGTTTGCCTTATCATTTATTAATTATTTTTGCTCAGCTACTGAGAGGATGACCCTAATTCAAAATGATTCCAAACTGATAATTTATTAATTTAGCGGTCGTTTTTTTTAGTATTTAAAAGGAGAAATCCAGCTATTTAAAATAATTGTCAAATGAAAGACACGAAAGTTATTGAGTTAGAAGAAGTGACCATCCGGTTCTCCGGTGACTCGGGTGATGGGATGCAGCTCACGGGAACTTTGTTCTCGGATGCGACAGCATTGTTTGGGAATGATATTTCAACTTTTCCGGACTATCCATCGGAAATCAGAGCACCGCAAGGCACGGTTGGCGGCGTATCGGGCTTTCAGGTGCAGTTTGGGCACAAGGAAATCAATACTCCGGGAGACGATGCCCATGTTTTAATTGCCATGAATCCCGCTGCGGTCAAGGCCAATGCGCGGTTTATTCGTCCCGGCGGAACCATTATTTACGATGTAGACTCTTTTAATCAAAAAAACCTGGATAAAGCCAAATTCACCACCAACGATCCGTTTGGTGAACTGAAATTGGAAGACTTCACAAAAATTCCGGTTCCCATTACCAGCCTAACACGCGAATGCCTGAAGGACTTTGGAATGGACAATAAGTCGGTTTTGCGAAGCAAGAACATGTTTGCTTTGGGTTTGATCTGTTGGATGTTTGATCGTCCGATGGATTATATTGAAAACTTTATTACCACCAAATTTGCAAAAAAGCCGGTCGTTGTTGAATCGAATCTGAAAGTATTGCACAGCGGCTACAATTACGGGATGAACATGCAGCACATGACTCCTCGATATTTGGTGGATGCGGCAGCCATTGAAAAAGGCACTTACCGCAATATCAACGGAAATCAGGCCACAGCCTGGGGGTTTTTAGCGGCGGCTGAAAAGGCCGGGCTCAACTTGTTTTTGGGCTCGTATCCGATAACCCCGGCCACCGACGTACTGACCACCTTGGCTGCCCGCCGCGATTTAGGTGTCAAAACCTTTCAGGCTGAAGATGAAATTGCTGG
Source organism: Sunxiuqinia dokdonensis (assembly GCF_001270965.1). Classification (GTDB taxonomy): domain Bacteria; phylum Bacteroidota; class Bacteroidia; order Bacteroidales; family Prolixibacteraceae; genus Sunxiuqinia; species Sunxiuqinia dokdonensis. The sequence continues at coordinate 64,796 of NZ_LGIA01000025.1, read as the reverse complement.
AATATGTACGGCCTTAGGTGCCGCTTTTGCCGGTGATTTAGCCGTAACCAGTACTTCGGGACCAGGACTGGCCCTAAAGTCGGAAGCCATTGGGCTAGCGGTGATGGCTGAGTTGCCCCTGGTGGTGGTCAATGTTCAGCGCGGTGGCCCATCAACCGGCTTGCCAACCAAAACCGAACAGTCCGATTTGCTACAAGCCTTGTATGGCCGTAATGGCGAAAGTCCGGTGGTTGTTTTGGCAGCCAGCACACCATCCGATTGCTTTTATTACGCTTACCTGTCGTGCAAAATAGCCTTGGAGCGCATGGTTCCGGTTATTTTATTGACCGATGGTTTCCTTGGAAATGGAAGTGAGCCTTGGCGAATTCCAAGCATGGCTGAATTGCCCGCGATTACGCCGCGCATAGCCAAGGACAGCAGCAAGTTTAAAGCCTACAAACGCGACGAGGATATTCTGGCTCGCGACTGGGCGTTCCCCGGAATGGATGGCTTTCAGCACCGGATTGGAGGTTTGGAGAAGAACGAAGAAGGAACCGTGAATCATGATCCGGAAAACCACCAGCGGAACTGTGAGATTCGGGAAGCCAAAGTTCAAAAAGTCGTTGACATGCTGCCCGAACTGGAAGTGTTTGGCGACGAAGATGGCGGCGATGTACTCGTCGTTAGCTGGGGTGGAACCTACGGACATACGGTGAGTGCCGTTCGCGAAATGCGGAAAGACGGCAAGAATGTGAGCCTCGCGCACTTTAACTTCATCAAGCCACTTCCGGCCAATACTCGCGAAGTATTCAGCAAATTCAAAACGATTGTTGTGTGTGAATTGAACCTCGGACAGTTTGCAGCCTACCTTCGGGATCAGGTTCCCGGCTTTGAATACCGCCAGGTAAATAAATTGAAAGGATTGCCGTTCACGGTGACCGAGCTGAAAGAAAACGTTGAAAAATTACTGGAGGAATAAGATATGATGACAGATTTAGCTTACACGATAAAAGACTTTAAAAGCGAGAACGAAGTCCGTTGGTGCCCTGGATGTGGCGACTACGCCATTATGAACGCAGTTCAGAAAACCATGGCCGACATGAATGTGCCTCATGAAAAATTTGCCGTCATCTCCGGTATTGGATGTTCGTCGCGATTTCCATATTACATGAGCACCTTTGGCTTTCACTCCATTCACGGACGTGCCACGGCCATCGCTTCGGGAGTGAAAAGTGCCAATCCCGACCTGAATGTATGGGTGATTACCGGCGATGGCGATTCGATGGCCATCGGAGGAAATCACTTCATTCACTTGGTTCGAAGGAATATTGATTTGAATGTGATTCTATTCAATAATAAAATTTATGGATTAACGAAAGGACAGTATTCACCGACAACTGATCGTGGATTTGTGACGAAGACTTCGCCTTTTGGAACCATTGAGGATTCGTTTATTCCCGGACAATTAGTTCTGGGATCGGGCGGAACCTTTTTTGCCCGCGCAGTCGATTCGAATGTGAAACACAACCAGCAGGTGTTTGCCGAAGCAGCAAGACATAAAGGAACTTCTATGGTGGAGGTGCTTCAGAATTGTGTCATTTTTAATGATGGGATTCATGAGCAAATTGCAGATCCGAAACATCGTGCCGAGCGCCAGTTGTTCCTCGAACACGGCCAGCCGATGATTTTTGGCCAGGAAAATGAAAAAGGCCTGGTGCTGGAAAACGGCCGGTTGAAAGTAGTTACCATTGGAGAAAATGGAGTGACCGAAGCTGACATCCTGGTGCATGATGCCACCGAAACAGACCTTTCAATTCATATGCAGCTCATCCGCATGACCTTGCCTGATTTCCCAATTGCGATGGGCGTAATTCGGTCGGTGGAGGCTCCTGTGTATGACCAGGAACTGAAGAAGCAGATTGAAACGGTGTCGGCAAACCGGAAGGTGAACAACATGGATGAGTTGTTGCGCTCTGGAAACACTTGGGAAGTGAATGAGCCTAACAGCAGCGAGCCTGTGCCATTCTTTCAGAAAAAATGTCCGATTGTCAAGGTGTAATTTGGCGATAGGCAGATTCTTAAAATAAGATCGTTCGGATCAAACCGGAAATAAAAAACGAAAGGAAGCTTCAGCCTCCTTTCGTTTTTTATTATGCTATGTTGCTAAGCCAAATAATGTTGATACATTAGTCGAATACCCTCTTCGAGTTCAATTTTATGTTTCCATCCCAACTGGTGCAGTTTGGAGGGGTCAGTCAATTTTCGCATGGTGCCATCGGGCTTGGTCCGGTCAAATTCAATAGCTCCCGTAAAGCCAATGGTTTTTTGAATGGTCTCAGCCAGTTGGTGGATGGCAATCTCAATTCCGGTACCGATGTTGATGTGGGTGTTGCGCACTTCATCGCCGTCGGTTCTTACATCCTCAAAATTCCGGTTCTCGAGCAGGAACACGCAAGCTTCGGCCATATCCTCCGACCATAAAAATTCGCGCATTGGCTTGCCACTTCCCCACAGATAAAGGGAAACCGGGAGAACTTGCGTGGACGGGATGCTGAAAAGTCGCGTGCCTTCGTCTGCACCGGAATGATGCAAGTGGATGCCGTATTTTTTCAATAAGAAGAGGATTTCTTCCTGATCGGCCGATCCGTCGATGCCCTCCACCGGGCGTTTGTTGAGGTCGTCGCGAATAGCATCCCAGTTCGAATCTTCAAGACATTTCGCCAGATGAATCTTTCGAACCATGGCAGGCAGTACGTGAGAAGTTTCCAGGTTGAAATTGTCGTTGGGCCCATACAAGTTGGTCGGCATTACCGAAATGAAGTTGGTGCCATACTGCAAATTATAAGCTTCGCAGAGTTTTAGTCCGGCAATTTTTGCAATGGCGTAGGGCTCGTTGGTATATTCCAGCTCACCGGTCAGCAGGCAGTCTTCCGACATGGGCTGTGGAGCATTCTTCGGATAAATGCAGGTGGAGCCGAGGAACAGCAGTTTTTTCACCCCATGCACATACGACTGGTGAATAACATTGTTCTGAATTTGCAGATTTTCGTAGATGAACTGCCCGCGGTAAGTGTTGTTGGCGATAATTCCGCCAACTTTGGCGGCAGCCAAAATTACATATTCTGGTTTTTCAGTTTCAAAGAAATTGGCCACAGCAGCCTGGTCCATCAAGTCCAGTTCTTCCAGTGTCCGGCCTATTAAGTTCGTGTAACCTTTGTTCTGAAGTGTTTTCCAGAGCGCTGAACCGACCAGCCCTTTGTGTCCGGCAATGTATATTTTGCTATTCTTTTTCATTTTCTTCCAGATTTTATGAATAATTGATTGCTATACTGTACTTTCGATTTTAATCAACTGCAAATTACAAAGATGAAATGGATTTGTGAACGCTTTGTCTTCGGTTTTCGGTTGTTGGTTTTCGGTTCTCGAAGCCAGTTCCTTACGCTAATGGTTGGACTTTTGGAATTTGGAATTTACGACTTTCCGCCCAGTGAACTGAAAATTCGTAACTCGTTTGTGCAGCTAAATCCCGGTTTCCTTCCGTCGCACTTTAATTTTCATGGCTCCTTTAACTGGTTTTTCAGCCAGTAATATCAGATAGCCACCACCACCTGCACCCGCCAGTTTCCAGGCCAATGCCTGCGACCGGTAACTGTCAATAACCTGGTTTACTTCGTTATTGACCATCGCCGGAAACATCCTTGTTTGTGCATGAAACGAATCAAGGAAGGCAGCAGCAAATTCATTTAAGCTTTTCTGTTGAATGGCTTTCCAGGCCCGGTCTGACGCGTTAGCCAGACTTTCTACGTTTTCGGTGTTGATTGATGTTTCTTTCAGTAAATCAAGTCCGTAGGGGCGAGGCCACAAGAGTACCATGTACAAATGATCTTCCAGCCAGCTCAAAATGTCTTCGTCGTTTACCGACTCAAATTGTTTGGGCCAGTAGGCGTTGTCGTAATAGTGTCGCACCAGTCCGGGCATACAAATGCCGATCGCATCCTGTGCTCCAGAGATGATTTCTGAACCCGGATCATTCTCGAACTTAAACAGGATTTCGGCCAAACGCTCCGGCTTTTCAATTGGAAGCGTGTAAGGCCATATTTTTTTAGCCGCATTTCGTGTCGAGGTGCTCATGCCACAACGTTCGTTGTATTCAATGACGGGTTCGAGCGAAAGCGTAATGGCCCATCCCGGATGGTATTTCGAAACGTAGGGTTGATCAATCCAGGTGCCCGCCAAATCGATGCGATAGGGTAGGGTGCAGTTGTCGGACGATCGGATCGCTGTTGTTGAACGGGCAGGGAGGCCGGCATCCGGAATCCGCTCCAATACTTTGAGTTCAATGCCCAGCTCATCGCACATTTTTTTCTTGGCTGGCGAATAGCCGTCTTCATTCACTACGAAATAATCAGGATTGATTTCGGTCAGCTCCCGGGCAAAGTCCATGATGCCACTGCCTGAATTGATGAAGGCATCGGTGACATGGCGCACAGATTTTACCATATATAGGCGTTCCTGTTCGCTATTGATCGTATGGCGTCCCTTCAGCTCTTCAATAGTCTGGTCGGAGCCAATGCCCACGTACAGGTCGCCAAACTGCGAAGCTTCTTTAAAAAAGGCCACATGTCCCGAATGAAGCAGATCGTAGCAGCCGGACACAAAAACGCGTTTGTTCTTCATCATGTCAACAAGAAATTATTTTTTACAGATGATGCGGATGGCATACATTTTTTCTGATGATTTTGTGGTTCATTCAATTTATTCAAAGTAATTCAACGTTCGATAACCGCCTTCCTGAAGCAATGCATCTTTTTGCATCAGCTTGATGTCCGATTGCATCATGTCTTTGATCAGCCCGGCCAAATCGTAGCGCGGTTCCCAGCCCAAAACGGTTTTTGATTTGGTGGGGTCGCCAATCAACAAATCTACCTCGGTTGGACGGAAATAGGCCGGATCGACCGCTACAACATGTTGATTGCCTGGTGCGATTCGCGCTTTGATGCCTTCGAGATATTGTTCGCCCACTTTCTCCGAAAATAAGGCGTCGTCAATTGCGGTAAAATATCCTTTTTCTTCGGTTCCTTCGCCTTGGAATGTAATTTCCAGCCCAATTTCGTTAACCGCCAATTTGATGAAGTCGCGGATCGTGGTGGTAATTCCAGTGGCAATCACGTAGTCATCGGCTTTTTCTTGTTGCAGAATCAGGTACATGGCCTTGATGTAGTCTTTGGCGTGGCCCCAGTCGCGTTTGGCCGAAAGGTTACCCAAAAACAGCTTGTCCTGCATGCCCAGGGCAATCCGGCTGATGGCACGTGTAATCTTCCGGGTGACAAAAGTTTCTCCGCGAATGGGTGATTCATGATTGAACAGAATTCCGTTGCTGGCATGCATCTGGTAGGCTTCGCGGTAATTCACGGTGATCCAGTAGGCGTACATCTTGGCCACCGCATAGGGCGAGCGTGGGTAGAAGGGCGTGGTTTCCTTCTGCGGCACTTCCTGCACCAGCCCGTAAAGCTCGCTGGTTGAAGCCTGGTAGATGCGTGTTTTTTGGGTGAGCCCCAACAGGCGAACAGCTTCCAGCAAGCGAAGGGTGCCAATACCATCGGCGTTGGCGGTGTACTCAGGCGTTTCAAAACTCACGGCCACATGGCTCATGGCTGCCAGGTTGTAAATTTCGTCAGGCTGAACTTCCTGGACAATCCGGGTCAGGTTCATACTGTCGGTCATATCGCCGTAGTGCAACACAAGGTTGCGGTTTTCAACGTGCGGGTCTTGGTACAGATGGTCAATCCGGTCGGTATTAAACAGCGACGAACGTCGTTTGATGCCATGCACGAGATAACCTTTTTTGAGTAGGTATTCGGCCAGGTAAGCCCCGTCTTGTCCTGTGATTCCGGTAATTAATGCTACTTTTTGTGTCATGATATGGATGGGTTAAATTGTTGAGTTGTTAAATGGGTAAAATGGTATAACTGTTAAACTGATGAATTGTTCTTCGGTTGTTATGTTGATTTTCTATTGACTTGGTTTCCATTTTTTGGTCTGCCGTCTATCGGGTTTTGTTTTTGCAACCAGTCTAGCTTTTTGTTTGTTTTCTCTTTGTATTTTCATTGGCTGCCGCGATATTTAATTGGCCCAAAAAACGAGAATTTCAAGCCAGAGAGCCGCCAGGATGATGGCGATCAAAAAAGTGCCGGTGTGACCGATGAGGGGTAAGGGTTTGTTTTTGATGCGGGCATAACGGCTGTAAACCAGTATCCCTGATAAACTTCCCGATAAGCTTAGCGCTAAAAGGATGTCGTTAAAAGGAGCTTGCCATTGCCACATGAACAGAAAGAACACCAGGGCATTGAGCAGAGCCAGGTACAAAAACGTCATTTTGCGATGCAGCACCAACTCGTGGTAACCATACATAAAACCGATGACAAAAGCCATCTGCAGCACGGCATTCAGCCAGGGTGGCAGACCCGGAAAAAAGGTGTTCGGTGTTCCGTGGCTGTGTAACACCAGAACAGCGGCAGCCAGCAACCGGGCCAGTTGCCTGACGTATCGAAAGGCCATATTGGTATCGAGCAAGAGCCCGGAAAACAGCAAGATGATCAGTGCGGCGATGAGTGGATGCAGGCCGGCAAAGCCCTCATTGGTTGAAAAGATCGCCAGCGACAAATTGATCCCGATAAACATGGACACGCCTCCCATTGACAGGAGCGGGATTCCCGGGGCGTGACTTCCTTCCGGTGCCATCAGGTTTTTGGCCAGCGCAACCTGTGCTACTGAGGGTTGAACCAAAAAAATGGCTCCAAAAGCCAAGGCAAAGTTCAAAATGGCGATCATAACTTCGTTCATGTTCGCGAAAATACACCAATTTTTTTATTGTTCGGTTTTGTTTTGAGCACGAATGACAAGGATTTGATGTTTTTTTCTTTCCGCCAGCAAATGATTGCGGTCATCATTTGCTCAAATTCTCCATTCCGTAATCGCTGAACGGACGCCGAATCAACACAGAACTTCGGAATTGGGAGGGAGGCCGAAAACCGACTTTGGGGAGCTGCGTTGATACCGGCGGGCAAAAAGATTAACAATTTGCCAATTTTGGCGAATTATTCAATCCATTCCCGGAATATTATTTTCATAAATTTATCTTTGCTGACACTTGGATTTAATCAGCAATGATGAACACAAAAAAGCGCCGGCTGGAGGTTTGCATTACTCCCGCCATTTACGACAAACATGCCCACGACGAAAACCTGGTCGTAGTAATTGATGTATTGCGGGCCACTTCATCCATTTGTACGGCCTTTGCCAACGGGGTGGATCGCATAATTCCGGTGGCTACCGTTGAAGAAGCGCGCCAAAAGAAGGAAGCCGGCTATATCGTGGCATCGGAACGCGACGGTTACGTGCTTGATTTTGCCGACTTTGGAAATTCACCCTTCAACTTTTCAGCCGACAAGGTAAAAGGTAAGCAGATAGTTTATTCAACCACCAATGGTACGCGATGTATTCATATGGCCAGTCATTCGCAGGAAGTGTTGATTGGCTCGTTTTTAAACCTTTCGGCATTGGCGAAGTACTTGATTGCGCAAGATGCGCCGGTCTTGTTATTTTGCGCGTCGTGGAAAGATCGCTTTAGTTTGGAGGACACGGTTTGTGCGGGAGCTTTGGCCGAGCTGCTCTTAAATTCGGGTCAGTTTGAAAGTATTTGCGATGCGGTAACCGCCTCGGTTGATTTGTGGTCGCTGGCTAAAACCAACCTGAACAGCTATAGCCTGAAAACCGCGCAAAAAGGGCGTCTGGCATCTAAAGGGCTGGACGACTGCATGGAGTTTTGTCACCAGCTCGATTTCACAAACTTAATTCCATATTACACCAATGGCACCTTGCTGGCAAAAAGCATGGGGCATAGCGAAAAGTAATCAGCTTTTTTGTGATTTCTATCAAGTTGACACCCTGTTGTAGATTAATGTTTTATAACTTGCGCCAGTGTTGTTTGACCTGATTTTTCTCAGATATCAACCGTGTAATTTTCCGTTAATTTGAATGAATATTTACTTTTACTAAGAAATTATTTAACCCTTAATAAATATATCAATATGAAGACGCATAATTTTTCGGCTGGTCCTTCAATCTTACCACAATTTACAATTGAAAAAACCGCTGAAGCCATTAAAGATTTTGCCGGCACCGGCCTTTCTGTGATGGAAGTATCGCATCGTGGAAAAGAATTTATCGCAGTGATGGACGAAGCCCAGGCGTTGTTTCGCGAATTGCTGAATATTCCTGATGACTATTCGGTCTTGTTTCTGGGTGGCGGTGCTTCACTGCAATTTTGCATGGTACCCTACAACTTGATGAGCAAAAAAGCGGCCTACCTGAATACCGGGGCATGGGCAGCCAAAGCACAGAAAGAAGCCAAGTTTTTTGGCGAAGTTGTTGAAGTTGCTTCTTCAAAAGACACGGTTTACAACTACATTCCAAAGGGATTTGAAATTCCGACTGATGCGGATTATTTCCACTTCACTTCAAACAATACCATCTATGGAACACAAATCCGCAAAGATTTTGATTTGGACATTCCGGTGGTATGCGACATGTCGTCAGATATTTTTTCGCGTCAAATTGATGTTTCAAAGTATGGACTGATTTACGGTGGTGCGCAGAAGAACCTCGCTCCCGCGGGCGTGGCTTTTGTCATTGTTAAAAATGAGCTGCTGGGCAAAGTCGGTCGTCCAATTCCAACCATGTTGAATTATCAAACGCATATTGATAATGGCTCAATGTTTAACACACCACCGGTTGTGCCTGTTTTTGCTGCTTTGCAAACCTTGAAATGGCTGAAAGATAACGGCGGTATCGCGGCGATGGAAAAAATTAACGAAGAAAAAGCCGCAATGCTTTACAATGAAATCGACCGCAATTCTTTGTTTAAGGGAACTGTTCTGAACAAAGAAGACCGTTCGTTGATGAATGTATGCTTCATCATGAATGACGGTTACGAAACCCTGGAAAAAGATTTCATGGACTTTGCAACGTCAAAGGGCATGTCCGGAATCAAGGGACACCGTTCGGTTGGTGGTTTCCGTGCATCCATCTACAATGCCATGCCAAAAGAAAGCGTGCAGGCATTGATTGACTGTATGGCGGAGTTCGAGAAAACACATGTAAAATAGTTCATTTAGATAGGAAGGTGAATGGATTTCCGATTCACCTTCCATTTTTTTTGAAGTCATTAAAGCATGAGGAACGGCTAAAGTAACCGCAGGGTTGCTTCGATTTGGCTTGCAATGACATTTTATTTTTACCTTAAAATTTGAATAAAATGACAAAAGTTTTAATTGCAACCGAAAAACCGTTTGCCCCGGCCGCGGTTGCTCAAATGAGTGAAATCTGCAACAGTGCGGGTTACCAGGTTCAACTGCTCGAGAAGTACGCCACCAAGTCGGAATTGCTGCAGGCAGTAGGCGATGCACATGCTTTAATCGTTCGGAGCGATTTGGTGGACCGCGAAGTACTGGACGCCGCTTCAAACCTGAAAATCGTGGTTCGTGCCGGTGCTGGCTACGACAATGTGGACACGGCTTACGCCAGGGAAAAGGGGATTTGCGTGATGAATACCCCCGGCCAAAACTCCAACGCAGTGGCCGAACTGGCTATTGGACTGGCCATTTACGGTATCCGTGATTTATTTAGTGGAAAAATGGGAGGCGAGCTTCGTGGCCGTACGCTGGGCTTGCACGGCTATGGTTATGTGGCCCGAAATGTGCACCGCATTGCCCGGGCTTTTGGCATGAATGTGATGGTTTATACCCGGTACAGCAAGGCGCAAGCGGCTTCGCAGGGTATTGGGGTTACCAAGTCGCTCGAAGAGTTGTATGCGGTGTCCGATGTCGTTTCTATCCATGTGCCTGCCCGTGGCGAACACCTCCAATCGGTCAGCATGGATGTGCTGAAACACCTGAAAGAACATGCCATCATTGTAAACACAGCCCGCAAGGAAGTGGTGAACGAGGACGAACTGTGCGAGTTTATGGCGGCGCGTCCCGATGTGAAGTATCTGTCGGATATTGCTCCGGACTGCATTGACCGGTTTAAGCAGGATTTTGAAGGCCGTTATTACTTCACCCCCAAAAAGCTGGGCGCACAAACCGCCGAAGCCAATTTGAACGCCGGTGTTGCCGCTGCCGAACAAATTGTTGAGTTTTTTGAAAACGGTGATCGCACTTTTCAGGTCAATAAGTAAGAACCCGATTCAATAAGGAGATATCAAGGATCCCATTCTTACCTTTGGAATGGGGTCCTTTTTTGAATCAAAACTTTAACAAAAACGACTTTCTACTCTTTATTCGTGGCGATTTAAAATATCGGTTGTAAATTCGTTGCCAATTGAAATTCTTCAGAATTAATTTTGAAATAGATTAAACATGGCTGTAATAAAACCTTTTAAAGGACTTCGTCCACCACAGGAAATTGCGGAAGACCTGGCTTGTCTTCCTTATGACGTTATGAACTCGGAAGAAGCTGCCCGCATGGCAGATGGTAAAGAAAATTCCTTGTTACACATTACCCGTGCCGAGATTGATTTGCCCGACGGAACCGATATTCACGCCGATGAAGTGTATGAAAAGTCGGTTGAAAATTTTACCAGGTTTCAGCAAAATGGCTGGCTGCAGCAAGACGATGAGCCCAAGTACTACATTTACGCGCAAACCATGGATGGCCGCACCCAGTATGGCATTGTTGGCGCTGCCTCGTGCGATGATTATCACAATGGGATTATCAAAAAGCATGAGCTTACCCGCCCCGATAAGGAGGAAGATCGGATGATTTTGACCCGCTACCTGAATGCGAACATCGAGCCGGTTTTCTTTTCGTACAAGGCGGTTCCCGAAATTGATGCTTTGGTTGAATCGGTGGTGAAAAATCAAGCACCCGACTACGACTTTGTGGCCGAAGATGGCTTTGGGCATCACTTTTGGACGATTCAAAAGAAAAGCGTGATTCAGCAAATTGAAGAGCTGTTTTCCAAGAAGGTTCCGGCAACTTATGTGGCCGACGGACACCACCGCACTGCAGCAGCGGCCCGCATTGGCCTCGAAAAGAAAGCTCAAAATCCAAATCATACGGGCAACGAATCGTACAATTATTTCATGGCGGTACATTTTCCTGACAATCAACTTCAAATTATTGATTATAACCGCGTGGTGAAAGATTTGAATGGTTTGAGTGTTTCCGAATTGTTGGGAAAACTGGCTCAGGGTTTCCATCTTGAAAACATGGGGACCGAACTGTTTAAACCTTCGCGCTTGCATGAGTTCGGCATGTACCTGGAAGGCGAATGGTATAAGTTGACGGCCAAAGAAGGAACCTACGATGATTCGGACCCAATTGGCGTGTTGGATGTGACCATCCTGTCGAGCCAGGTGTTGGAGCCAATTCTGGATATTCAGGATTTGCGCACGTCCAAACGCATCGATTTTGTAGGTGGAATTCGTGGCTTGGGCGAGCTTAAAAAACGCGTGGACAGCGGGGATATGAAAGTGGCCTTTGCTTTGTATCCGGTGTCGATGGAGCAGCTAATTGCCATAGCAGACAGCGGTAATATTATGCCGCCAAAAACAACCTGGTTTGAGCCCAAACTCCGATCAGGCCTCGTGATCCACAAACTGGATTGAATATTGTAACAGCATTGAATCCCGGTTGAATATTTTTCAGCCGGGATTTTTTTGGGTGTCATTGATGCTGTTGTGCAATACCTTTTGGCCGGTGTTTTCAAACTCATTTTTTCCTATCTTGCCCATTCTGAGAATCGGTTCATATTATTTTGCTCGTTTGAATTAAGGTATAAGCCGTTCTCATGCTATTATCAAAATTGTTGAAGAGATGCATCGTGTGTTGTTGATGATAATAAATGTGTTTGCTGGATTCATGTTGGGGAGTATCATCTTATTCCTTTTTTTGGCTTTTCACGATTCGTTTGTCGTAAGCGACCATTTCGTGTTGAATGAAAATTTAGTCACGACGGTCGCTGGCGGAATTTCCGGTGCTCTGATCATGCTTTTGCTGTTTCGGAGCTACAACCAAAAACAGCGACTCAAAGACAGCGAAAAGAAATACCAGACCCTGATTAATCTTTCGCGAGATGGAATTTACATTGAAAATGAGCGGGGAGAAATTCTCGATTGCAATACCCGGGGGCATGAAATGTTTGGTTATTCGAAGGAGGAAATGCTGAAGCTATCGATTCGTGATTTGGTGCCTGCCGAGTTTCGCGATCTGCTCCCCGAAATTATTCCGGACGAAATGGCAACCGGTGAAGCTTATGTGGAGCGAGAGAATGTGAAAAAGGATGGGACTATTTTTCCGACCGAGATTAACACCCAGTTTGTGACATTGAATGGCGAAAAGCGCTTGATTGCTTACGTGAAAGACAACACCACCCAAAAAGCCGTAGAAAAAGCATTGCGTGAGAGCGAAAATAGTTTGCGTGAACTTAATGCGACGAAAGACAAACTGCTGTCTATAATTGCACACGATCTGAAAAACCAGTTCAATGCCATTTTGGGTTACAGTGAAATGATTCGGGATGATGCTGAACACTTTGACAGGCAGACCTTGGTTGAATATGCACGCGAAGTGAATTCAGCCGCCAAAAATACCTTTAACCTGCTCGAAAGCCTGTTGCGCTGGGCAATGGTACAAAAGAAAATAGCCTCGTTTGAACCGGCACCGTTAAAATTGAATGAACTGGTGGCCCTTGTTTTTGGAACCATACGCGAAACAGGAACCATCAAAGGGATTCGGATGGAAAATCATGTTTCCGGCGAATTGTTCGTGTACGCCGACCACGACATGATGCGCATTGTTTTACGAAACCTGATTTCGAACGCGATCAAGTTTACACCGAGGGATGGCCAGGTTGAGGTTTTTGCGCGAAGCGCGGACGAGGAGCAGGCTGTGATTATCGAAATAAAAGACAACGGGCAGGGAATGACTCCGAAAAAGATGGCCGGCCTGTTCAGTTTTGCCGAAACCCAAACTTCACTCGAAACCGAAAAGGAAGTGGGTACGGGGTTGGGGTTGGTGGTTTGTAAAGATTTCATTGAAAAGCACCGCGGAAAAATATGGGTTGAAAGCGAAGCTGGAAACGGATCTTCTTTTTTTATTCAACTTCCGGGTGGCCCGTCAGGTTCAGACTTGCAATAATGCCCTTCAATGGGATTCAAAAATAAATGAAGCCGGTTCAACATGTGTCGAACCGGCTTTCGTTTTATACAATCGTTGCTTGTTATTTGTATTCAGCCCAGTGCTTAATGGCGATATCATCGGGCGTGTGCTTGCAGAACGAATAAATGAATGCACTGGCCAAACGTGCATTAGTAATCAGTGGCACGTTGTAGTCGATTGAGTTCCTACGGATTTTATACCCGTTGCTCAACTCGCGTTTGGTGTAATTTTTCGGGATGTTTACCACCAAATCGATTTTCTTTTCGCGAAGGTATTCAATCGTGTTTGGATGCTGATCTTCCTCATCGGGCCAGTGCAGCATCGTCGATTTGACTTTGTTTTCGCGCAGGAATCGATGGGTTCCTTCGGTGGCGTAAACGTTGTAGCCGTTTTCAAACAACATGCGGGCACTGTTCAGCATTTCCAGTTTCGAGCGGGCAGGACCCGACGAAATCAGGATGTTCTTTTTCGGGAAGCTGTAACCAACCGAAAGCATGGCTTTTAAAAGTGCTTCATAGTAATTTTCGCCAATACAGCCCACTTCGCCGGTCGACGACATGTCAACCCCCAGCACAGGGTCGGCATTCAGTAACCGGGCAAAAGAGAATTGTGGTGCTTTCACGCCCACATAGTCCAGCTCGAACAACGATTTGTCGGGCTTCTGGTAGGGCGTACCCAGCATGACCTGTGTGGCAATTTCAATCAGGTTGATTTTCATGACCTTCGAAACAAAGGGGGAGCTCCGCGAGGCACGCAGGTTACATTCAATCACCTTGATGTCATTGTCTTTGGCCAGAAACTGCATGTTAAAGGGTCCCGAAATGTCAAGGGCTTTGGCGATCTCACGCGAAATTCGTTTGATGCGGCGAATGGTTTCCACATACAGCTTTTGTGGTGGAAACACAATGGTCGCGTCGCCTGAGTGGACTCCGGCAAACTCAACATGTTCCGAAATGGCATAAGCAACCACTTCGCCTTTGTCGGCCACCGCGTCAATCTCAATTTCCTTGGCCAGTTCAATAAACTCAGAAACCACAACCGGATGCTCCTTCGATACATCGGCTGCCAGGTTCAGGAAATGCTCCAGCTGTTCTTCGTTTGATACGACATTCATGGCTGCACCCGACAAAACGTAGGAAGGGCGAATCAGCAGCGGATAGCCCACTTCTTCAACAAACCGGTAAATGTCATCAATGCTGGTCAGCTCATTCCAGCGAGGTTGGTCAATGCCCAACTCATCCAGCAGCGAGCTGAATTTTTTCCGGTCTTCGGCATTGTCAATTTTTTGTGCCGAAGTACCTAGGATTGGCACGTCTTGACTCGCCAGTTTCATGGCCAAATTGTTCGGAATTTGTCCGCCAACTGACAGGATAACACCTTTGGGGCTTTCCAGATCAACCACGTCCATCACCCGTTCGAAGGTCAGTTCGTCGAAGAACAGCCGGTCGCAGGTGTCGTAGTCGGTACTGACCGTTTCCGGGTTGTAGTTGATCATGATGGAGCGATAGCCTTCCTTGCGAATGGTGTTGATGGCATTGACCGAACACCAGTCAAATTCCACGGAGCTTCCGATGCGGTAGGCGCCGGAACCCAATACAATCACCGAGTTGTTGTCTTTCGGGAATTCGATATCGTGCTCCGTACCATTGTAAGTCATGTACAGGTAATTGGTCTGCGCAGGATATTCGCCGGCCAGCGTATCAATCTGCTTGACAACCGGCGTAATGTCTCGTGCTTTCCGGTGTTCGCGAACTTCAAGCAGCTTGGCATTCATTTCCTTGTTCGACGCTTTTAGCACCAGTCGTGCAATCTGAAAATCGGAGAATCCGGCTTTTTTGGTTTCCAGCAGCAGTTCGTCCTCCAAATCGGGCAAGCTGTTTACCGGAAGCAATTGCTCTTTCAGCTGATGTATTTTATACAGCTTTTGAAGAAACCAGCGGTCGATTTTTGTTTTTTGGTAGATTTCGTCAATCGAATAGCCCCGGTCGAAGGCCGATGCAATGGCAAAGATTCTTCGGTCTGTCGGATTGGTCAACTCTTCGTCAATCTGTTCAATGGTGATTTCTTCGTTGTTGGCAACAAAACCATGCATGCCAATTCCCACCATTCGGATTCCTTTCTGAATGGCTTCTTCGAAACTCCGGCCGATAGCCATAATTTCGCCAACCGATTTCATCGAGCTTCCCAGGTTTTTGGATACGCCACTGAATTTACTAAGATCCCAGCGTGGAATTTTGCAAACGACGTAATCCAGCGCAGGTTCGAAACAGGCTGTCGTTACTTTGGTCACGGAGTTGCTCAGTTCGTGCAAGCCATAACCCAAGCCAAGTTTGGCAGCAACAAAAGCCAGTGGGTAACCGGTTGCTTTCGATGCCAGGGCTGATGACCGTGAAAGACGTGCATTCACTTCAATCACCCGGTAGTCTTCTGAAAATGGATCGAGCGCAAACTGCACGTTACACTCGCCAACGATGCCGATACGGCGAATGATTTTTATGGAAACGGCCCGTAGCTTATGGTATTCCTTGTTGGACAGGGTTTGCGAAGGAGCAACCACAATGCTTTCGCCGGTATGGATGCCAAGCGGGTCGAAATTTTCCATGTTACAAACGGTGATGCAGTTGTCGTATTGGTCGCGCACCACCTCGTATTCCACTTCTTTCCAGCCTTTCAGCGACTCTTCAACCAAAATTTGGGGCGAGTAGGAGAACGCGCTGGAAGCCAGTTGTTGCAGTTCCTGCTCGTTTTTGCAAAAACCACTTCCCAAGCCGCCCAGCGTATAGGCTGCACGTATAATGATGGGGAAGCCCAGTTGTTTGGCTGCCGCTTTGGCTTCGGCCATGTTGACACAGGCGATACTACGCGGCGTGTAAACATCAATTTCTCGCAATATTCCAGCAAAAATCTGACGGTCTTCCGTGTCGATAATCGATTGAACCGGGGTTCCCACCACTTGGATATTGTATTTTTCAAGAATTCCCTGCCGGAATAAATCCACGCCACAGTTCAAAGCTGTTTGACCACCAAAGGCCAGCAAAATTCCGTCCGGTTTTTCTTTTTTGATGACCTGCTCCACAAAGAAGGCAGTAATGGGCAAAAAGTAAATTTTATCGGCAATTTCCTGCGATGTTTGGATGGTGGCGATATTCGGATTGATCAGAACCGTTTCAACATTTTCTTCTTTCAAGGCTTTTAATGCCTGTGAGCCGGAATAGTCAAACTCACCGGCTTCACCGATCTTCAGCGCTCCTGAACCCAGAACGATTACTTTCTTGATGCTTTTATTTAATTGGTTACTCATTTGTAAGCTGTGTTATAAAAATTAGGCTTTCTGCTTAAAATCAACAATATTTTGAATGAACTCATCAAACAAATACTCCGTGTCAACCGGGCCGCTGGACGCTTCCGGGTGGAACTGGGTAGAGAAGAACGGTTTCGACTTGTGCCGGATTCCTTCGTTGGTGCTGTCATTGACATTGGTAAATAAAGCTTCCCAATCTGACGACAGGGTATTGGGGTCGACAACATAGCCATGGTTTTGTGAGGTGATGAAGCATCGGTCAGTTCCGGCCAGCAGAACCGGCTGGTTATGGCTGCGGTGGCCAAACTTTAGCTTGTAGGTTTCGGCTCCGGCAGCACGGGCCAGGAGCTGGTTGCCCAGGCAAATTCCCATGATGGGTTTTTCAAGGTCCATCACTTTTTTAATGTTTGCCACGGTTTTTTCACAACGCGCCGGATCGCCCGGTCCATTCGAAATGAAAACGCCGTCGTATTCCTCGTTGGAAAAGTCGTAATCCCATGGAACACGAATGACTGTTGCATCGCGATCGAGCAAGCAGCGGATAATGTTATTTTTCACCCCGCAATCGATCAGTACTACTTTGTGCTGGCCTTTGCCATACACTTCTTTTTTCTGAATACTGGCAATGGCCACCAGGTTCTCCTTGTTAGGATCATAAAAATCAACGGGTTCATCTTCAAACTCGATTTTACCCAGCATCGAGCCTTTCACCCGCAGAATTTTGGTGAGCGCCCGTGTGTCGATACCATACAAGCCCGGAACTCTCGATTCTTTCAACCAGTCGCCCAAGCTTTTTTGCGCATTCCAGTGACTGTATTCCGAAGAATAATCGGAAATGATCAATCCGCTGATGTGTACTTTGTGCGACTCATAGTGCGCATGGATTCCTTCATCCAAAAGGTCGTGCGGAACACCATAGTTTCCGATCATCGGGTAAGTTGAAACCAAAATCTGACCGGTATATGAAGGATCTGTTAAACTTTCCGGATAGCCGGTCATGGCCGTATAAAAAACCACTTCTCCCGCAATGGAGTGGTCATATCCGAACGACTTTCCTTCGAACCTGGTCCCATCTTCTAAAACCAAACTGACTTTTTTTGCCTGTGTCATTGTAATAATCGCTTATAGATTAAAAAAAATGCGTCTGGCTACTGAAAGTAGGGCAAACGCATTGTGCTTATTTCTTGTAAATAATGTCTTTTCTTTACCGTCATATTTCTAATACTTCGAAAACGTCCAGCATGTCAAAATGTTTTCATGTCTACGATTCGGCTACAAAAATAGAAATAAATCCGAAATAAAAATTTGAATTCGATAAAAAATGCATATTTTTGCAGAAGTATTGCATATATATACAAAATGAAAAATCGCACGAAGAGACAGTTGGCTATCAAAAGAATCATTACTTCAAAAGAGGTGAGCAGCCAGGAAGAGTTGCTTGGCCAGTTGAAAGAGGAGGGATTTGATTTGACGCAAGCCACTTTGTCGCGCGATTTGAAAATCCTGAAAGTAGCCAAAGTACCGCACGCCAACAAGGGTTACGTTTATGTTATTCCTGAAGGCGTGAGTGTGGAGCCACAGCGGGAAAATACCCGCGTTAATTTTTTGGTTGACGGATTTCGTGATTTGCAATTCTCGGGCAACCTGGCCGTATTAAGAACGCGACCGGGCTATGCCAGCAGTTTAGCTGCGGTGTTGGACAATGCCGACCCTTATGAAATTATTGGAAGTATTGCGGGGGATGATACCATTTTGTTGGTGATGCGAGAGGGCATTACTCCCAGTGATTTAATTAATAGTCTGATTTTGGTGATGCCAAAATTGGAAGATAAAATTGGATAGTTGAATTGACTCAATGAAAAACATTAAAGATATAAAAGTAACAGCGGCAAATGTTTCCCATTTGAATTATGTTGCTGAGATAAATGATAGCATTGATTTGGCTTCGAAAGAGCGGGGAACAGGTATTGCCCGCCGGTCGGACGAATATATTACCAACAAAATTACTGAAGGTAAAGCGATCATTGCTTTGGATGGCGACACGTTTGCCGGGTTTTGTTACATCGAATCGTGGGGACACAATCGTTTTGTGGCTAACTCGGGTTTGATTGTCGTTCGCGACTACCGTGGAATTGGCTTGGCGCGCGAAATCAAACGGAAAGCGTTTGAATTGTCGCGAACCAAATTTCCCAAAGCCAAAATTTTTGGCTTGACCACCGGGCTGGCTGTCATGAAAATCAACCACGAACTGGGTTACCGGCCCGTTACTTTTTCAGAACTGACGGATGACGAAGATTTTTGGAAAGGCTGCAAAAGTTGTGTGAACTATGATATTCTTACGCGCACAGGGCGCTCAAAATGTTTATGCACTGGAATGCTGTTTGATCCGGCATGGGAAGAAAAGAAAGAAAAAAAAGAGGAAAAGAAAGAAGAGAAACCAAAGCGAATTTCCTTGTCGGAAATGATCGGAAAATTGAAACCAAAGTCTCATTCGAACGGTAAAGGTTCGGGGATGAATCTGTTTAAAAAAATTGTACAACATATGAGTGATGGCACTGTTCGGCAATCATTGCAGGATTAATTTTCTTCAAATGATCCCAAAGCTGTATTGAATCGTTAACCCGGTTCATGAGCATTGCAGCGGCGGGGAAATAATAAGGTTAGTAAAGTTGTAAGTTTTCAGTAGAAATGCTGAACTGGTGTCATCACTTTTTATAAAACGAATAAACATGAAAGAAAAAGTCGTATTAGCATACAGCGGAGGTTTAGATACGTCCTTTTGCGCCAAGTATTTGTCAGTAGAAAAAAACCTGGAAGTTTACACGGCAATTGCGAATACGGGTGGCTTTGGTGCCGAAGAGTTGGACGATATCGAAAAGCGTGCCTATGAACTCGGATCAGCCAAGCATGTCACGCTGGATGTAACCGATACTTATTACAATAAGTGTATTCGTTACATGGTATATGGCAACGTCCTTCGAAACAATACTTACCCGATTTCGGTTAGTTCGGAACGGGTTTTTCAGGCCATTGCCATCATTGAATATGCCAAAAAAATTGGAGCCAAATACGTGGCGCACGGTAGTACTGGTGCCGGAAACGACCAGGTTCGTTTCGACCTCACTTTTGAAGTGCTGGCACCCGACATCAAGATTTTAACGCCAACCCGTGATTTGCAGCTTAGCCGCCAGGCAGAAATTGACTACTTGAAAGAACATGGCGTTGAAGCCGATTGGTCAAAGATGGCCTATTCGATCAACAAAGGCCTGTGGGGAACGAGCATTGGCGGAAAGGAAACACTGACCTCTGAAAAAACACTGCCCGAGGAAGCTTATCCGTCACAGTTGAAGGAAAAAGGAGAAAAAGAGATCTCGCTTGATTTTGTTGAAGGTGAGCTGAAAGGTGTTGACGGTAAAAAATACTTTAATACGGTTGACGCCATTCGAGCGTTGGAAGATCTGGCTGCTCCTTTTGCCATTGGCCGCGACATGCATATTGGCGATACGATTATCGGAATCAAAGGCCGGGTAGGTTTTGAGGCTGCTGCCCCTATGCTGATTATAAAAGCACACCAAATGCTTGAGAAACATACCTTGACCAAATGGCAAATGTACTGGAAAGAGCAATTGGCCAACTGGTATGGCATGTTTTTGCATGAAGCGCTTTATCTTGATCCGGTGATGCGCGACATCGAAAAATTCCTCGAAAATACGCAGGAAACTGTGACAGGGAAAGTCATTATCAAGCTGAAACCGTACCACTATGTTTTGGTCGGTATTGAGTCCGATAACGACTTGATGAAATCGGACTTTGGCGAGTACGGCGAAATGAACAAAGCCTGGACCAGCGAAGATGTCAAAGGCTTCACCAAGATTTTGGGAACATCACTGAAGATTTACAATTCAGTCAATAAAAAATATTAATTCGGAGAACGTTCATGATTCAAGTTGGAATAATAGGAGGAGCAGGATATACCGCTGGTGAGTTGATTCGCATTTTGCTGAACCATCCCGAAGCAGCCATTGCCTTTGTGCAGAGCAGCAGCAATGCGGGCAATTTGGTCGATGCTGTTCATCGCGATTTGGTTGGCGAAACAAGCTTGACATTTGAGGCTGATCCGGATTTGACCAAGGCCGATGTTTTGTTTTTGTGCATGGGCCACGGAAAATCAAAGGAATTTATTGAAAGTACAAGTATTCCTGCGTCGGTTAAAATCATCGACCTCAGTCATGATTTCCGTTTGAAAGCCGAAGGAAATGACTTTGTTTATGGCTTGCCCGAAATCAACCGCGAACTGATTCGTGCATCGAAGCGAATTGCCAATCCGGGCTGCTTCGCTACGGGAATTCAACTGGCGGTGTTGCCGCTGGCTGCTGCCGGCTTGCTGAAAAACGAATTGCATGTGCATGCCATCACCGGTTCGACCGGAGCAGGACAGGCGCCAAGCAAAACCTCGCACTTTAGCTGGCGAAACAGCAATGTGTCGGTTTACAAAGCTTTTCAGCACCAGCACTTGGGCGAAATTCGTCAAAGCTTTCAGCAGCTGCAAAATTCGTTTGACTTTGATGTCAATTTTGTCCCGGTTCGCGGAAACCACACCCGCGGGATCTTTGCTTCGGTTTATACTGATTTTGAAGGAACGGCTGAGGAAGCGGTTAAGCTTTATGAAGATTATTATGCCAGCCATCCGTTTGTTTTTGTGACCAGCGAGAACCCGGATGTGAAACAGGTGGTGAACACCAATAAGGCCGTTCTTTATTTGGAAAAGCACGGCAGCAAATTGTTGATTTTGAGCGTGACGGACAACCTGCTGAAAGGCGCTTCGGGACAGGCCGTACAAAACATGAACCTGATGTTTGGCCTGAACGAAAAAGTAGGATTGAATTTAAAGGCGGTGGCTTTTTAGGAGCCTCAAGCCACAAGCTGTTAGCGACAAGCTGACATGCCTGGAATTTGGAATTTGAAACTTGGAATTTGAACATGAAATTATTCGACGTATATCCATTGTTTGACATTACTCCGGTGAAAGCCGAAGGATGCTACGTATGGGACGATGCCGGAAACCGTTACCTTGATTTATATGGTGGTCATGCGGTGATTTCGGTGGGGCATAGTCATCCGGTTTATGTTAGTAAAATTGGCGAACAGTTGCAGCGGATTGGTTTTTACAGCAATTCGGTAAAGATTCCGCAGCAGCAGGAGTTGGCCGACAAACTGGGGCAACTTTCCGGGTTGGACGATTACCAGTTGTTTTTGTGCAACTCTGGTGCTGAAGCCAATGAAAATGCACTTAAGCTGGCTTCGTTTGCTACGGGTCGAAAAAGAGTCATCAGCTTCAAAAAAGGCTTCCACGGCCGCACCTCGGCGGTGGTTGCGGTAACCGACAATCCAAAAATTATTGCGCCGGTTAATGAAACTGACAATGCGGTGATTCTGCCGTTCAACAACATTGAAGCTGTCGAAAAGCAACTGCAGGCCGACGATATTGCTGCCGTGATTATTGAAGGCATCCAGGGAATTGGCGGCATTCATGTTCCGAATCCGGATTTTCTGGAACAATTGAGTGTATTGTGCAAACAACATGGTGCTCTGCTCATTTTGGATGAAATTCAGTCGGGCTACGGGCGTAGTGGTAAGTTTTTTGCTTTTCAATATACCAAAGTTCAGCCCGACATGATTACCATGGCCAAGGGAATGGGCAATGGTTTTCCAATTGGTGGCGTCTTGATCAGTCCGCAACTGAAGCCCTGGCACGGGATGCTCGGAACCACTTTTGGTGGCAACTACCTGGCTTGTGCTGCTGGAATTGCGGTGCTGGAAATCATGAAACAGGAAAATCTGGTTACTAATGCTGAAAAAGTAGGAAATTTTCTACTGCAAGAACTCTCTCGGATCAGCGGTGTTAAAGATGTACGGGGAAAAGGACTCATGATCGGCATTGAGTTCGACGAAGAAGTGAAGCCCATTCGCCAAAAGCTGTTGTTTGAGGGAAAAATATTTACCGGAGTGTCCGGGGCACATATTATTCGTTTGCTGCCTCCATTGTCGCTAACCATGGAGCAGGCTGCTTATTTTATCGAAAAATTTGAAAAAGTACTGAGTGAATTGCATGTTCATTCAAACGAAATAGACTAAAAATGAAAGTTGGAAAGATCACCATCATAGGAGCAGGGAACATGGGCGGAGCCATTGTCAATGGCCTGCTGAAATCGGGTTACATTGAACCTTCGGCCATTACCATTGCTGATCCCCGAAAAAATGTTCTGGAAGGATTCCAAGCCAAAGGAGTGAACACCTTTCAGGATAACCTGGAAGCGGCAAAAACAGCCGATTTGGTGATTTTGGCGGTAAAACCGTATCATGTTGAAAAAGTGATTGACCAAATAAAACCGGCGTTGACTTTGGATAAAATCATCGTTTCCATTGCTGCCGGCGTGTCGTTGAGTGATTTGGCCAAGCTGATTGGCAACGAATCCATCATCTTTCGGGTGATGCCCAATACGGCCATTTCTTTGCAGGAGTCGATGACCTGCATTTCGGGCAATGGCCAGGCTGATGCCCATCTGGAAACCGTACAAACGCTGTTTGACCAGTTGGGAAAAACGGTGGTGATTCAGGAAGAATTGATGGCTGCGGCAACCGTACTGGCATCGTGCGGAACTGCCTTTGCGTTGCGTTATGTGCGTGCGGCCATGCAGGGTGGGGTTGAGATGGGCTTTGGCGCTGAAATGGCCCAGTTTATTACTGCGCAAACGGTCAAGGGTGCCGTACAGCTGATTATGAACACCGGACATCATCCGGAGCGGGAGATTGACAAAGTCACCACGCCGAGGGGAATCACCATTACGGGGATTAATGAGATGGAGCATAAGGGATTCAGCTCCTCGGTTATTCAGGGTTTGATTGCCTCGTTCAACAAAATTGAGCGTGGCTAGAAAAAGGAAACATGAGTTTCAACTATAAAAAGATTACCATAAAAGTAGGTAGTAACGTTCTAACTAAGTCTGATGGGACATTGAATGTTGCCCGAATGAAGCATTTGGTCGACCAGATTGCCAGCCTGTACAAGCGTGGGGTTGAAGTGATCCTGGTATCGTCGGGAGCGGTTGCTGCCGGACGAAGCGAAGTAAAACTAACCAAAAAGCTGGATACGGTGTCATCGCGGCAGTTGTGGTCGGCTATTGGTCAGGTGAAAATGATCAATCAGTACGCTGGGTTTTTCAATGAACATGGCATTACCTGTGCCCAGGTGCTGACCACCAAAGATAATTTTGGCGAGCGCAATCATTACCTGAACATGAAGAACTGCTTCACCACTTTACTTGAGAATGGAGTCGTGCCGATTGTCAATGAGAACGACACCATTTCGGTGAGCGAGCTGATGTTTACCGACAACGACGAGCTGTCGGGCCTGATTGCTTCGATGCAAAATTCGGATGCGCTGATTATCCTCAGTAACATCGACGGGATTTTCGATGGTGACCCAAACTTGCCCGGGTCTAGGATCATTGAGGAGATTCATCTGAAAGATCGCGACTGGATGGACAAGATTTTGCCGCAGAAGTCGGGTTTTGGCCGGGGCGGGATGCTCACAAAGAGTTCCATTGCCCGAAAAGTGGCGAAGGAGGGCATTTCGGTTCACATTGCCAATGGTTTGCGCGATGAAGTGCTGACCGATATTTTGAGCAAGGATCGTCGGGTGGCGCACACCTACTTTAAAGCGGAAAAGCGGAAGTCGTCGAACGTCAAAAAGTGGATTGCGTACTCGCACAGTTTTGCCAAAGGTGAGTTAATCATTAACCAGGGAGCCAAAGAAGCGCTGTTTTCTACCAAGGCCACCAGTTTGTTACCCATTGGAGTAACCGAGGTGCGAGGGCTGTTTAAGCGCGGCGACATTGTGAAAATTATTGATGAAAAAGGCCGGCTGGTGGGCTGGGGTAAATCGCAGTATTCGGCTGATAAAGTCAAGGCCGAGGGCGACTCACCCAAACAAAGGCCAGTGGTGCATTACGACTATTTATATTTAAGTGAAGATTAAAAAATGAATGATAAAAGCTCAGGATAGTTATTTATACCCTTTTCTATAACAACCCCCTTTTTGTTGACTTCAATAGTCAAAATATTCTGAGTTTGTCCCCTTCCTCCCCCAGGGAAGGGGACTTTTAATAATTTAACGGTAGGAACCATGGAGGTAAAAAAACAATTGGAATTGACATTGAAAGCCAGCAGAAGTATGGCTTTGCTGAGCGAAGACAAAATCAACGCGATTTTGAATGATCTTGCCGATGCTGCTTTGGAACATACCGAAGCCGTATTGGTTGAAAACCAAAAGGATTTGAGCCGGATGGACCCGGCCGATCCCAAGTTTGATCGCTTGAAACTAAGCCCGGAAAGGATCGAAGGAATTGCTTCTGATATCCGTAATGTCGCGTCTTTACCTTCGCCTTTGGGCCGGATTTTAAGTGAAACCACCCGCCCCAATGGCATGCGTATTCGAAAAGTTTCGGTAGCTTTTGGGGTGATTGGAATTATTTATGAAGCCCGGCCAAATGTCACCTTCGATGTGTTTTCCCTGTGTCTGAAATCGGGTAATGCCTGTGTTTTAAAAGGCGGAAGCGATGCCATTGATTCAAATACGGCCATTGTTAAAGTCATTCACTCGGTGTTGGAAAAGCACAGTGTTGACCACAATATACTCACGCTCTTACCAGCCGATCGTGCTGCTACAGCGGAGATTCTGAATGCGCGCGGCTATGTCGATCTGCTGATTCCACGCGGTTCGCAAGGATTGATCGACTATGTGCGCGAAAATGCCAGCATTCCAGTCATTGAAACCGGAGCCGGAATTTGCCACACCTATTTCGATGAGTATGGCGATGCCGATAAGGGACAGGCGATTGTGGAGAATGCCAAAACCCGTCGCCCCAGTGTTTGCAATGCCCTGGACTGTCTGGTGCTGCACGAAAGCCGTTTGGCTGATTTGCCGCAGCTGTGCGCCAATTTGCCTGACAGTAAGGTGGTCATTTATGCTGACGAAAAAGCCTATGCTGCCTTGAATGGCCATTACCCGTCGGCATTGCTGGAGCGAGCCACCGAAGAATCTTTTGGAACCGAGTTTTTAGGCTATCGCATGTCGGTGAAAACGGTTCCTAGTTTCATCGATGCGCTGGATCACATTGCTGCTTACAGCTCAAAACACAGCGAAGCCATCATTTCGGAAAACGAGGAGCGGCTGGATTTATTTAGAAAGATGGTCGATGCTTCGTCGGTTTATTGTAACGTGTCAACAGCATTTACCGATGGCGCACAGTTTGGACTGGGAGCTGAGATTGGAATTTCAACCCAAAAACTGCACGCCCGGGGCCCGATGGCATTGGAAGAGCTCACCAGCTACAAATACCTGATTGATGGGAATGGGCAGGTCAGACCGAAGTAGACTGGCGTAGCGCAAGTCATTCTGAACTTGTTTCAGAAGCTGTATTTTTTATTGCCTTTCCCTTTATGACAGAGATCCCGATCCGGCAGTTGCCGGACGGGATGACGGGGCTCAGTTGTAGTATTCAATACTTGGAATTTAGAATTTAAAACTTGGAATTTAATCTAACTATGAAACACTTTACATCAGTACACGACCTGGATAACCTGGATGAGGCGTTGAAACTCGCCCTTCAACTAAAAAAGGATCCTTATCAGTTTCAGTCTCTTGGAAAAAACAAAACGCTGTTGTTGGTTTTCTTCAACTCGAGCCTGCGTACGCGGCTAAGCACCCAAAAAGCGGGCATTAACCTGGGAATGAATGTGATTGTTTTTGACATTAACGAAGGCGGTTGGAAGTTGGAGACCGAGCTGGGCGTGATCATGGATGGCGATAAGCCGGAGCATATTCGCGAGGCGGTGCCGGTGATTGGCAAGTATTGCGACATCATTGGGGTGCGGTCGTTCGCGAAGTTTGAAAACCGCGAAGACGATTATCAGGAAAAGATCATCCAGCAGTTTGTTGATTACGCCGGCGTACCCGTGGTAAGTATGGAAGCGGCTACCCGTCATCCGTTGCAGTCGTTCGCTGATCACCTGACCATTGAAGAACACAAAACCAAGGCTCGTCCCAAAGTGGTGATGACTTGGGCGCCGCACCCACGCGCTTTGCCACAGGCCGTACCCAACTCGTTTGTCGAGTGGATGCGCCAAACCGATTACGAATTGGTGGTTACTCATCCGGAAGGCTACGAACTGGCACCGGAGTTTATGGGCGATCTGAAACCCGAATACGACCAGATGAAGGCTTTTGAGGGCGCCGATTTCATTTATGCAAAAAGCTGGGCATCATACAGCGACTATGGCCAGGTGCTGTCGAAAGATCGCAGCTGGACCGTATCCGACCGGCAAATGGCAGTCACCAACAACGCCAAATTTATGCATTGCCTCCCCGTACGCCGGAACATGATTGTGAGCGACTCGGTGATCGACGGCCCCAATTCAATTGTCGTTCCTGAAGCAGAAAACCGGCTGTTCTCGGCACAGGCCGTGCTGAAGATGATGTTGGATCAAATGAAATAGCAAACCCTTTGAAAAAGCGTCATCCCGTCCGGCAACTGCCGGATCGGGATCTGCTTTTCGATAGAGGTTTTGAAATAAGTTCAGGATGACTAACAATCAAAAAAATAAGAAACACCGAACAAGAAATAAGAAATGTAAAAATTGAAGGGCGGAGACTTCTGGATTTCTTATTCCTTATTTTTTGTTCGATATTTAAAACGATATGCAAAAACTCACCCTGGTTAAAGTTGGCGGAAAAGTTGTTGAGGAAAGCGATTCACTGCAAGACTTGTTGAACCGGTTTTCTCAGTTGGAAGGACTAAAGGTGCTGGTGCATGGTGGTGGCCGCTCGGCAACGGCCATGGCCGAACGACTCGGCATTGAAACCAAGATGGTAGACGGACGCCGCATTACTGATCAGGCCATGCTCGAAGTGGTGACCATGGTATATGGCGGATTGGTCAACAAAAACATCGTGGCACAATTGCAGGCCAGCGGCATCAACGCCATTGGTCTTACCGGTGCCGATTTGAACTACATGCAGGCGGTAAAACGTCCGGTGAAAGACATCGATTATGGCTTTGTGGGCGATGTGGTTGCCGTGCATGTGGATGAGCTGAAGCTTTTGGTCGAAAAAAATGTGGTGCCGGTGCTGGCACCGTTGACACACGATAAAAAAGGCCAACTGCTGAACACCAATGCCGACACCATTGCGGCAGAGGCTGCCATTGGTTTTAGTCGTTATTTTGAAGTGGAACTGGTGTATTGTTTCGAAAAGCCTGGAGTGCTCGAAAATGCGGATGATGATTACTCGGTGATCCAGTCGCTGAACCATGCCGGATTTAAAGCTTTGCAGGTATCGGGCGCCATTCATACGGGGATGATCCCTAAGCTGGATAACAGTTTCAATGCGATTAGCAAAGGCGTGCACCAGGTTCGGATTACCAATATCGAAGGACTGCAAAAGGGGGGGACCACTCTGGTAGGTGACTAAAAAAGATCCAGCCTGACTGAGGCCGGATCGTTTTTTTTATTCCTTTATTAACTTCTTATGGATAAGCCGAGCGCTTCCAACAATTGCGGATGATCTTCGAGTGCAATTTTAGCCACGGCATAAAATTCGCTCATCCAGTCGTCCAGTTCGGCAAAGGCGGTATCTTTTTGCTTGGTCATATCTTCCGACTCCCCAATTTCCCGAAGGTAATCAGCACGAGCCGTTTCGGTCTCAACAATCAGGCTTGATGCCTGGCCGAATTCTTCTTCAGCAACTTTTAGGCGGATGATCTTGGTTCGCAGCTCTTCATTGCTCGAAATTTCGGCATAGAACTTTTTCATCATTCCCATCCGATTTACGTATGAATCTGGCTGGCTACCACCAATGCCAAGGAGATTAAGGGTTACCGGATCGTTTCGGAAAACGACTTTGGCTTTCTTCCGGTGGGCCCGATACAGGCTGGTCAGTAGGTTTAGCTTTCCTTTAAAAACTGCTTTGGCGGCAGAAGTTTCGTCATCCTCGGTTTTATTCGAGTTGTAAACCAGCAGGGTGTTTGCAAAGAGATTCTCGCCTACACCAATGACTTCGGGGGTATACCCATATTCCGTCATTGTAGAGGAAATGGTCGGTTGCGTTTTAACGTTTTCTAATGAAACCCGGTATTGCTCCAACGCCGCGGCTTCGGTGGTTCTTTTTTTGAATGCCATCTGTTCAGATTTTATTGAGATTAAAAATTAGTAAGTAATTTTCCAATCAAAAACCGTTTGTTTCCTGCTTCCCGGCATGCGTATTGCATTTCTCCCCATCAAAATTCTGTTTCTCAACGTGCTTGGTTTCCTCCTCAAGCTACTTTCTATACTCCTCAGCGTGCTTTCTATGTTCCTCAAGCTACTTTTTGGATTCCTCAGTGTGCTTTAAACGTTCCTCATGGTGCTTTATATGTTCCTCAACATGTTTTTCGTACTCCTCAGGGCGGGTGGCCCGTTCCTCATCGCGGGTATTTATTTTTTTTGCCTGTTTTTGTCGTGCTGGTGCTGGATGAGTGTCTCGGCAGGGGTTCCTATAATCCGCTGATGCACGGCGCCATCTACTTGTCTATCTTCCTGAACAAAACATTCGTTCGAATTTAAAGAATTTTATTAAAAGGATAACAATTATGAATGTAGTTTTTTGAAAGAATGTTGGTGTGGCAAAAAAAGTTCTATTCAATCCTTTCAGCACGGAAATGATGGGCGGATAAAAGTCGATTGGGATAATAGCGTGTACGCTTTCACTGGAATACCCGCAAAAATTTCTGGTTGAAAATGCGTTCAATAATGCCTTTGCGGTATGTTAGTCCACCAGCTTCTGCACCAGGGCAATTAAAATATAGCCGACAATAAACAGTGGCAGGGCGTAAATTTGCAGGGTGGCCAGCAGCAGGGCGCAAATGGCTACGAAGATGTATCGAATCTGGTTTCCCTGCCATTTCAGGCCTTTGAACTTAAGCGAAAACATGGGCAATTCTGAAATCATCAGGGCGCACAGCAGGGCCACGGCTGTTAGCAGGTTAAAGCGGTTGAGGATGATGTTTGTGACGACCGAATTGGTGCCCAGCTCAAGAATGAGTCCCAAAGAGGCGTAAAAAATGGCATTGGCCGGAATGGGCAAGCCCAGAAAGCTTTCGGTTTGGCGGGTATCCAGGTTGAATTTGGCCAGTCGGAATGCCCCGGCGATGGGAACCAGCAAGACGGAAAAGAGAAAAACCCATTGCATGAAGGTGGCTTCGATTTCGAAAATGGGTTGGTTCGTGCCAAAAAGCGCCAGTTCGAGCATGGTAAAGAGCATGGCTGCGGGCGCCAGTCCAAAGGATACCAAGTCGGCCAGCGAATCCATTTGTTTGCCAATGTCGGAATAGCTGCGCAGTAAGCGGGCTGCCAGTCCATCCAGGAAGTCGAACACAGAAGCAGCCAGAATGAAGATTGCTGCCCATCCCAGTTGACCTTCAATACCAAAAAAAACGGCCAAACTACCTGCTGCCAGGTTGAGTGAGGTGATGAAGTTGGGTACCCAAAAGAACAATTCGCTGACTCGTCTCATTTAACTAAGTTTTCCAATAATGGTTTGTGATCCGGTGACTTTTTCGCCCAGTTTGACCTGGATATCGGTATCCAGCGGAAGGTATAAATCTACCCGGCTGCCGAAGCGGATAAAGCCCATTTCCATGTCTTGTGTAACGTGTTGACCAAGCTGCAAAAAATTGAGAATGCGGCGCGCCATGGCTCCGGCTACCTGGTTGGCCATGATTTCGCGGCCATCGTTTAATTTAATAGCCACGCAGGTCCGTTCATTTTCATCGGCCGACTTGTCTTTAAAGGCCGCGTAAAACTTTCCTTTTCGGTGTTCGAGGAAGCTTACTTTCCCGGGAACCGGAACCCAGTTGATGTGCACATTCAGCGGCGACATAAAGATTGAAACCTTCTTGCAAACGGTGTTTAAATAATCGGTTTCGGTAGTTTCTTCAATCAGGCAAATGGTGCCATCGGCAGGGGCAATAATGTTTTTGTGGTTTGTTGCAACCTGTCGTTGCGGGTAACGAAAGAACTGTAAAACCAGAATCAACAGGATGAGCGAAACGGCTGAAATAGCCGATCCGATTACAACACAGGAAAGTAGCAGCCAACCAACCAGGTTCAATAATACCACGATCAGAATCGTGTTTCGGATGATCGATTTTCCTGCAGGATGAAATTTTATCATGTCAAATAGCTATAAGATATCTTGTTTTCAAAATCTTTTATCCGATGTTCGGTTCTTGGATCAGTACCCGGCATTCGGATGTGTGAGGGCAAAAGTACAGAAATTAATTGTAGTGGCGTAAATTGAACGGTTTTTACTGTCAGGAATTAGACAAAATCTGCCTTTGCCGAATGCTGCTGATCACCGCGCACGGGCTGTTGTTCAGATAAAAAGCTTGAAATACAGGACAACCGACGGAACCGCAAAAAACAAACTGTCGAAGCGGTCCAGGATTCCACCATGGCCGGGAAGAAAGTTGCTGCTGTCTTTTAAGTTGAATTGGCGTTTGAACAGCGATTCGGTTAAATCGCCAAAAGTGGCGGAAATAACGGTGATGATGGAAAGAACAATCCAATGGTGCAGTGCAATGGAAGGCATGAAAAAGTGTGCAATCGCCCAGGAGGCAGCAACTGCTGACAAGGCTCCGCCGACTGCTCCTTCCCATGATTTTTTAGGTGAAATTCGTTCAAACAGGCGATGTCGGCCAAAGGTCATTCCGAACAGATACGCACCTGAGTCGTAGGTCCAGATCAAGGCAAAAAGTGCAAACAAAAGCGAGGGGTCGTACTCGTGTTTTGGCGTAAACACCATCAGACTAATCATACTTAGTGGCAGGGCGATGTAGATGAGTCCCAAAATTCCAGCTGCCATATTTTCAAAAGGAAACCTTTTTTTGCGGTACAGTTCACAAATAAAAACCAGCAGAAAGATAGGGATCAAGCAGTAGTAGCTTATTTGTGGAAGTACACCCGATCCGACCAGGAAAAAGGTGATGAAAAACACGACGGCAATTGCTTTTGCCAGCCATCTGTTTGGCGAAATTTCAGCATTTTTAAAGAAGTTGAAAAATTCGTGCAGACCCACAAGCATGACGAACAGAAAAAGTACACCAAAGGTATATTTACTGAGCAAAAGACTACCGATGACAACCCCTGTGAAAGCTATTCCGGTAAGCGTTCTGACAAAAAGGTTTTTCAATTCTTGAGCTTTTTGAGGATTTTCTCAGCGTTTTCCTGATCTTTTTTGTTGACGTAAAGCTCAATGACTCCAATCGTTGGGATGACTGAATCGTGCTGATTCAGTGTGAAAGATTCGATTTCATTTTCATCCAGTAATTCTTTGGCGATTTGCACCTGGTAGTCCTGGTCGGAGGAATAGACAATGACTAAATCTTTTTCCATAGTTTGGCTTTTTAAAACGGTTCGTCAGCTAAAAGTACAAATAATTTTTTGGGCCCGTGCATTCCCATCACCAATGTTTTCTCGATATCAGCCGTTCGGCTTGGCCCGGTGATGTTGGTCATCATGCTTGGAAGCTGTTCCGGATATTTTTTTTCCAATTGCTCCAAAGCATCATCCAGGTAGTTGACAAGTTGGCCGCTGTGAGCGATAACCACATGTATTTCAGGGAAAACATGGAGTCTTCGGCCCGTTTCCGAGGCCGAGCTCACCAATATTGATCCCAGATGGGCTACCAGAAATTCGCAGGTTGTGATGCCAACACCGATATGTTGCAGATCATCCATTGAACTTGCAAACTCCAGTTCACCGCTTAAAGCTGTTTGCAATTCCGGGTGCAGGCACACGATGTTTGTCAGCTTTTCAGCATCGGCTAGCTTTTTCAGCTCCGCAACTGCCTCGTTGATATCCTTCACTCGAAAAACCTGCCCGCCAATCAATTCGAGGTTGGTTTTGAAGCTTTCTGCTATTTCGCTTTCGAATGGCAGATAAATCGGAGCTTGAAAATCGGGGAGAGGCGTGATTTGCCCGCCCCGACTTTTCTGTGCTTCCGTTAAACGCTTCAGTATTTTTTCTTTGGATGAACTCATGGTGACGTGAATTAGGCCGAGGTTGCCGGATTCGCTTCTTCTGCTGGTTTGGGCGCGATTACAGTTTGCTGTTCTGCCGTCAGTTCTTCCCGAACCCAGGGGCGTTTGCCGAATATTTCTTCCAGGTCTTCCCCAAAAATAACTTCTTTTTCAAGCAGGCGCTCGCCCAATTTTCGGTGGCCTTCGCTGTGTTCTTTAAGTACCTGAAGGGCCCGCTGGTATTGTGACTCGATCAACTCTTTGGCTTCTGCATCAATTAATTCAGCCGTTTTTTCACTGTACGGTTTGGTAAAGCCATATTCATTTTGGCCCGTTGAATCGTAGAAACTGACATTTCCAACTTTGGGGCTCATTCCAAAAATACTGATCATGGCATAGGCCTGTTTGGTAATTTTCTCCAGATCATTTTGGGCACCTGATGATATGGTTCCGAAGATGATTTCTTCGGCAGCGCGGCCACCCAGTGCAGAACACATTTCGTCCAGCAGCTGTTCCTTGGTCGTCAACGAACGTTCTTCCGGAAGGTACCAGGCGGCGCCCAGCGCTTTTCCGCGCGGAACGATTGTTACTTTCACCAACGGGTGGGCATGTTCAAGCAGCCAGCTAATGGTGGCATGGCCGGCCTCATGATAGGCGATTCGGCGTTTTTCGTCTTTCGAAATGATTTTATTTTTCTTTTCCAGCCCGCCAATAATTCGGTCAACGGCATCCAGAAAATCCTGTCGGCTTACTTCGTCCTTGTCTTTACGGGCAGCAATCAATGCGGCTTCGTTACAAACGTTGGCGATATCGGCACCCGAAAATCCAGGAGTTTGTTTGGCCAGAAAGCTGGCGTCAATGTCCTTTGAAAGTTTAATCGGGCGAAGGTGAACCTGAAAAATCTCACCACGCTCATTCAGGTCCGGCAGCTCCACATGAATCTGACGATCGAAACGTCCGGCACGCATCAGGGCGCGGTCGAGCATGTCGGCCCGGTTGGTGGCTGCCAGAATGATCACACC
This sequence comes from Sunxiuqinia dokdonensis, assembly GCF_001270965.1. GTDB lineage: Bacteria > Bacteroidota > Bacteroidia > Bacteroidales > Prolixibacteraceae > Sunxiuqinia > Sunxiuqinia dokdonensis. The sequence goes on along the minus strand of NZ_LGIA01000025.1, from coordinate 31,158 downwards.
GGAGTTGGTGTCAAAACCATCCATCTCAGTCAGCAACTGGTTCAGCGTATTTTCACGCTCGTCATTCGATCCCATGTTGGGGTTTCGCCCCCGCGCACGCCCAATGGCATCAATCTCATCGATAAAAACAATACAAGGGGCTTTTTCCTTGGCTTGTTTGAACAGGTCGCGCACACGCGATGCGCCAACTCCGACAAACATCTCCACAAAATCGGAACCCGACATGGAGAAAAACGGAACATTGGCTTCGCCGGCAACAGCCTTGGCCAGTAGGGTTTTTCCGGTTCCGGGAGGGCCAACAAGCAGGGCGCCTTTCGGAATTTTCCCACCCAGTTTGGTGTATTTTGCGGGGCTTTTCAAGAACGACACGACTTCTTCTACTTCCTGTTTGGCTTCGGCCAGGCCGGCCACATCTTTAAAAGTGGTGCTGACGCGTGAATCCTTATCGAATACTTTGGCTTGCGATTTTCCAACATTGAAAATATTACCACCGCCGCCACCGCCGCCAGCTCCTTTGCTCATGCGGCGGAAAATCCACCACCAAATGGCAATGATAATCAGGAAGGGAAGTACCCAGCTGAGAATGTCGCCGAAATAATTGGGAACGGTGCTGTATTCAACAGGGACTTTGTCCGAATCGTTAAAATTGGCTTGTGCCTGTTGCAGGTTATCTTCAAAAGTTTCTACCGAACCGATCGTGTAAACGAAGTGCGGCCCAAATTTGGAGGGCGCTCCAAAGCCTGTGTTGAGTTTGTCTGCATAGTCGTCGTAGCTGTCTTCTTTCAGATACACTTGGGCTTCGTCGCGGTTAACAACCACAATGCGTTCAATATCATGATTGGCAAGCATGGTGTTTTTCACCTCGCTCCAGGTGGTTTTCACCGGCCCGCCGCCAAAACTAAAATATTGGATTGCGAGAAAGATGACAATCACAATTCCATAAATCCAGTACGGGTTAAATTTGGGCGGTTTCCCTCCGGTTCCAAAATTTCCCAGGTTTGGTTTTTGTTTATTCTTGTTATTATTTTCTGCCATTTCGTCTAATTTTCTGTTTGTATTTTTTCGATGGCTGCATCAGCCCAAAGGTTCTCCAAGTCATAAAATTTGCGGGTTTCATGTTGAAAGACGTGTACCATCACATCAGCATAATCCAAAAGAATCCAGATCGAGTTTTCGTATCCGTCTTTGTGCCAGGCTGTTTCTCCAACCATCTCTTCAACTGTTTTTTCAACCGAGCGCGCAATTGCATCCACTTGGGTGGTTGAATTACCGTGACAAATTATGAAATAATTACATTCTGAATGATTAATTTTTGTTAAGTCGATTTTTATGATGTCCATTCCCTTTATCCGTTGAATTCCTTCCAGAATGGCATTAATCAGCTGTTCACTATTTTTTTCTGTTGGTGTTTTATGCATAGATTCATTTTAGAACTACAAAGATAAATTTTTTCGCTTATTTTGATGGGTTTTCGTTCATATCGTTCAATTGTTTATCTCAGCTATTTTAGATTTAAACAAGGGGACAAAACAATGAAGTTTTTGTGCCGGTTCATGAATTAAAATTCATTTTGTTTTGATCTGTTAAACTGCTGAAAAAAGCATGATTAAAATAACACGGAACGATCAGTATTGTTTTTTTTTGTCGGCCAATATGTGCTGAATCAATTAGAATAAATATAAACACTTGAGAATTAATAAAGTCGCTTTATTGTCAGTTTTAAAATAATCATCAAATCATGTGTCAACATATCGGTCATTCCATCATCAAAATTAAACGCACTGAAAGTACCAATAACTATGCCACCGGGCAAGTGCGTGATAATGAAATAGAAGCTGGAACTGTCTTTTTGGCATACGATCAAACAGCCGGTCGTGGACAGTTAAATAACCGGTGGGAAAGCGAAGCGGGAAAGAATCTGACTTTTTCTGTGTTTTTGGAGCCTACATTTCTCGAAATCCAAAGGCAGTACATGCTGTCAAAAGTCGTGTGTTTGGGGCTAGAAAGCTTTTTAAGCCAGTTTACTGAAGGGGTAAAAATAAAGTGGCCCAACGATATTTACGTGGCAGATCGAAAAATTTGTGGGATGTTGGTTGAAAATGCCATCATGAACGGACGAATTAGCCAGTCAATTATTGGTGTTGGACTGAATATTAACCAAACCCGTTTTTTGTCTGATGCCCCCAATCCGGTTTCGCTGAAAATGCTAACCGGTGTTGATTACGACCTGGATGATCTGCTGACCGGTTTGCTCGAACAACTTGATCAATCCTATCAGCGGTTGGTTGCCGAACACTTCGACGAGCTGGATATCGAATTTCAGCAAAAACTTTACCGACTTGAAGAATGGCATCCTTTTAAAGATGACAAGCACCACTACACCGGAAAAATCATTGGGGTGAATGAAATTGGCCAGCTGAAAATAGAAGAACGCGATGGCCCGGTTCACACTTATCATTTCAAAGAGGTGGCTTATTTGTAAAAGAGGTTTAGCAATCATTTCCTATCTTTAAAATCCTAAACAAACGAAATTGATGAAGGCACTTGTTCTTGAAAAATACAACCAGTTTGAATTTAAGGAAGTTGAAAAGCCTGAGGTTGAGCCGAATGAAGTTTTGGTGAAGGTGAAGTCGGTGGGTATTTGTGGCAGCGATGTGCATGGCATGGATGGAAGTACGGGACGACGTCAGCCGCCGCTCATTATGGGGCACGAAGCGTCCGGCGAAATCACCGCCGTAGGAAGTTCCGTTCAAAATTGGCAAGTTGGCGACCGGGTGACCTTCGATTCAACCATTTACCAGCTGGATGATTGGTACACCCGCCAGGGATTGTACAACCTGAGTGACAATCGGGTGGTGCTGGGGGTTTCCTGCGATGATTACCGTAGGCATGGAGCCTTTGCCGAATTTGTGGCCGTTCCGCAGCACATTCTATACCGAATTCCTGAAAACGTAACTTTCACCCAAGCGGCCATGGTTGAACCGGTGGCCGTGGCTTTACATGCCCTTTCGCTGGGAAAGCCAGAGGTGAACGATGCTGTTGTGGTGGTTGGTGCCGGCATGATCGGCTTGTTTGTCATCCAGTTGCTGAAAGTGGCGGGATGCGGGAAAATCATGGCGATCGATTTGGATGAGGATAAGTTGACATTAGCTGCCAGGCTGGGAGCTACTCACTGTTTTAATAGCCAATTGCCAGGCTTGGATCAGCAAATTCTGGAATTGACCAATGGCCGCGGAGCAGATCAGGCATACGAAGCAGTTGGTGTTTCGGAAACTGTACAGTTGGCTGTTGCCAGTGTTCGAAAGGGCGGAACAGTGACTTTGCTGGGCAATTTATCACCAAATATTGACTTTCCACTGCAGTCGGTGGTTACCCGGCAGATCAAGGTGCAGGGAAGTTGCGCCATTTGTGGCGAATATCCGGCCGTGCTGGATTTGATTGCCGACGGAAAAGTTGATGTGAATGCCTTGGTGAGCGCCGAAGCTCCCTTGGCCGAAGGTGCTGATTGGTTTAACCGGCTTTATAACAAGGAAAAAGGTTTGGTGAAGGTGATTCTGAAACCATGACGGGACTGTGTGAAGGTGTGAGGTTGAGAAAATACCCGAAACTCAAAATTTCCCGAAAAATGAACTTCGAACTAAAAAAAGAAATTTGAAACCAAAACAGAAGAAAATACGGACAGCCATTGTAGGGCCGGGCAAAGTGGCCCACTTGCATGCCCAAGGGCTGGTTGAATCTTCGAACTCCGACTTTGTGGCCGTATGTGGCCGTACGCTCTCCAAAGCTGAGGCGTTTGCCAGCCAATATGGAGTGAAAGCCTATGGCGATCTGGAACAAATGATTAAGCACGAAAAAGTGGAGGCATTGTTGGTCTGCACACCGCATCCGTATCACCGCGATCCGGTTGTGACAGCAGCCAGGCTCGGTGTGCATTGCCTGATTGAAAAACCGATGGCCAGCACTTTGGAAGATTGTGATGCGATGCTGGAGGCCGCTAAAGAAAACCGGGTGACACTTGGTGTGATTAGTCAGCGACGGTTTTATGAACCGGTGCAGCGCATGCGAAAAGCGATTGATGATGGGAAGATCGGGCAGCCGGCGCTTGGACACATCATCATGTTGGGATGGCGCGATGAAGCCTATTACAGCAGCGACCCCTGGCGCGGTAAGTGGGAAACCGAAGGGGGTGGGGTTTTGGTTAACCAGGCACCGCACCAGTTGGATCTTTTTCAATGGCTGATGGGCGATATTGAGCAGGTTTATGCCGTGATCCGAAACTTGAACCATCCCTACATTGAGGTGGAAGATACGGCTGTGGCCGTGGTTCAGTTTAAAGGAGGAGCTGTTGGAAATATCATTTTGAGCAATTCGCAGAAACCGGGCATTTATGGCAAAATCCATATTCACGGACGAAACGGCGCATCCGTGGGTGCACAAACCGAAGGCGGGGCCATGTTTATTGCCGGACAGTCGTCGGTGCTGAAGCCGCCAGTGAATGACATTTGGACGGTGCCGGGTGAGGAATCGCTCCTTGAAAACTGGAAAAAAGATGACAGCGCATTTTTTAACCGGATTGATGCGGCTTCCTATTATATTGGATTGCAGATTGATGATTTTTTGAAAGCTCTGGTTGACGGTCGTCAGCCGCTGGTTACAGGCGAAGAAGGACGGAAAACCGTGGAGCTTTTTACGGCGATTTACCGCTCCAATCGCGACAATGCACCGGTGCGCTTTCCGCTGAAGCCAGACACAGGAAATGATATGGACGGCCGGATCACTGGTTAGAAACTGCTTGAGACACAAAATACAAACCGAACAAACCACAAAACTATGAATGAAATACTGCTCCTTGTCGGAATTGCTTTTGCCATTCTTCTGTTGCTGTTTTTGGTGTTGAAACTGAAAATACACGCTTTTATTTCCTTGCTGATTGTGAGTATCGTTGTCGGCATTGTCACCGGAATGGACTTTACCGGAATCATCAAAAGCATGCAGGATGGCATGGGCAATACGCTGGGGTTTGTAGCCACAGTGGTTGGTCTGGGCGCTATTTTTGGCCAAATGTTAGAAGCATCGGGCGGAGCAGAGTCGATTGCAAAGTATTTGCTGAAGCATTTTGGCGAAAAGCGAGCCTCGTGGGCCTTGGTACTCACTGGTTTTATTGTCGCCATTCCGGTTTTTCTGGATGTTGGCTTTATTATCCTGATTCCCATTATTTACGAGCTCACCAAACAAGCCAAGCGTTCCATTCTTTATTATGCGATTCCCTTGCTGGCCGGGCTGGCGGTTACCCACGCCTTCATTCCACCAACTCCCGGGCCGGTGGCCGTGGCCGAAATCCTGGATGTGCAGTTGGGGTGGATCATCATCATGGGATTTATCGTTGGGCTGCCGACCGCTATTATCGCCGGGCCAATTTTCGGTAAGTACATCAGCCAAAAAATACACATTGCTGCACCCGATTATTTTGCTGAAAAAGAGCCTGGGCCTGTGCAGGAGGGATTGCCTTCGTTTCGAACTATCATTCTGATTATTGCGTTGCCGTTGTTGCTGATTGTTTGCAATTCGGTTGCTGAAGTGCTATATGACAATGGTTTTCTGCAAAATGAGGTGGTTTATCAATCCATTGGTTTGTTGGGGCATCCGTTTACTGCCCTCATCATTTCCACCTTGCTGGCCATGTATGTTCTCGGAATTAGACGAGGTTTCAACAAAGAACAAATTATGAAGCTGTCGAACAAAGCGTTGGGGCCCGCCGGACTGATTATTTTGGTGACGGGCGCGGGAGGCGTGTTTAAGCAAATTTTGATCGATAGCGGGGTTGGTGCCATGTTGGCCGAACGGTTGGCCGAATCAGCCATGCCGCCCATTGTACTGGCTTATCTCATTGCTGTTGTTGTCCGCGTCATTCAAGGCTCAGCTACAGTTTCAATGATTACCGCTGCCGGAATTATGGCTCCGTTGATTACCATATTCGACCTGACTCAAATTGACAAAGCACTCATTGTGTTGGCCATTGCGGCCGGATCAACCATTCTGTCACACGTAAATGACAGTGGCTTTTGGCTGGTTGGAAAATACCTGGGCATGAACGAAAAGGAAACTTTGCGATCGTGGACCATTATGGAAACGATTATTTCGGTCGTTGGTTTTACCTTTGTGTTGCTCCTTAGTTTTGTGGTTTAAGCATGCCTGAATTAGTTAAAAATCAATTTGATATTCCAGCGTAAGGATGTTTGCCCGACGATATTCGTTCATGTAATCATGGAGTAGATAGCCGATTGTGATGTCGTGAACCTTATTGATTTTGTAAGACAGTTCGGCCATATACCTGATTTTATTGATTTCCTTATCCTGAAGCTCGTGAAAGAGTTCTGCACCAACAGCAGGTTTGAATTTTGAATTTGGAAGATCGTAATCGGTTTTTAGACGATACCGCATGGTGGCATCATTAAAACCTTCGTCGTTGTCCAATTCATCATAGTTGGTGTAGCGGGTCCGCAATTGCAATCCAAAGCGGTCGATGTCATGCTTTCCAACCAAATCGAGTGCCACGCGATGAAAGTATTCGGTCGACTTGGTCGCACGTTCATTGATCAGGTATCGGTAATTGCCACCGACTTCCAGGAAATCAAAAAGATCGTACTCTACGCCAGCCTGAATGAAATATTCATCCACTTCAAACTGTTCGGCAAACCTGATTTGCGGCGCCAGATAGGCACTCAAACGGTCAGTGATATCTTTTTTTACCTCGAAGGTGGTCCAGGTGTTCCACTCCGTTTCCTCTTGCGCCCAAACACTTGAAGGGCCAACGATTAAAACTACAAGACAGGCTAAGGTAGAAGCCAGGCGGATAAAGCTATGTTGCTTCATATTCATTTCTTTATTTGATAGCGTGGATTTTCAATGGGATCAAAAAAAATCGTAATGTTTGCAACATCACGCAGAAAGTCAATGCGTGTAACTTCATACCGCTTAATTTCAATTCCTGTTCGCTGACGCAGGTCGGTAATCAATTCCTCTTCTTTCATGCGGTGAATATTTTCAATGCGTTCGTACCTGATTTCCAGTTCGTATTCTTGCCGAAGCCTTAAAATTCGCTCAAGCAAATAAAGTCCGCCAACCAGTATCGCATTTGTAATGACCAACTCCGAATAACTCACTTTTTTGTTGGCCAGGGCGTTAATAACCGAAATTCCGATGACGACAAACAAGTAGGTCATTTCCTTGATGGGAATGGGATCGGTTCGGTAGCGAATAATGCCGAAGATGGCGAAAAGTCCGAGGGCAAATCCCAGTTCAAGTTTCACGCTTTCGAGCAAAAAACAGAGTAGAAAGACTGTGATTCCCACCGCAAAGAAGCTGAAAAAGAAGTCTTTTCGATTGGAGTTTCTGGCATAGAGGTAGCGAATGATGAGTACGAGTACGATTCCATTGAATGCAAATCGGACCAGCAGCTCAATAAAGTCTTCTACATTGATCAGTTTAATGTCGAGAAATCGGATCGATTCAAGCCAGTCAAATAGCTGCGAGGCTAATAGTACGGATGATAACATAGTGGATTAGTTAGTTTATTAAGTCGTTTTAATTTAGGTTTGAAGGCATTTTGCTTCAGATCATTTTCGGCCAGCGCCCGGCCAATGCAGTATTTGCTGAAACCGGTTGGCTGAAAACCGGACTCGTTCAAATGCCGGTTCAATATAGATGATCTAGCGTGGTTGTTTTGTTTGATTTCAATAATGGCCAGTTCATCCAGTCCGGTGGCCAGGTGTTGGCTTTTGAATTGTAAATTGACATCGATTGTGCAACGCTCGGTGAATTGTTTGTCGGCCAACGTAATCCGGCTGAACTGGTTCATCGACTTGAAATGCAAATCTGCCGGATCAATTGGTGAATGCTGACGCACGAATGCTCTTTCCACAACATCCAAAGTTGTTTGGTCTTGTTCAGTTTCAATTCGGCGTTTGAATGTTTTCCGTTTGTTATTTTTGAATTTGATTTCAAAAAAACTTGTCCGGGAGTTGAGGTACGTTCGCTTACGAACTTTGTAGCGGTTGAGTTTTCCGTTGTGATGATTCTTGTATAGCTGGTCGTTTTCGGTATCGAAATAATGGGTTTGGTAGCCAAGCATCCGTTCCCCATCAATCTCCAGAATGTAATAGTGTTCCGCAACAGCCAGCAGCAGGCTGGCGAGCTGCCTGAGCGGAACCACAAATTTTTGGTCGGTTCGCTCCATCAGTCTAACCTGACTTAAACCATCCAGGTTAATGGCTTGAAACCGCGAAACTACTTCCATATCCATTTCTATTAGCTTAAGATCGATTGTGGCTTGTTTGGTTACGACACAGCGGCACAAAATAAGCAGATATAAGCAGATAAAAAAGCAGCGCCATCATTTTTGGCAAAATTGTGCATTAAGCCGATATCGGGCGAAAGTCATTGCTGGCAGCACTTAAAGTTGACTAGCGTGAGTTCGTTTCAATTGAGCAAAATCAGGTTTAGGGTGCTGAGCTTTTTTAAATCGGTCAATTGAAGGGCAGCTTTTGCAGGATTGGCTGAATCGTGCAGAAAAGCTTGAATAAGTTCCGTCAACTCTTTGATCTCCATATCTGAAAGCAGCAGTTTGATCGATGAATTAGCAAAGGGAACAAGAATTTTCCGGCGTGAGTTGTTGCTCAATACTTCATTCTCAAAATGATTAGCGCTTACGGTGTTCAGGAAATTCAGCAGCTCTTGCAGTTTTTCCTTCGATTGGAAGTCCATAGCCAGGTTGCCAAATTCGAGGTGAATTTTCCGGCATGCGCCGCAAATAAATAATTGACCGTTTTCGCTAAGCTTCTTCATGTTGCCATCTGTTTTTTGATTCTTAACAAAGATGACACAAACAAGGAAAATGATCAATCCCAAGATGTTGGGGTTTCTTTAGATTAACTCTTCGGGGTTGATGTCTTGAATGTCAAGCAAATTGTTCATGATGGCATAAACGGTCAGTCCGGAGATGGATTTAATGCCGAGCTTTTCGGTTATGTTTTTTCGGTGCGAAATGACGGTGTGGATGCTAATAAACAGCTTGTCGGCAATTTCTTTGTTCGCCAGGCCCAAGGCAATGAGTTTGATTACCTCTTTTTCACGGCTGGTCAATTCGCCGTTGTCCTGCATGGGGTTTTTGTTTTTGTTGCCCGATTGCCTGATGACCTGAATCAGCTTTTGAATTTGAATCGGCGATGCGAATTGATTCAGTTGGTAATCAAAGGTCTGATCCACCTGATCATCTGAGTTTTCGGCATAAAAACCAACCAGACAAACCTCATTGTTTTTTCGCAGCTGGTCGATGGCCCGGAGGTTCAGGTCGGCTTGAGCTTCCAGAATTAAAATCATGATGCTGCCGGAAATCCCTGCGAACGAGCTCAAATCCTTAGCAGAATTCAGTTGGGTAATTTCCATCTTAAAATACTCCTGCAGAATCAGCGATAGGCCTTTTCTGATGATTTCGGAGCGATGCACAATGAAGACGTTTTCTTTCATCTCATTCTATTTTTTATTTTCAGAGGTGTTCGATGAAACTGGCCAAGAATGATGGGTCTTTTGATGAAGACTTACACTTGCCCGTTTCATTTCTTCAATTCTTTTTCGAACTCAATGACTTTGGTGATTAAAATGTGGTCTTCAATTCGTGCGTGGTCATTCAAATCGTTTTCGAACTGAAGCAGTGCCGTCAGAAATTCGTTCATGGCATTGTCTTCATAGTTGGGACTCAAATGACGAATGATCAGGTTTTCCAGATCGCTCAGCTTCACTTCAACATTGGTGTGCTCATTTTCAATGACTTCAATAAATGAGCCCTCTGGGCTCAAGGTTTTGTTTTCGTACAAGTTCAGGATGTAAGGAAAAACCTTTTCATCCTCGAGCTTGAGGTGAAGCAATAATTCTGATTTGTATTTTTGGTAGAACGTATTGATCATCTTCAGGCTCGAACAATTGTCGGGACAACTTTCCATCACCTTATTGAGCAGTTGCTCAATTTTTGGAAGCACATAGTTGATGTAATACCGATGGGTGTTCTTCAGGTAGTCGATGAGCAACACCGGGGAAAAAGATAAAAATTCGGCTTCGGGAAAATAACTTTCATCGGTGTAGGTATTGACGATGGCCAGGAAGAAGTCGGTATCGATATTTTTCTCCTGACAAACCTCCGCAATTGTTTTTTCCTTGAACCCCAACCGGATGCCAAAGCGGTTGATAACCGGCAGCAAGTTGTAGTTTCGGGTGATCAGGGACGACATTTTATCTTCTCTTCTGAATAATTCCATGATGTTGAATTTTACGTCTAATAAGTGTAAACAGCTTTTAGGCCGTTTAGATCAATCAATCTTTAAATAAATGAACTCAACCCATCAGTCCTTCCGTCCTTCAATCCTTCCGTCCTTTTTATTCTTCAGTGGTTTTACTCTTTAGGATAAGGCAAGCGGGTCAGCATGTCGGCCAGTTGGTTGACTCCTTCTTCCAGTTTGTTGCCGGCCATCATCTTAATCATCATACCCATTTCGGCATGCAAGGTCAGCTTCATTTTTGTTTGGTTTTCGCTCACTGGCAAAAGCTGAATCCAGAACGTAATTTCTACCGGCAGACTACCTGAGCTGGCCAGCTTGATGGTTTTAAATGGTTCGCGGTTGACGATGCGGATTTCAGATTGCCCCATTCCGCCGATGCTGAACCGGCAGGAATCCTGATCCGATTCAAAGTTGGTAATCTTAATTTGAGGAACCTGTTGGGTGACTTTTTGCAGCAAACCATCGTTAATGTATTCCGAGAGGTGCTCAAAGTTCGAAAGATAGTTGAATACAATTTCGTCCTTGTGATCAATCAATTTAATCTCGCTGGTGTATTTACTTAATCCCATAATTTCGCATTTCAAAAAAAATCCCCGGAATCGAGTCCGGGGAGTATGTTATTGTTTGGCTTCGTGTTTACTTATTTGCCCCAGTTGGCCGGATCCTGACGCCATTGGTTCAAAGACTCAACTTGAGATTCCTTGACTTCGCCCGATTCCAAAGCCACATCAATTAACGTCTTGTAACGGCTTAAAGTTGTGAGTTCGATACCGGCTTCTTCAAAGTTTTCTTTGGCCACGGGAAAGTTGTAGGTGAAAATAGCCATCATGCCCAGCACGTCACCGCCAAAGTTGGTAATGGCTTCGGCTGCTTTCAGGCTGCTCACACCGGTTGATACCAAATCTTCAATGATCACCACCTTTTGTCCCACTTTCAAATCGCCTTCAATTAGGTTCTCCAGCCCATGATCTTTGGGTTTTGACCGCACATAGATGAATGGCAAACCAAGCTCCTGTGCTACCAACATACCGTGGGCGATTGCTCCCGTGGCGACTCCTGCAATCACTTCCGCTTCCGGATATTTTTCACGAATTTGTTTAACAAACTGATCGCGGATAAAAGTCCGTGCATCGGGATAGGACAATATTTTTCTGTTGTCGCAGTAGATGGGTGCTTTCCAGCCTGACGCCCAGGTGAATGGGTTTGATGGTTGGATTTTTATTGTGTTTATTTGTACGAGTTTTTTCGTAACCTCAACATGGATATCTTGCATAATCTTAAATGTTTAAACTGATTTTCACGACAAATGTACAAAGTTTTTTTCAATGAGCATCAGCTGCTTTGGGGGGGCGAAATGAACATTTCATTAAAAGATAACATTGTTCAAAATGTTGAAATAGAGAGCTTTGAAGAATTTATCGAGCTGTTGTCTGAATTGGAGCGAAGGAAATATGTTGTAAAGCTGATAATTGTCAGTAAGCAAAATCCGGATTTAATGGCATGGCTTAAAAATAACTTAACACAAATGCCGGCTGCTGGCGGTTTGGTGATGAATAAGCAAGGGCAGTTTTTATTCATCAAACGTTTTGGACGATGGGATTTGCCAAAAGGTCGAATCGAGGCTGGCGAAAGTGCCGAAGTGGCGGCGATGCGTGAAGTGGAGGAGGAGTGCGGCATTACGGAACTCACCATTCATCGCGAATTGCCCGCTACCTTTCATTTGTATCGGTCGCCCTACATTCAGGAAGAAAATAACTGGGTGCTGAAGGAAACCCGTTGGTTCGAAATGACTTATTCCGGTTCGGAGCCGCTGGTTCCACAAACAGATGAGCAAATTGAGGAAGTGCGCTGGGTTTCGAAAGATGAGTTGCCGACGGTCTATCAACAAACCTATGGGAATTTAAAGGATCTGATCAAACCCTATCTGGATTAATTGCGCAGTTCGTTGATTCGTTTTTGCTTGAGCAGGTTGAGGAATTGCCGTTCAAAACCATCAAGCGGGTTGGGAGCCGGCGACAGAGCCAAACGCCCGTTTTTATCAATCAAATAGGCTTGGGGAAAGTTGGTGAGCCGGTAAGTGTCCGCCGCTTTTTCATCGACAATATAAAAAGTACCCAACCAGTTTTGCTGAAGAATCAGTTCTTTTTTGTCGGCTTCGTCCGGTAAAATAAGGTTCAGGATATGTAATTCCTGGTCGAACTGGTTGACCGAATCTTTTAGGTGATTCAAATGTTGCCGGCAAATCGGGTTCGAAACCCGCGTAAAATTCAGATAGATATACTTCCCGGTGAAGTCGCGGAGCTGGTGCTTGTTTCCTGAAAAATCAGTCAGCGTGATATCGGGCGCGGTGCTGCCTTGTTGCAGGTAAGTTAACTTCGACTTGATCCTGGCGGCAATGGCTTTGTTTTCAGCATCCCATTGGCTTTCGCCAATTTTGTCCAACAAGTGGAGTAGGCTCCTTGGCGAAAATTGTCCCTGAAAATAGGCGTCGTCTATTGATTTCAGAATAACCAGCCGACTGAGCGCAGCGTTCCAGTTATTTTGAGTCATTAAATAATTCTCAATTCCTGCCAAATTTGCTTGCGCTACCAGCCGTTTAAATTCGGCACTGTGAATCTTGCTCGCTTCAAATTCAAAATAATTGGAGAAGAGTTGCTGAAACAATTGTTTACACGGTGGCACCAACAGATCTGGTTGTTGGTCAATGAAATAGCGCCTGGTAAAATCATTGGACTGCCCTTGGTGTAAAGTGAATTCGGCAAAGGCCAAGCGATAAAATTTGTAGTTTTTGAAATACGAATCGCCGGTTTCGGGAAATTGTCGTTGCAGGCTGCTTTTCAGCGAGTCGACAGCCGCTTTTGAGTGTTGGTGATAAATCTGGTTGAAATAGCGGCTTTCCAGTTTTAAATAGGCCAGTTCAAACTGTTCAATTTGCCGGTTCAGTTCCGCCGGATTGCTGTTCTTTAGTGCGAAGTTAATTTCGTCGAACTCGAAAAAAGGGTTCCGTTTCTGGCTGGCAGAAACTGGCTTTTTCGGCGGAAAGATCAGTTCGTATTGCTGACCGGGTACCAGAAAAAGCGAGGCGTGGTAAGCATCGATTTCAGTAAAGCTGTGGGTGATTTCCGTTAGTGGAAATGAAGCGGAGAATGATCCGTCCGGAGCAATCCGAAATGAAGTGACAAGCTGTTTCTCTTCCGAAATTCCATCCAACAAGCGATAAAACTCAATTTGATAGCCACCGTATTCCGGCGCTTTTCCTTTTAGGGTAACTGTTTTTTGTGCCTGCGAAAACAGCGAACAGGCCAAGGTGAAAATCAAAAAAAGAAGGAGGTTTCTAAGCTTCATCTTTTTTAAATTCGGCCATGTTTAACTTGTTGGGCAAGAACATGCTGGCATCGCCGCCGTGCAAAATAATATCGCGCACAATGGACGAGTTAACCGGCGTGTGTTCGGGTTTGGTAAGCAGAAAGACGGTTTCAAGTTCGGGGTGCATTTTTTTATTAACCTGCGCAATGGCACGTTCGTATTCAAAGTCGGCCGAGGTGCGCAGTCCCCTTAGTATATATTTGGCTTCTACGAGTTTGCAGAAATCAACGGTGAGCCCTTCGTGGCTTTTGACTTCCACCTTGGGTTCGTCATCAAAAATCTGGTTGATCCATTTCAATCGTTTTTCGAGGCTGAAAAAAGACTGTTTATTGGTGTTAAACCCAATCATGATCACCACTTTATCGAATAATGGAAGCGCCCTGCGGACAATGCTTTCATGGCCAATTGTAAACGGGTCAAACGATCCGGGAAATATGGCGATACGTTTCATATTTGGCGTGTTTTGCGATTTACCGTCCAAATATAACGGATATTCTTTGGAATTATTCGATATCCATGGCCTTATTGGCGCTTACAAATAAAATGTTGCCAAAGTCGGTGTATCCCTCAAAAAACTCAAGACTCCCCTTTAACATTTCATTTCGAAAGCCGATCAGTGTTAAATCAGCATCTTGCGAATAGGTTGAAATGACCTGTTTGCGGTTGCCTTTTTCATAGGGCACCATCTCAATATTGGACGGACTGATTGGCAAGCGGCCTTCTTTCACCAACTCCAAAAGCTGTTGGCGCTTATTCTGTGCCTCATCTCCATGAAACAGGGCGAAAATTTTGATCTGTCCTTTTTTCCAATCCGGGTGACCCAGGATGATGTATCCCAGTAAAATCATCAGGTTGGCGTTTTCATAATCATCCGGGCGAATCCAAATGTGGAGTTCCTTTTTGTAGCCAAAGCTTTTGTAGGAAGTATTCAGGATGCAAACATCAAATCCGGCAGATTCGATCATTTTGTAATTGGGAAGAATTTCTTTTAGAGTTTCTGGTTCGGTGCGCGAAAATTCGAAGAGAATGAGGTTGTTACCCTTGCCTGAAATACCGGAAAGTTGAACCACTTGTCCAATGGCGGAGGTGTAGGATGGCGAAATAATGGTGTCGAGAAAAACCCGGTTTTTACCACCTCGTGCCAAATTAATGAGTCGTTTCAACGAAGCCTTGGATTCTTCGGTCGTTTCTTCGTTCAGGTAGCCTTTAATGAAGTGAATGTAGGTTCCGAAGCCGTATTTGTATGAAAGCCAGCGCATCACGTCAAAGGCGCTTCGGCGTTTAAACGTGTCGTGTGAAATGCAGACTCCAAATGGACGCCAGCTAATTTCGCGGTCTTCTTTGTCGGCCCGTTGCGCAAAAATTTGCAATTGTCGGCTTAGCTGGAAAACAACACCCCTGAAAAGCTTGTTTAAGCCTCTTCGTTCCTTGCTGTAATAGGTGATTGCAAAATAAATCAGCCCCATAATCAGAATGGACAGCGAAGCGTAAATCGCATTCATTTGAAACATGATCCAAAATGAAAAAACAGCTCCGGTTAGCGAGATGTACCATTTACTTCGGAACGTGGGGCGGTAGGCCGGATCGGCGGCAAAATGCTCTAAAAAGGAAACCATACAAATGGCTGCGTAGGTGACCATGAAGAACATGGATATGATTTGTGCTACGAAGTTGATGTCGCCAACAATGATGAAAACAAAAGCGATCAGGATGGTGACCAGCGAGCCGTTAACGGGTTCATTGTCCTTTTTCTTTCCCCTGGCAAACCAATGATTGATTCGGGCTTCGGGAAAAATATTATCGTACCCAATAGCCTGCAAGGTGCGGGGGGCGACCATGATTGAGCCCAGTGCTGAACTTAATGATGCTGCTGCCAGGCCAATCGGAATAATTGGGCCCCAAATGGCAATGCGCTGCATGATCAGCTGGTCGGCCACCAACTCCTCGGGACTGGCCGAAACGGTAAATTTATACGCGGCAGCAATATAAATAAGCATACCCGCTATGGTGGCCCAAAGTGTTCCCCTAGGAATCGATCTCTTCGGGTCTTTCAAATCACCCGATAAACCCAATCCTGCTGCAAGTCCTGTAAACGCGGGGAAGATGATGGTGAAAACAAAAAAGAAATTGAGGTTGTCGGGTACGTGTGAGTGGAACTGAATGTCGTATGGTTTGAGGGGTGAATCGCCAAGAAAGAAAAAAAGTAGAGAGACCAGCAGAACGAATACCACAAGGTACAGGGCCTTCATCCCGACATTTGCCCCATTCGTTAAAATGATAATCGAGAGAATGGCCATGGCAGGAATTGAAATCCATCGCCGGTCTTCAATCGTCAGGTCGAAAGTGTTGTTGATGTAGGTGAGCAGGGGTTCAAATGCTTCGCCAAAAGCAATCACATAAAATGCCACCGAAATGGCCTGTGAAAAGAACAGTGCCAAACCAATGGCGCCGCCAATGTTCAATCCAAATGACCGCGAGATGATGTAGTAGGCCCCACCACCCTGAACTCGTTGGTTGGTGGCGATCTCGGCAACAGCAAGTGCTGTTGGAATGGTAATGATGTGACCAATGAAGATGATGCCGATCACGCCCCAAAAACCAACCTGCCCGACTGCCCAGCCAAAGCGTAAAAATAAAATAGCTCCGAGAATGGTAGAAAGTGCCGTCAGAAAAACTGGCATTGTGCCAAACTTGGCATTTTGATTCATAAGCGTTTTAGCCATGCATAAGTTTTTGGTCAAAGATATGTTTTCGGAAGAAAAATCAAAACCAGCCGGATGAGATTCTCAGACGAATGCGTGGGCGATCTTTTTTCTATGGATCGACTACAAAATTATTAAACAAGTCAGGACCTTCGCTTTTTCGAATGAGTACGTTGGTTCCGGCAGGTTTGATCAGCAAATCATCTACACCAATATATTTCCCTTTAATACGGAGCTGGTAGCGCGCGTTTTTCCGGACTTCAAAATGAGTTGAAATTTGCACCCATTGCCGGAACACGTTGTGAGTTTGTCGGTTATTCAGTTTAGTTTCCGACAGCTGCTTGCCGTTTTCATCCCAAACGGTTAAAGTAGGTTGAGGCATGTCATAATGCCGGTTGTCGAAAGCCAGCCAAAAAGAGAGTTTTGCTGTTCCGGCTGGCAGGGGAAGTTTTTGGTTGAAGATTTCCAACTCACCCCTTCGTTTAAAAAGAGCTCCTGTACCTGTGAAGGTGTTTTCTGCCAGTTGATCATCAAAATCAAGGTAAAAAATCAATTCGGGAAGGGTGTCCGTGTTGATTTCCGCGGGTGTGTTGAACTGTACTTTGAAATCAGCCACATGGTTGAGCCAGTTTTCATGACTGACTTTAAAAGCCCCAAGCGGCAGCGTGCTCATCGTGATGTATTGATCCTCCCAGAAAACCTGGGCCTGTTTATGCAGCCAGGCTTCTTGTTCGTTTAACTCTTGTTTTGTGCTGATGAGCAGCAGGGGTTTATCGTTCATGTCGTTGAGCCGAGTTTTGCCAATGGCCGAATCAGCCAGCAGTTGGATGCTGCTTAAAGCCTGGGCAAATGACAGGCGGGGTGAGAAACTTTGCACCAGTGGCAGTCCGGTGTGGTGCGCGCATTTCATGGCTTCACCCAATGCCGTCATGCCATTTTCAAACAGGAGTTTATCGCCGCAGGTGCTGGCAAAGGGTAGCGTAAAAATAGCTTGAAATTGATGGTAGTCCACTTGTGCATGCTGAAATCGTTGAAGAAATTCTTCATCGTTGGACGCCAGTTTGTCGTTTTCGTTGAACAAGCCTCGTGTTGCCCTTTCTGTATTGTGTTTTGCAGCCATCCCCCAGGAAACGAAAACTGCGATCAACAGTAAATAAGCAGACCGTTGGCGGTTTTTTGCTTTTAATTTTTCGAAGAGTTGGAAGAAAATGAAGGCCGAATAGACCGTGAAGATATAATAGAAAATCCAGGAAAAGCGGCCCAGTGCACGAAACTGGCGAACGGGCGGCAGAAGTTCGAGCAAAAAGCCAAACCCCCATTTGAAGGGAAAGCACATGGAAAACAATAGGACCAGTGTGCCGGCCAGGAGATAGGGCAGGAGTGCTTTGTGCTGAAAGACGAACGACCAATCGGGTTGGCGCTTTCGGAGCCAGACGATTGGGGCCATCATTACCAGGCTGATGGCTACCCATGTTGCTGGTAACCCGACAAAGGCCCGCCCTTCCCATTGAAATCCCAGGTCCATGTATTTTGAAATAAAAGCTTTTAACGGAAATTCCGAAGGGAGAAAGATGCTGAATAGGTTGGCGTGATATACATAGAACCCGTATGGGTTGTCGGGCCGGTCGGTAACCCAGTCGGTGGCGCCTGCCAGCCCCCTGACCAAAAGTACCGGAACAGCTGCCAGCACCAATACATAAATAGCCGGCTGAAGTTGTTGCCTGGCTTGCTTTCGGTGGATCCATAAATCGGCGATAAGCACGGCCACTAAAAAAATGAAGTAGAACGCGACAAAATAGGCGCTGATCAATCCGCCAATGGTTCCCGATAACATCAGCAAACTTCCCCAAAAGAATGGTTTTTTATCTTCGCGAAAACGAATAAGCAAATACCAAAACAGCGGAATAAAAAACCAGTAAACCATCTCAAAATGCCCGTGAATGCGGTCGAACTGTGGTGTCAGAAAACCAATGACCAAAGCCGACAGAAAGGCATACCACGCAGGCAGTTCGAACCGCCTTAGAATCAAAAACAACAAGGGCATTCCCAATAAAAAGGAGAAAATCATCGTCAGGTTCAGAATACCCACACCGTAGTCGGCAATTGGATAGAGATGCTTGTCCACAAGCTTCAGCACGGAAACATACGCCGGATGCGAATTGATGTATTGCAAATGGTCGCCGTACGGATAATTGATGCCGTCATGCCGGACGCCGGAGTCGTATTTCAGGTAGTATGAAAAGTTGAAATAGCTTTTTAGCGGATCGATCGATTTGGAGAAGAGGATGCTGTTGGGATGCTGCAAAACGGGTTGAAAAAGTATCAACAGCAAGGCGGCTGTTGTCACCATCAATATAATCAGGAAGCTTGCATGAGTCAGCTTTTGTTTCACGTAGATACAGGAATTCGTTACTGTGCACGAATTTACAATTTTCCAATCGTTTTGAGATGGTCAAGAAAAAAATTGTGGGTGAGAGAAATAAAAAAAGGAAACCCATGAAATTCGGTCCGCTCCCCGGGAAACAATAAACCGCGGGGTGAAGTGTTTAAATACGCCATGACAACAACAAAAACTTTCCGGTTTCAGTGGGTTTCCTTAACTTTTACTATGTCTTTTCACTGCGTGCTTCATCTTTCGTTTTGTTATAACAACGAATATTGAAAGATGTTTGCCAATTTTTTTAAAACATATCTTTGGAACGCCCGGACTTATTTGGTTGGACCGGCAAAGTTTTCTACATCGTTTGCTGTAATGGATTTATCACCCAGAATAATTAACCGTTCGATGACGTTGCGAAACTCCCGGATGTTGCCTGTCCAGTTGATTTGCTTCAGTTTCTCCAGGGCCTCATCGGTGATTGTTTTTTCGGGCATGCCATACTCGCCACAAATTTGCTTGATAAAGTGACTGGCCAGATCGGGAATATCTTCAGTGCGCTCGTTTAAGGTGGGTACGTGAATGAGAATGACGCTCAGGCGGTGGTATAAATCTTCACGAAAATTGTTCTTTTCAATTTCTTCACTCAGATTTTTGTTGGTAGCTGCCACCACGCGCACATCAACTTTGATGGGTTTATCGCCACCAACCCGGGCAATGATGTTTTCCTGCAAGGCGCGCAGCACTTTTGCCTGTGCCGAAAGGCTCATGTCGCCAATTTCATCCAAAAACAAGGTGCCGCCAGTGGCTTGTTCAAATTTTCCTTTGCGTTGTTTCACCGCCGAAGTAAAGGCACCCTTTTCATGTCCGAAGAGTTCACTTTCAATGAGTTCTGAAGGGATGGCGGCGCAGTTGACCTCCACGAAGGGACCCGAAGCACGGTTGCTCTGGTCGTGCAGGCGGCGGGCCACCAACTCTTTGCCGGTACCATTCGATCCGGTAATGAGTACCCGGGCGTCGGTTGGCGCCACCCGGTCGGCCATGCTGATTACTTTTTGAATGGCTTCCGAGCGCCCCACAATGGCGTATTTTTTATTGACCTTCTTTTTCAAGACTTTGGTTTCGGTGATCAGGTTCGATTTGTCCATCGCATTTCGAATGGTAATCAGCAAGCGGTTCAGATCCAGCGGCTTTTCAATGTAGTCGAACGCCCCCTTCTTGATCGATTCAACAGCCGTGTCAATGTTGCCATGTCCCGAGATCATCACCACGGGTACGTCCGGCGCGAGAATCTGAATCTTTTCGAGCGCTTCAATTCCGTCCATCCCGGGCATTTTGATATCGCACAAAACGATGTCGTACTCGTTCTTGCGCACCTGGTCAATCCCTTGCTGTCCATCTTCGGCTAAATCAACCTGGTACTTTTCGTATTCCAGAATATCTTTTAAGGTGCTGCGAATGCTTCGTTCGTCGTCAATTACTAATATTTTTGACATGGAGTTTGAAATTTATTGATTTCGGACTTTTGTTACTTGATCAAGCATCAAAATTAATCATAAATCCATTCAAACAAAATGCCTTCGCGCAAGGCATAGTCGGTTTGAACGATTTTGCTGATATCCAGTTTTTTGACGACCAGCCGGATGAGGATTAAGGCCGGAACGATCATTTCCACCCGCAAAGGTTCCATGCCCGTCATTTGGTCGCGTTGTGCTTTGGTGGAATGAATCACTTCGTCAGCAATCCTGTTAAAGTCTGCCAGCTCAATGGCTTGTTGCTGGCGGGCTTTGGTGCCGGGGGCGGTTTGGTCCAGCAAATCGGCCAGGGTGTCGAAAGCGCCGGAGCAGCCGATCAGCTGGCTCGGCTGTTTGCCGTTGAGCTGTGTCCATAAACTTTGCATCCCCTTGTCGAACCACGATTCAATCGCCTGCATCTCGCTGGCTGAAATGGGATCGGTCAGAGGAAATTGCTCGAGCACGCGTGCCATGCCCAGCGGAAAGCTTTCCTTGTAGGTGATTTGGCTTTGTTTGATTTCAATGAATTCGTTGCTGCCACCACCAATATCCATGATTAACGTGTCATCTGGAAGATTTTTTAAGGCAAGTCTGACTCCCTTGAAAATCAAATCCGCTTCCCGTTCGCCTGAAATGATTTGAAGCTGCAAACCCGTTTCTTGGAGGATATGTGATTCAAAATCAGTTCTATTGATCGCATCGCGTACGGCCGAGGTCCCAATTGTTATCACATGGTCGATGTTGAATCCGGCGATGGTCTCCTGGTGTTTTTTCAGCGCCTGAGTCGCACGCTCGAAAGCTTCGGCGGTGAGCAGATTTTTGTTTATTCCGCCTTTTCCCAACTTCACACCAACTTTTCCCTGATACAATAAGGTGTATTGCTGCTGGTTGATTTCAGCAATCAGCAGGTTGCAGGTGTTTGTTCCCAGATCAATGACAGCCAGTTTCATTATTTTTGAATTTGATGCAGTGAATTTGTTAAACCGACATTTTGCAGGTTTTGTTTTAGCGGCTCTCCAGCTTAAAGGGCGACAGGGGATGCCAGGTCAACCCAATGTTGATGGAGCTGTAATAGTAGTGCTGCAAGCCTGTTTTGTACTCAATAAAATAATTGAAAAGCTTATTGTTTACCACGAGTCGGCTTTTGAACAAGGCGGGGCGATCTTCGCCATAATATTTCCATCCTTTATAGCCTGAAAGTCCGGAAGCCAGCTCGATCGATCGATAGTTGAATTGGCCTTCCACGCCCCAAAGTGGCCCTTCGTTTTGTTCCAGATCGGTTTGATTGGTTTGCCAGATATAGAAACCGCCCATCGCGTTAATCCGAAAACGGAATAATCCTCGCTTTAGTATTTGTTTTCCCAGGCTGGCGTAATGCCAGTGGGCAGGCATGTCGGTCGCCCGTCCGTCGTAGATGCTTCCGGTGGTTGTTTTCAAGGCGCTCACCAACATGATGTCGGGCCAATACTCCCGCCCTTGCAACAGTTGGATGTTTGTGCTTAGAATGAGGTCGCCAAAATCGGTCGTCCACCCCGGATCATCTTTGTATAGCTGAAGGATATCGCGGACTTCATTGGTGGTGTGAAAATGCTCCAGCATATTCCAGTGCACTTGGAAAGCCATAAAGTTTTGCACCACCGGAAAGCGGAAGTTCAGCACGAGGCTGTGTCCGTTGTCGCCGCCGCCATCTCTGAAATAATGATCGGTTGAAAGCCGGAACAGCAAGTCGGTGCCCACTTGCCCGTTTAAAATCTCGGGTACCGGCAAGGCATTGGGGCCCATGGTTCCGGGCGCAAACAAGATGGTGCTAAAGTCGTTGGTTCCGGAATAGTAAGGCACAAAATCCTTGGTGCTTTCTCGTTGCCCCATCACGCCATGCCAACCCAGCAAAAGAATAAAAAGAAGCAGTTCGTATCTGATCATCATGTGTTTATACAGAAAATCGCTAAGATAAGTATTTTTACAAACTGCTGCTTTTGGATCGAAGTTCAATCTGCAACCAAAATAGTAAATGTTCTATCTATGGTTTGCTTAGGGTTTCGGTGCTTTGATTATCAGGTTTTTAAATTAATCGTGAAGGATTTCTTAAATTTCAATTTTCAGAATGGTGTCAATCGTATTCTTTTTTTCTGAAGGAATTTCCAGTACGATGCCTTTCTCTGATTTTTTAAATTTCACTTTCGAGCCATCATCAAAAAAAGTAATCTTCTTAATTTTTCGGTCCAGTGCCGGAATTTCAAGCTGCTCTTGTTCCAGGTCTAGCACGTGCACATAAATGATATTTCCTTTTTGGGTGGTTGCGCCCCATTCCGATGGCCGGATCGGACCTTTGCGTGTGCCGTAAATGGCTTCGCCGTATTGTTTCAACCAACGCCCCATTACCATTAACGTGTCCACGTTTTCGGGTTGAATTTTTCCGTTGGGCATCGGGCCCGTGTTAAGCAGAAAATTGGCTCCGTGGCCTGCCGCTTTCACCATGGTTTGAATCAACTGTTTCGAGCTTTTGTAATTGTTGTCTTTGAGGTTAAAGCCCCAGCTTCCGTTCATGGTTTCACACATTTCCAGCGGCAAGTCGGAGATGGTTTCAGTTTTGTTAAAACCCATGGTGTTTTCTCCGGGCAAGTCGCGTTCAAACATTTGGAAATCTTCGCCTGGAAATGGCGCGATGTGATGGTTGCTGCCAATCATGGCTCCTGGCTGCAAATCGTGAATGAGTTGGTAGGTCTCCTCCAGTCGCCATTCAGCATCAGGCTTGTCCCACATGCCATCGAACCAAATGCCGCCAATTTCGCCATAGTTGGTCAATAGTTCCGTTAGCTGGGTGTTCATGTAGTCGATGTATTTGTTCCAGTCGCCACTTTGGGGACGTCCGGTGAAATCTTTGCCTGTTCGTCCGCGTGGAAAATAGTCCGGGTGATGCCAATCCAGTTGTGAATAATAAAAGAAGAGCTTGATCCCTTGCTTGTCGCATTCATCCTTGAGTTGTTTCAGCACATCTTTGCCGTAAGGCGTTTGATCCACAATGTTATAATCGCTCACTTTCGAATCGTACATGGCAAATCCGTCGTGGTGTTTGCTGGTAATGGTAATGTATTGCATGCCGGCTTTTTTGACGATTGCCACCCATTCGGCCGGGTCAAAGCTGGTTGGATTGAAAAAAGCAGGCAGTTTTTCATACTGCTCAATGGGAATTTGTTTTTGATTCATGATCCATTCGGCAACCCCCTGGTCGCCACCTCCTGCCATAACAGCATAAACGCCCCAATGGACAAAGAGGCCAAATTTGGCATCCTGAAACCACTCGCGGTTTTTTAGGTTCTCGGGTGCTGGTGAGTAGTCGGTTTGGGCCACGGTGTTCATGGCTAACAAGAGGAACATAATCAGGTAGTTTAGATTTTTCATGATGAATTGGTTTAGATTTGCTGTGCTGTATTGTGCTGATAAATGTACAAGAAAAATTTGAAATTGAAATACGCCGGTTTGAAATTTTAAAGTCGATGCGGCTCCAATCGATGTGGTTGTTTTTTTCGGTTTGATTTTTCGATACTGCCTGCAAGAGCATCCTGGTTCTGCTTATCAATTGTCTGACGTGCTGGAATTGTCGCTGGAAGGATGCTCCTGCTTTTTTGCATTTTCGAACCAGGGGATTTTTTCGTTTTCCTGTACATGATCCATCAGCGCACGATGCAGACGCCTGTAGTGCTCTGAGCTTTCGGCCAGTGGGATGACTTCGTGAGGGTCGGTCGTCAGGTTGTACAGTCGAAATTTTTCGCTTGGCCTGTTTTGCATCAATTTATACGCTCCTTGCCTGGCGGCATAGCACGCCTCTCCGTGGTGCTCACCGCCTTCGCGGCAAGTCCAAAACAAGGTTCTTTCTTGTTGAAGGGGCACATTATCCAGGATGCAAGTCGTTAAATCCTGCCCATCAAGAATCTGGTTTGTCGGAACTTGAGCCAGACTGCACAAGGTGGGGAATAGATCCATGGTCATACTCATTTGGTGAGAAAGGCTGCCTTTTTTGATGCCTTTCTTCCAATAAATACTGGTTGGAACACGGATTCCGCCTTCAAACAGATCAAGCTTTCCGCCACGCAATCTGCCGTTTGATGCACCGGATTCTACAATTCCTCCGTTGGTTGAAGTGAAAATGATGATTGTATTTTTCAGTTGGTTGGTCTCCTTTAGCGCCTGCATGACCCGCCCGATCCCACGATCCATTTGTTCAATCAGGGCAATGTGCTTTGCTCGTTCGGGGCTCAGTGTTGGGTTTCGGTTCGAAACATCCTTCAGGTGATCTTCATCGGGCTGTAACAGCGGGCCTGGTGCATTGTATGATAAGTAAAGGAAAAAAGGTTTATCCGATTCTGCTTCACGCAAAATAAAACTGGCCGACCAGTTGGAAAATAAATCGGTGGTATGGCCCGGTGCATCTATTTCACTTTCATTGAATCGCATGCAGTTTACATTTTCGTGTCGATGGGTGTAATAGTCGTCGATTTCATCACCCAAAAAACCCATAAAAAGATCAAACCCTTGGGCATTGGGCAGGTTGGGGGCTTCAAATCCCAGGTTCCATTTTCCAATCAAAGCGGTGAGGTAGCCTGCTTCCCGAAAATGATGGGCCATCGTTTTTTCACATTGAAAGTATCCCCAGTTATTCTGCGAGTCGCGTCTGATTGTTCCGGGCACACCAACAAGAGCCGGGAAACGTCCCGAAAGTAGCGAAGCCTGAGTTGGAGAGCTTGTCGGAGCGTTGGCATAAAACTCAGTGAACATCAGCCCGTCGGTGAAGAACTCGTCGATAGTTGGTGTTTGAATGTCCTTTGCACCCATGATGGAGAGGTCGCCATATCCAAGGTTGTCGGCGGTGATAATTAGTACATTCGGTTTTTGATGCCTTCCAAACGCTGCGCCATCAGTACTGATGGGAGCAGACAACAGAACACCGGAGAGGATGACTAAGATTATTTTGCTGACAAATTGCTTCATAGCGTTGGACAAAACGGGTGATATTCAATTTTCCATAAAATTATTAAATCACATCGAGATACACACCTTTTTTACAGGATATAATTCTCAACAATTGAAGAAAGGCTTTTTGTCCGGGCTGCAAAGCCCTTTTTATTTTAGCTCTCGGTGATAATGTTTTAAATTTTGTAATGCGTTGTTGTTTAGTGTTTTGTGTGTTTGTGTTTAAAATATTCTTGTGAAAATTAAACAAACTTAATTTTAGCTTGTTGGTTAAACTTGAAAACATTTTGGAGGAATGACAATGAAAGTGAACGGTTTTGTAAAAACAAATCAACAAGCGCCGAATATAAATGGTCAGGTTAACGCAACGGAAGTTAGAAACTTGGTTGAGGCGGATATTATAGGTGATAACCACATCGCAACGTCGATCGACACACCGATGCGCGAAGATGCTTTTGTTCGTAGTGACGAAGAGAAAATGGAAATTATTCAGGCCAAATTTCGGGAAATAATGGAAACACTTGGCTTGGATTTGCGGGACGACAGTTTGAATGGAACGCCGCGCCGTGTTGCGAAAATGTTTGTTCAGGAGATTTTTAGTGGCTTGAATCCCAAGAACAGACCTCAAATATCGGTCTTTGAGAACAAGTTTCAGTACGGCGAAATGCTGGTGGAGAAAAACATCAACTTAAATTCAACCTGCGAGCATCATTTTTTACCCATCGTTGGGAAAGCTCATGTCGCTTACGTGTCAAGCGGGGAGGTGATTGGCTTGTCAAAAATCAACCGCATTGTTGACTATTTTAGCCGTCGCCCGCAGGTGCAGGAACGTTTAACTGTTCAAATAGCCAGCGAGTTAAAGCGTATTTTGAAGACCGAGGATGTTGCCATTGTCATTGATGCCAAACACATGTGCGTTTCGTCGCGCGGAATTGAAGATGAGAGCAGTTCAACAATCACGGCTGAGTACGGCGGCATTTTTAAGCAGCAAGCCAGAAAAGAAGAATTTTTGAAATACATTGCTTTAGGGAAATAATAGGATTGAAACGAACGAAATGAAACCTCACGCGCTGCGCGGGGTTTTTTTATGCCGTAACCAGCTTTCGATTCAGCACGGTGCTGAAAAGGGAACTTTTTGGAATAGTTCTTGTATTTATAGATAACCAAATAATCAGGACTATGAAGCAAGCTTTACTTTATTTCACATTTTCAGCGTTTTTACTTCTTTTTGCCAACGTGAGGGCCCAAGAGGTTTCTATTCCTGATCAGGAAGATTATCAAATTGAGAAAATCTACCCAAATCCTGCCAAGGAGTATGTATTCGTTGATATCTTTTCAAAAAAATATGCTCTTGTGCAATTCGAGCTCATCGATATATTGGGCAACACAGTTAAGAAATGGGAAAAAATGGAATTGACTCCAGGCATCCAAAAGATTCGACTGGAATTGCAGCGATTTAATGCGGGTTTCTACTTACTAAAAGCCGATAACGACGGACAGGTGATCATCAAACGAATTCGAAAGCTTTGAACGGCAGGCGCTTTGCTTATTTTTTTTAGCCATCCGAGCAGCATAATGCACGCACTTCGGTGTCGTTTGTAGTCAATTCCGCCGGCGGGCTGGCCCGCTTAACAAGGAAAATATGAATGGCCCGCTTGCCGTATGATAAATGGCAGTTTATTTCTCCGACTTCTTTTTTTATCTTGTATGAAAATCAAGCCCGACTGATTATGAAGGTGATTTTGGTAAACATTAAGGAATTGGTTCAAGTGGAGGAAGAGGCGAGAGCCTGGGTTGCTGGTAAGGAGATGAACGAGTTGAAGGTGTTGCACGATGCCTTTTTGGTCATTAATGATGACCAGATTGAAAATTTTGGCCTCATGCAGGATTTCGATGAAACGGCGGTTGATGGTGCCGACATGATGATGGAAATTGACTGTACCGGAAAAATTGTGATGCCTGGCTATTGCGACTCACACACCCATTTGGTATTTGCAACCAGCCGGGAGCAGGAATTTGTCGATCGGATTAATGGCTTAAGCTACGAAGAAATTGCCAGGCGGGGTGGTGGCATCTTAAATTCAGCCAAACGCCTGGAGCAGGCGTCGGAAGACGAGCTGTACTTATCGGCCATGGCCCGCCTCGACGAAATTAAACAGTTGGGAACCACGGCGGTGGAGATAAAAAGCGGTTACGGCCTATCTGTGAAATCGGAATTGAAAATGCTGCGGGTGATTCAGCGTTTAAAGGAAACCAGTCCATTGACAATCAAATCAACTTTTTTGGGTGCTCATGCCATGCCGGTTGAATACAAAAACAAACGGCAGAAGTATATCCAGCTGATTATTCAGGAAATGTTGCCGGAAATTAGTCAGCAAGGCTTGGCTGATTACATGGACGTTTTCTGCGATCGGGGTTTTTTCTCAGTCAGCGAAACCGCGCAGCTTCTTGAAGCCGCATGGAAGTATGACCTTCAGCCAAAAATTCATGCCAATGAACTTGGGCTCACGGGAGGGGTTCAGGTTGGTGTTCAGTATCAGGCGCTTTCCGTCGATCACCTCGAGCACGTGGGTGAAGCCGAAATTGAAGCCTTGCTTGGCTCTAAAACCATGCCGACTGTGCTTCCCGGGGCTGCATTTTTTCTGAGCCTGCCCTTGTCGCCTGTGCGTAAGATGATGAATGCCGGTTTACCCATCGCCCTGGCGTCCGACTTCAATCCGGGCTCTTCACCTTCAGGAAATATGAATTTCATTCAGTCTTTGGCTTGCATCAATTATAAAATGACTCCCGAAGAAGCCATCAATGCCTGCACCCTAAATTCGGCTTATGCCATGGGCATTGAAAAAAGCTGTGGAAGTATTTGTCGAGGAAAGCTGGCCAACCTGTTCATTACAAAGGTGCTTCCAGGCTACGCCGCCATCCCTTATTTTTACGGTAGCAATCCGGTTGAAACTGTGATCATCAATGGCGAAATCTATTGATTGAAAATTGTAAGCTTTGTTGATTAAAATCTGCGAATAAAAACCAAACTATGAATCAGTTAATTGAGTGTGTACCCAACTTTAGCGAAGGAAGAAATCCAGCGATTATTAAGCAAATAACCGATGCGATTGAACGTGTTGGTCAAATCAAGTTACTCAATGTTGATCCGGGCTACGCGACCAACCGGACCGTGGTAACCTTTGTCGGAAGTCCGTCCGATGTGATTGAAGCGGCTTTTCAGGGCGTAAAAAAAGCTGCCGAATTGATTGATATGAGCAAACATCACGGTGAGCACCCGCGGTTTGGAGCAACCGATGTTTGCCCCTTGGTTCCAATTTCAAATATATCGATGGAGGAAACCGTTGAATACGCCAGGCAGTTGGCCAGGCGTATTGGCGAGGAACTTGAAATTCCGGTCTATTGCTACGAATTTGCCGCTACCAGTGAGGTGCGGCGTAGTTTGGCCAATTGCAGGTCGGGCGAGTACGAGGGACTGGCCGAAAAGTTGAAAGATCCGATGTGGAAACCAGATTTTGGTCCGGCTAAGATGAATATGACTGCAGGAGCGACGGCGGTGAGTGCCCGAAATTTTCTGATTGCCTACAATGTAAATCTCAACACCACTTCCACGCGACGGGCCAATTCTGTTGCTTTTGATGTACGCGAAGCCGGCCGTGTGAAGCGTGAAGGTCATCCGGTGACAGGCAAGATTGTGACCGATGAAAAAGGGGAGCCGGTGCGGATTCCCGGTAGCTTGAAGAAGGTACGTGCCATTGGCTGGTTCATTGAAGAATATGGGATTGCTCAAATTTCGATGAACCTGACCGATATAACGGTAACGCCCATTCATGTTGCTTTTGATGCGGTTTGTAAGAGCGCTGAACGTCGTGGCTTGCGGGTTACCGGCTCCGAGTTGGTCGGGCTGATTCCCTTGCAGGCTATGCTCGATGCCGGAAAATATTTTTTGAGCAAACAACAACGCTCCACGGGAGTTTCTGATGCCGAGCTGATCAAGATCGCCATCAAATCGATGGGGCTGGACGAGCTGACAGCCTTTAAGCCGGGTGAACGGATTATTGAATATCGGCTGGAAGAGGAGTCGAAAAAGTTGAAAGACTTAAGTTTGCAGGCCTTTGCTGACCAAACAGCCTCAGAATCGCCTGCTCCTGGCGGAGGTTCCATTTCAGCTTACGTGGGATCGCTTGGCGCTGCCTTGGGTGGAATGGTGGCCAACCTTTCGGCCAACAAACGCGGCTGGGATCATCGTTGGGAAGAATTCTCCGACTGGGCAGAAAAGGGCAAAGCCAGCCAAAATCAATTGCTTCGGTTGGTTGATGAAGATACAAAAGCGTTTAACCGGATTATGGCGGCCTTCGGTATGCCAAAATCCAGTCCTGAAGAGGCCGATGCTCGGCATGAAGCCATTCAGGAAGCTACTTTGAATGCCATAAGAGTTCCCTTGCAAGTGATGAAGACCGCTTTTGAGTCGATGGAACTGATTGAGGCGATGGCAAAAATCGGAAACCCCAACTCGGTGTCTGATGCTGGCGTGGCTGCCCTTTGTGCGCGCACGGCCGTTCATGGAGCCCACCTCAATGTGTTGATCAACCTCGGTGGGTATCACGACCAAGCAGCGGTAGCCGCCCTGAGACATGAAGCCACAGAACTTCTTTACAAGGCCGAAACCAAGGAGCAGCTCATTCTGAAACTGGTGATGGAGAAAATAAATGGTGACGACTAGCCAGGGCAGATGACACAATCGCGCGGGAGCGGGGGAGTCCGGGTATAACCGGGATGCTTGATGCGTGATGCTGGATTCTGGATGCTAGATTCTGGATGCTTGATGCTGGATTCTTGATGCTAGATTCTTGAGGCTAGATTCTTGATGTTCGATGCTCGATTCTGGTCGCGTGTTGTTTTTATGGTCCTTTGGCTAAAGCCAAGCGGTAATGGAATAAAATGGGTCATCACTGGCAAGTTCGGGCTGGGATACAAATTCCGCGTGAAAGGATAAGGATGGCAGCTGGAATTTGCCGGACTGGCCAGCGGGATTTAAGGAAACTTACGGTAAATTTCCTTTCTGTGAGCAAAAGCCACAAATAAGACGATATTATTTTCAATGATGACGCCAATGCGATAATCACCGCTGCGGAGCCTGTATGCCGATCGGTATCCCGTCATTTTTTTCAGGCCGGAAATATCACTGATCGTGTGGGCGTCCGATACTTTTTGGATGCACTCAAGGATTGCATTGGCCAGCTTTTTATCTTTCAGTTTCTGAAAGTCACGGGCAAATGATTTTTCTACTTCGTAGTGCATTATTTCGCAGCATTCTTAAGCTCCTTCAGGAAGTTTGACTTTTCAGGTTCAGAAAGTAGGTCAGACTGGTGATTGGCTTTCATTTTTTCATATAGGAGGCTGTTGTCTTCAATAATATCAATCCCTTTAAATTTTTGGGCCATGATACGCGCTGTCTCAATTAATGCCTTCCCAGCCTTGGTATGTTCATTTACTTTAATAGTGACCATGTTACAAGCTTTTTAGCAAAGATATAAAAAATTGAAATAAATAATTTGAATCATTTATTGTCGATCTGGAAGATAGTTCCTTTCTACAGTGAAAGCTTTGCTTTAAGGGGGAGTGCGTAAGGTAGTCGGGGATGGATTCCTGATGATTGAAAGAAATTGGACGCCGATGGTGCAGATCGGTTGTGATTTTTTATGATGGGGAATGATGCTGGATGCTAGATACTGGATGCTGGATGCTGGATGCTCGATTCTTGATGTTCGATGCTTGATGTTCGATGCTTGATTCTGGTTGTGTGTTGTTTTTATGGTCCGTTGGCTAAAGCCGAATGGTAATGGAATGAATGGAATCATCGATTGCCGGGTGGCCAGCCGGGTACAAATCTACGT
>NZ_LGIA01000024.1 GCF_001270965.1 Sunxiuqinia dokdonensis | reverse complement strand
TTCAACGTAACGGTTACCAACGATGCAACAGGGTGTACCAGCACCTCGGCCCTGACCATCACCGTCAACCCGGATCCTGCTGTCACTGCAGCTAACGATATTCTGTGTGCCGATGAAGCGGCAGGCTTTGATGTAACAGCATACAACGACGCTATTCTCGATGACGGGCAAACCCTGGCCAACTTCAGCTTTAACTGGACAGGAGGCCCTTTGAACATACCTGCGGATGGAGCTGCCTCGGCATCAACCGTATTCAACGTAACGGTTACCAACGATGCAACAGGGTGTACCAGCACCTCGGCCCTGACCATCATCGTCAACCCAATCCCAACCGTTACTGCTCCGTCCAACGAAACCTATTGTATGGGGGAAACAACGCCTGTCATTTCATTGACCGGTTCGCCTGTTGGTGTTGTTTTTGATATTTCTGGCGGAACTACTATTGGATTGGCAGACCAAACCGATGTCGCCGCAATTCCTTCTTTCACCACGGAGAATAACAGCCCAGACCCTGTAACTGCAACCATTACAATTACTCCAAAGGCCAATGGCTGCACCGGCCCTTCAGAAACCTTCACCATTACCGTGAACCCAACGCCTGTACTATCATCGCTCACGGAATCCGTCTGCAGCGGAAGTGTGTTTAGTGGTGCGCCGGCCAGTGATACCGAAAACGTAAATTTCACATGGAGTCGGGCAGCAGTGATCGGAATCAGCAATCCGACAATCGACCCAATCGACCCAAAAACAGGACCAATTAGTGAAATCCTAATCAATACAACCAGCCAAATCGAGACTGTAACCTATGTAGTCAATATGACCGCCAATGGTTGCACCAACACGCAGGAGTTAGCGGTTACGGTCTATCCAGCCCCAACCTTGCTCAGTGATTTAACCCCTTCGGATGTTTGCAGTGGTTCTTCGTTTAACTACACGGCTGTACCGTCTGTAACGGGTACGACCCTGAGTTGGCACCGGCCGGTGGTCGACGGAATTAGCAATCCCGAAGGAAATGGTAGCAATACCAATATCATTTCGGAAACCCTCATCAACACAACCACCGAGACTATTGATGTACCTTACACGTTCATGCTAACTGCCAATGGGTGTACCAACACCCAGATCGTAACCGTGGGGATAAAACCTACCGCTACGGCAGATGCGATTGCCGACCAGGCCTACTGCAAAGGCGATCTTGTTCCGGCAACGGCCCTTTCCGGCCCGGTAAGCGGAACCACCTTCACCTGGACCAATAACAAAACAGCTATCGGATTGTCCGCCAGCGGAACTGGCCCTGTTCCGTCCTTTACCGCAACAAATACAACATCGGCACCCATTACAGCTACCATAACCGTAACGCCCACGGCTAACGGGTGCAGCGGAACGCCGCTTACTTATAAAATTACGGTCAACCCACTGCCAACAGCCACCGTAACGCCATCCGACAATTCGGTTTGTGTTGGAGAAGTGGCCTCAGTCACCTTTACCGGAAGCAACGGAACGGCTCCTTACACCTTTACCTATTCGGTTAACGGAGGCTCGCCACAAACAGAGCAAACTGTTAGCGGAAATAGTGTTACTATTCCGGTTGATACGTCAACCGACGGTAGCTTTACCTACCAATTAATCAGCATACAGGATGCCAGTTCAACGGCTTGTGTGCAATCCCAGACCGGTTCAACCACCATCACTGTAAACCCCCTGCCGACAGCCAGCATATTGGGTGACCAAACCGTTTGCCAAGGAGCTGGTTCGCCGGTCATCACTTTTACCGGCAATAACGGGACGAGACCTTATACGTTTACCTACCTCGATTACGAGGGAGTCGAAAGAACGGTCAGCACGACTTCATCCAGCGATGTGGCAACTGTACCCGTACCCACTTCAACCACCGGTGATTTCGTCTACGAATTGCAACGGGTGAGCGATGCCAATACTTGTGAACAAACCCAAGGTGGAACAGCTACCATAACCGTCAGCCCCTTGCCAACAGCTACGATTACCGCTGATCCGACAGAAGTTTGTCAGGGAGCAGCAGCTCCGGTGATCACTTTTACGGGAAGTGGCGGCCTTGCCCCCTACACCTTTACCTACAAATACAACAATGGAGCAAACCAAACCATCAATTCTGATGCTTCGGGAATTGCGACCATTACTCAGCCAACTTCGGCATCGGGGATATTTAAATATGATTTGGTGTCTGTTGCCGGAGATGACGGTTGTGGGCAAAGCCAGTCCGGTTCGGTTTCGGTTACGGTGAACCCAACGCCTGATGCGATGATTACGACCTCCACAACCGAAGTTTGCCAAAACGAGCCTTCCCCCATTGTTACGCTGACCGGGACAGTGGGAACAGCGCCCTTCACCTTCGAGTACTCGATCAATGGGACTGTACAACCACTTCTGACAACAATTTCGGGAAACAGCCGCGTGGTAAACCCGCCAACAAACACGCCTGGTGATTTCATTTACCGCTTAATTAGCGTGACCGATGCCAGCTCAACCGCTTGCTCCCAACCATTGACCGAGGCGAAAACCATCACCGTGAAGCCCTTGCCAACTGCAACGATTGATGCATCGACAAATTCGGCCTGTCTGAACGGCGCTGAACCCACGGTTACCTTTACCGGTTCGGGAGGCACAGCACCTTATACCTTCGGTTACCGGATAAACGGAGGCGCCATCCAAACCCAAGCAACCACTTCTGGAAACACGCTTAGCTTAAACATACCAACCAACACAACCGGAACCTATGTGTATACCCTGGTATCGGTTGAAAGCGACAATGGTTGCTCAAATCCGCAATCCGACTCGGAAACCATTACGGTTTACTCCTTACCTACGGCTACCATTAGCGGAACGACAACCGTTTGCCAGGGAGATGCCAGCCAAATTAGCTTTACCGGCTTAGGGAGCACAGCCCCCTATACC
Organism: Sunxiuqinia dokdonensis; assembly: GCF_001270965.1. GTDB lineage: Bacteria > Bacteroidota > Bacteroidia > Bacteroidales > Prolixibacteraceae > Sunxiuqinia > Sunxiuqinia dokdonensis. The sequence continues at coordinate 80,728 of NZ_LGIA01000024.1, read as the reverse complement.
TTTACCTACACCATCAATGGAGGAGCAGCGGAAACGGTTACAACATCGGGTAACACAGCAACCGTGGTTGCAACGAATTCAACTGACGGAAGTTTTACCTATAACTTAGTAAGTGTGCAGGGAGGAACCGGATGCTCGCAGGAACAAACCGGAAAGAGTGCCACAATTACCGTCAATCCCCTGCCTACGGCAACGATAGCCGCCAGCACCCCTTCGGTTTGCCAGGACGATACGGAACCGGTGATTACCTTTACTGGCAGCGGCGGCACCCGTCCTTACACCTTTACGTACTCGGTGGATGGCGGTGCCAACCAAACGATTGAAACAACGGGCAGCAATGATTTTGTCACGCTCAATGTGCCCACTGACACGCCCGGAACCTACACCTACGAACTGGTGAGTGTGCGCGATGCCAGCTCCACCGCGTGTGAACAAACACAAAGCGATATAGCCGAGGTAACAGTGAACCAAAAGCCCGTGCTGACCAGTACGCTGACTCCAACCGGTATTTGCGGAAATACCCAATTCGTTTACGCCCCTACTGTTGAGCCATCAGGGACGACAATGGACTGGGAAAGGCTTGTTATACCGGGTGTGAAGACATCAGCAAATAGCGGGCAAGACGGGATTGATGAAACCCTGGAACTGGAAGACTGGGTGACCGATCCGATTCCCGTAACGTATACCTACACATTGATCTCCCCCGATGGTTGTACAAACACCCAAGAGGTTGTTGTGATGGTGACCCCGGCCCCGGTATTAACCAATACAGCCTCGCCGGTTTGTAGTGGGTCGATGTTAAATTTTGTACCTGAAAGCAATGTTTCAGGTACAGTTTTTAATTGGTCGCGCCCTGCAGATACCTACAACTCGGCCAATAGCGGTACCGGAAATATTAGCGAACCCTTGTACAACACGTCCTCCAATCCGATCAGTGTTAGATATACCTTTGAGCTAAGTTCCAACGACTGTGTAAATCCCAGTCCACAATACCTGGATGTAACGGTGATGCCAGCCCCGGAGGTTACGGCTTCCGCATCTGAGACGACCATTTGCCCCGGTGAAAGCGTGGATTTATTTTCATCGGCCAATATCGCGGCTGGACTCGACACAGACATCCTAATAGAAGATTTTAACGGAGGAGCAAATGATTGGACAACCAGTGGTGGAGATGAGGCGGCATGGACGCTAAGACCTGATGAGTATGATTATTCATGGGAAGAAAGCCAATGGGTATGGGTAGGCCCTAGACCTTGGGACTGGGAATATCAAACAACAACAGTTCACAACATATTTCATTCAAACGACCATAGCCAATTCTACCTATCCAACAACGATGCTGAAGGAGGAAGTACATCAACCAATTTAATTAGTCCACAGCTCAGTACAGAGGGCTATACAAGTGCTACATTAACCTTCTGGCATCACTTCCGGGAAGGAGACTCTGGAAGAGCCCGAGTCCAGTGGTCACCGACCGGAACCGGAGATTGGACTAGCCTGCAAACCTTTTCAGGCAGTCGTGGTTCTTCTGACAACTTTGAGGAAGTAACAATAAACCTTCCGATTGGAGAACCTTCCATCTATATCCGGTTCAGATATCGGGCAGATGACAATTCATGGTGGGCCATTGATAATGTGACTATAACCGGCGAACCGCAATCGCAAGCTGAAATTTTATGGACCTCAAATACATCCGACTGGACATCTACTGAGGAGAACCCGACCAGCGTAACACCTTCGGAAACCACCACTTACACGGTTACCTATACCGACCCGGATCTCGACTGTCCCGGAACAGCCTACGTAACCGTTAATGTACGTCCCGAACCCGAAGTAGAGATTACAGCAAACTACTGCACCGGCAACGGGAAAATACAGCTTACCGCTACCAGCGGCTTTTCATCCTACCTCTGGAGCACCGGCGAAACCACCCCAAGTATTGAGGTGGACCTGGCCGGGTTCTACGAAGTGACCGTAACTGATGCCAATGGCTGTACCGGATACGGAAATATTACGGTCTCCAATAATTTGGTTGTGAACGGGGATTTTGAAGCTGGGAATACAGGTTTTAGTACAGGTACATATGGCTACCGGGCTGATGTAGGCGGTCAATCAGAACTTAATCCTGAAGGATTGTATGGGGTTGGTCCCAATGCAAATAACTACCACACCAACTTTTGGGGATATGATCATACTTCTGGTAGCGGAAATTTTATGATTGTAAATGGGAACACCAATGCAGGCACTCCAATTTGGGAGCAGACAGTAAATGTAGAGCCAAATACCAGCTATTATTTCTCGGCTTGGGCCATGAGTTTGAATAGTGCAGGCAACGATGCTGTTTTGCAATTTGAAGTAAATGATGAATTTGTTGGTACACCAGGAAGGCTTCCACAAGGTGTAAGCAATAATTCCAACGATGGATGGATAAGGTTTTACAGTGACGTGCTTTGGAACTCCGGGAGCATAAGCGGCCCCATTACCATCCGAATTAAAAATATAGAGCCAGCTGCAGGCGGTAACGACTTCGGTATCGACGATATCTCCTTTGGTACGCTGGATGCTACGCCTTTCACGGCTACGCCTACAGCCAATTCGCCTTGTGAGGGCGAAACCTTGCAGTTAATGGCCAATGTTGGTGGCGGCAATGAACCAATTACCTATGAGTGGACATTTCCGGATGGGTCAACCTCTAACGAAATAAACCCAACCATTTCCAATGTAACACAAGCAGATGCCGGCACCTACACACTGGATTTGGTCGACTACTTCAACTGTCCGATTACAGCACAAGTGGAGGTCACCGTCAACCCGGTGCCAACGGTAACTTCCACAGAAAATACCTCCACGTGCAGCGGCACAGCGTTCGACTTTACCGTACCCGGCATGCCTGCAAGTACGACCTACACCTGGACAGCCCCTGCCGGCAGCGGTTTCACAGGAGGATCGGCCCAGAGCAGCCCGCAAACCTCTGTAAGCCAAACGCTGGTGAATACCACCACATCGCCGGTTACGGCTACTTACCTGGTTACCCCAACGGCAGGTCCGTGCCTCGGGATTACCTTCACCCTCCATGTCCGCATTGACCCGGCAGCCACCGTTGATGCCGGCCAGCCACAACAGGTATGTGCGGGTGGTTCCATCACGCTGGACGGTTCCATTGGCGGAGCGGCCACCGGCGCCACCTGGAGTGCACCAAGCGGAAGCTTCTCCGATGCCAACTCGTTAACGTCAAGCTATACGCCAGCCATTGGCAGCGGAACCGTCACCTTAACCCTGACCACCAACAACCCGGCAGGCGATTGTCCGGCTGTTTCGTCAACGGTTGACATCACGGTAACGGAGCCACCGGTTGCCAGCCTAATCAATCAAACCAATATTTTGTGTAAGGGTGATGCCACCGGATCCATTGATGTAGCCGTTAGCGGAGGTCTGCCCCCCTACACCTATTTCTGGAATACCGGGGCAAGTTCGCAGGACATTTCCAACCTGACTGCCGGAACCTACACCCTGACGGTAACCGATGCCAACGGTTGTACCGACGAGCTTTCGGTGACCATTACCGAACCCGACGAGGCCCTCACAGCGACAATCTCGGATGTGGTAAACGAAACATGCGTGGAAACGGTAAACGGGAAAGCAACGGTAAGCGCCTCGGGCGGCACAGGTACCTATTCCTATTCATGGAATACCTCGCCCGTACAAGACAAACCAACAGCAACCCTGCTGGCCTCGGGCACCTATACCGTAACGGTAACGGACGATAACGGTTGTACCGCAACAGCTGATGTAACGATCACCATTGAAGTGAATACGCCGCCGGAAATCACTCAATGCCCTGCTGCCATTGACATTCCTGCCTGCGCCATTACCAGCGTGGGTGGCCTGGCCTACAGCGAAACGACGGTTGAAATTACCGAGGCCCAATTTACCACAGCAGGCGGAATAGCGACCGACAATTGCGGCATCACCCGCTATTCCTATTCGGATACACAAAGCGGAACCTGCCCGATTGAGGTCATTCGCACCTTTACGGTAGAGGACATGGGCGGCTTGACCGATGTTTGCTCGCAGCGGATTACCTTCTACGACGATACCGCCCCTACCTGGACGACCGCTGCCGGTGCACTGAACCAAACACTTGACTGCGATAACCTAACCGGAATTGCAGCTGCTCAAGCCTTGTTTCCTGAGGCCGATGACAATTGCGACTTGGATTTGACAAACATTGTCAAAGTAAGCAACGGATTTATCCAGGGTAGCTGCCCACAGGCGGGAACTTACACCAACACCTGGACCGTGACAGACGCATGCGGGAATACCAGCGCCGTTTATACCCAAATCATCACCCTGGTTGACAACAGCGCCCCAAGCTGGACAACCAGCGCCGGCAACCTGGATCGGACCATTTCGTGCAACAACGCGGCAGAACTGGCTGCAGCCCAGGCTTTGTACCCCACAGCGGTTGACAATTGCGACGGCAACGTCACCAATATCACAAAATCATCAGGAGCTTTAACCGGAGGCAGTTGTCCGAATACCGGCACCATCACCAATACCTGGACGGTAACTGATGACTGTGGAAATACCAGCACGTTTTATACGCAGGTGATTACCGTTGAAGACACCGAAGCCCCCGTGTGGCAATCGTACGAAGGAGAGCTGGACGAGGTAGTTGAATGCAGTGATGCCGATGGCCTGGCGGCAGCCGCCAGCCGGGAACCGGTTGCCTCTGACGATTGTGGTTTGGATCTATCATCGCTGGATAGAAAGCACACGGTGGCAGCCGGTGATTGCCCTCAATCGAAGATCCATACCATCACCTGGACCATTAGCGACCTGTGCGGGAATACCAGCACCACCTACACCCAAACCATCACCGAAGTGGACCGCACCGCGCCAACCATCGTTTCGCCGGCTTCTACTGCCATTGAATGCAGCGAGTCGGACCACCCGGACGACACGGGATGGCCCTATGTTTATGACAATTGCTCGGCGGATGCGGAAATTAGCCTGGCATACTCCGATGAGCACCTAGCAGGAAGCTGCGAAGGCAGCTACACCATCATCCGCACCTGGACCGCTACCGATGAGTGCGGCAATACGGGCACCAATACGCAAACCATCACGGTTCAGGATGTAACCGCACCGGAGTGGGCTACGCTCCCAACGGCTCTCAACAGATCGGTTTCCTGCGACGATCCGGATGCGCTGACGACAGCACAAGCCCTATTCCCCGTAGCAACCGACAATTGCGACAGCGATGTCAGCAACATCGTGAAAGTCAGCGAAACATTTACCCCGGGCAGCTGCTCCTACACGGGAACCTATACCAACATCTGGCGTGTAACCGACGACTGTGGCAATACGAGCGCCTCTTACAGGCAGACCATTACCGTCACTGATACCGAAGCGCCGGAAATTGGAAATCTGCAAGCGATTACAGCATGTGTTGAAAACATTTGGGAGGCTACCTTCTATGCGCCAACCGTTGATATTACACCAACCCGCCCCGACTGGTACACCTTTGCCAGCGGTGACGAACGGCTGGATCTTGATCTGGAGGATCTCAATGAAGTGGGCGACAATTGTGGAGCCTCGTCAAATTACACCATTCGCTGGCAAATTGACTTTACGCCAACGCCCGACCCGGATGATTTGGAAGCACCCTATACAATGGTGCCTCAAACAAGCATTAGCGGTAATGGACAACCTTCGAATTATAGCAGCGACATTCGCTTCTACGGTGATGGAGTCACCTTTGGCAATGTAACACATACGATCAGCTATTGGGTCAGGGATTGTGCAGGCAATGAGTCTGCTCCGCAAACACGGGAAATTATCATCACGCCAAGGCCCAATGTGATTAAACAAACATATTAAAAGGAGAACAAGCATATGAAATTAAAAGCGAAAAACTTAAACCACTGGCCTATGAGACTAAACGAATGAACCGATCGCTTACCGGAACCGGGAAGGACCTGCTGTTGGGGCGCACACAACCAAGGCATGAGAGCCACCCAGCCGCTTAGGACCCGGCTGAAACCCCAGCAAACTTTCCCCAACCGGTTGCCAAACCGTCAGCCCGCGCAAGCCGGGTAGTCACCCATCCCTTCGGGGACGACTGAATGACTCCTCCTGTTGCATCCACCAAATGGTGATTCACCAGGACCACTATGAAAAAGAACGACAAACTAATATCTAACATCTATTTGTCCAGTATCTAGCATCTAGTATCTAACATCCAGAATCAAGGATCTAGCATCTGGCAGTCAATTAACACTTTAAAACAATTAGTATTCACATTAAAATTTTACATGATGAAAAAGCAAATTTTATTTCTAACGTTTATGGTACTGGCGGTTTTGGCTGGTATAACTAAATCGTTTGGGCAAAATCTGACCACTGCTCCAACAGGTTGTCCTACTCCGAAAGCTATTGATGCAACTTGTGTAAGTTCAGGTCCGTTAAACCCGATTGCAGGAACAACTTACGAATATACTGTATCCGTAAGTGACCCAGGAAATACAACCATTAATTGGTTTGTAACTACAAATGCCAACTTCATAACTAACGGTATACTTACAACCGATATTGAAGCAATAGGTGGTGATTTCATAACTGCTGCGGGTACAACTCCAACTTATGCTGCTTATAATAATGCTGCAAACACAGAAGAAACAATTGATATTACCTGGAAATCATTTGATCCATCAACCGATGTATTCTTGGTCACTTATGCAGAGACTGCCACCGGTTGTACGGATAATGTTCAGGTTTACAAGATTGTTCCAGTACACGCATTTACACTTGACATGGTTGCTTTGGGTACTGATGGCGTTCTTAATACAAACAGAGAAGACTGTGTTTCAAAAGTACAAGGTGCTGCATGGGATGCCACAGCTGGTGAAGTAGTAATGGATTACGGCGTAAACTACATCTATTTTGCCGTAACTGCAGCTAACTTCTCACATTCTTGGTTGCCTACTTTCCAAGTTGAAAGCGATATGGTCGCTGCCGGAGGAAACACCATGGCTGTTGACTGGGCTTACCCCACTGACGCTGTATCTGGAACCTGGAATTCGACAACAGCCGGAAGCGGCGATTTTACCTCTAATATTTTTACTGCTGACGATGCAGTGCTTCCAAGTGGTGGCGCGGCAGGTGTAGATGCTTCTGGGGAATGTATCATTGTGCGTTTAACTGTTGACCACAACAAAAATGAGACACTTGCGGCTATCAATATCGATTTTGCTGTCGATGGTATCATGTATGACCCTTCTACAAGTGCTTATGCGACGGCCGATTTAGGTGATCTTCATACGACAGATGGTCCAGATGCAGGCACGGCTGATGATTGCCCTTGGGTTGATGGATATGCGAATGATGTTCTTGACTATACATTGACTCCAAGACCTACCGTGACAGATGGAACAGCTCCCGCAGGAGACGATTTCTTACCTAAAAACTAAGGAATAAATTAATTGCTTTTTCATCCCACCTATTCCCGATCCCCTAATGGGGTCGGGAGCGGGTTCGGGGAAGTTGAGAAAGCGAGCGTGAGAATGAGAGAGGGTGAGTGAGAGAGCGTGAGATGTTGAGAGCGGGTGAGATGAAAGTCGAGCATCGTTCGCAGTATTGAGCTCTGTGTTCTCCCGTTACCGGGACAAGTACTGTAGTTGAACAGAAACGTTGACAGGTCTAGCGACGCTGTCAAGTTTGAAGAACAGGATTTGATCGACGGGTCAGCGTGTGAAGCTTTCCGATTGACCGGAACAAGCTTCTGAAAGCGTCAAGAAGGCACGAGTAGTCCTTTGTGGAACTCTGTGAATCACTCTGTGTTCTCTGTGGTTGAATTTTGAGAATGTGAGACGATGAGAGCGCGAGAATCTGCGACAGAAGAGCGTCCCGATTGCTCGGGAAGACTTGGAATTTGGAATTTGAATCCGGCAGCTGCCGGATGAAACTTGGAATTTGAAAAGATGAAGAACCCATGCGAATGAGCATATCAGAAGCGAAGATCCCCCCGTGGGATGTTGGGGCTTCGAACAAGCACGGGCCACCGGTAGCCAGGCCGCCGAGCGTTTGGCAAAATACCCGGGGTGAGCCGCGCACATGCGATCCGGTTCGTAATCGAGCACCGGCCCGCCTTCAAGCGCCCGCCACGCACCTGTTCTGGAATTTGGTGATCAGGCCTCCGAGCCTGCAATGGGAAAGCTATGTCCGGCCCCCAACAGAAAGCCGCCCAGCCAGGCTGGTATTACGCGGCAACAACTATTGGGATAGCGACCGGCCACCTGACAAGGGTATGTGCCAAAGTCGCCAACGGATTCAGTCCTTTAGACTCCGAACGGGAGCGGTACGGGGAAGAGAGAGGGTGAGCGTGAGAGGGTGAGAAGGCGCGAAGTGAGGATATTTCCTCTGTGGAACGCTGTGAAAAAACTCTGTGTTCTCCGTGGTTAAGTTCGAGAGGGGGAGAAGATGGGAACGTGAGAGGGAGAGAACCGATAACTGGCAACTTTAAACTCGAAACCGATAACTATAAATTGTATCAATGAAATAAACAAGTAAGAGAAATGAGCAACTGTAAACTCGAAACCCGAAACTGTAAACTGACAACTGACAACTGATTGATGTGAAACGATTGATATACCATATAATCCGTCTGGCGCTGGCAATTTTGCTGGTGATGTTGACTGTGGCTTTTGCTGCGGCCCAGATGCGTACGGTATATCAGGGAGAAACCATTGAGCTTAGCGTGGTTCAGGAAGGAAATGATACCTATACCTGGGACATCTATAACAACCCGGGTGTGAACTTTGCCACGGTGGATGGCAATGCCCTGCCCGATGAAGCGGAATTTGTAGGCGGCAACACGGGAGCAACGGTGAGCGTGCGTTGGCTGAAAGCCGGCATCTATTTCTACCGGGTGCTGGCGGTGGATGAGGAAGGCTGTACCAACAACCTGAAAGTGGGTAGGCTCGAAGTATTGGAGAATTTGCCCACCGCTGAACTGGCGATTTATCCGGGTGAGATTTGCATCAGCGATCCGGCCATTATCACTGTCACCTTAACCGGACAGCCGGCCTGGAGCTTTACGCTCGAAGCCGTTGGCGAAGATGGGGTGATTGAACAGATAGCGTACACGGTAGACGCGGAGGAGAATCCGAAGGAGATTCATGTTTATCCTTCTCAAACCACGACCTACCGGATTATAAACTTGAAAGACCGCTATGGTGAAAACCTGGACGCTTCGGAAGACATCGAGCTGACGGTTCACCCGATACCTGTGAACTCAAGGATTTATCAGGTGGAGAATTAAAAGAGCGAAGGCATGAAGGTGAGAAGATGGGACTGGGAGAGAGTGTGAGTGTGAGAAGATGAGATTGTGAGAACCGACAATTGATAACTGATAACTGACAACTGATAACAGTAATAAGAAATAACCAATGACGAATATTCAATAATCAATATCGAATGAAGAAAAGAGAAACCATGCGTGCAAAACCTGAAACTCGAAACGCGTAACTCGAAACTCGTAACTAAACATGAACAGGCTAAAAACCATACTGCTGATGACTTTACTGGCGGTGACCTTGGGGGTTGCTGCACAGGAAAGCTATGTCATTGATGAAGTATGTGTTGGTGCCGAACGCACTTACCGGATTGATGGAGAGGAAGGCTCCACCTGGGTATGGAAACTGGAAGCTTCTGACGGTACCGAAATCATTCTGGACAACCCAACAGGCACTGATTTCACCGATACAGATACGGATGGCGACCCCGTATTTGGCAGCGAGATCAGTATCACTTGGAATGTGTTGCCGGGAACCTATAGCATCTCTACCGAACAAACCAGCTTGTTTGGCTGTATCAACCATGAGTTAGGCGAAATAGAAGTATTTCCGGTTCCGATTGCCGATGCCGGAAGTGATTACACGATTTGTTCCGGTGATAGCGTATTGCTGGGTACCGCTACGGCCAGCGACTACAGCAGCCTGTTGTGGACCACGAACGGTGATGGCCACTTCAACGACCCCAGCCTGCTCCACCCAATCTACATTCCCGGAGGTCAGGAAGTACAAGGCGAATCCATCAGCTTGACCCTCACCGCCTACGGCCTGTCGGACGGTTCAGGATGCGCACCGGCCATATCTTCACTCACGATCACGATTCTGCCCGAAAATCAACCACCGGTCGCTACAAACGACGTGGCCATTACCGAGCACACCCGAACGGTTGACATCCCGGTATTGGACAACGATAGCGATCCCCAAGGCAACCTGGACGGTACGTCGCTGGTGGTGATTTCGGAGCCATCACACGGCACCTGGCTGGTGAACGACGACTATACGATTACCTACATTCCGGAGGCGGGTTATGTGGGAACCGACCAGTTTACTTACCAGATTTTTGACACTGATCCGTGTGAGGTGATGTCAGACCAGGCCGTGGTGACCATCACGATTCTGAAACCCAACCAGGCGCCCATTGCCACCGATGATTTCTTTGTGAACGGCTGCTTCACCATTTTTGGTGATCTGCTGAACAACGATTCCGATCCGGATGGCGACGCCCTGCAGATCGACACCACACCCACGCTGGAGGCACAGCATGGAACGGTGACCCTGTACGAAGACGGAACCTTCCAGTATGAATACGTGCGTGGCTCGGCCTTCGTCGATAGCTTTAGCTACCGGGTGTGCGATGTGAACCTGTTCTCACTTTGTGACGAAGCCATGGTGTACATCACCATTTTTGAAGATTCGGACTGTGATGGCGTGCCCAACGAGATTGATATCGACAAAGACAACGATGGTATTGTGGATTGGGTGGAAGGCGACGACAGCGTCGATACGGATGGTGACGGTATTCCGGACTACCTGGATATTGATGCCGACAATGATGGTATCCCCGACAACATCGAAGGACAAACCACCGGCGGCTACATTGCACCTTGGGGTGTGGATAACAACAACAATGGGCTGGACGATGCCTATGAGCAAGGTGGCCGCCTGGGAATTCGTCCGGTTGACACTGACGACGATGGCCTGGCAGACTTCCAGGATACCGATTCGGACAATGACGGTGTACCGGATTATATCGAAGGTTATGACATTGGTGCCAAAGGGATTGCGGAAATCAGTCCGGAGTATTCTGATATTGATGGTGACGGATTGGATGACGCGTACGACAATTTCTTCGGAGGATTCAATCCCGACAACCTGGATAATCCGTTTGGATCGAACCCGCACTTGCAGGACTTCGATGGTGACGGTATTCCTGACTGGCGTGATACGGATGATGATGCCGACGGCATTCCAACATTCTATGAGGATTACAACAACAACAATGTTTATTTCGACGATGATATGGACCAGGATGGGCATCCAGACTATTTGGATATTCAGGGGGATTGTACCATGTTTATCCCCGAAGGTTTCTCTCCAAACGGAGATGGCATTCATGATTTCTTCCAGATCTATTGTATCGACAATTATCCGAATGCCACCTTGTTGATCTTTGACCGGTGGGGCAAGAAGTTGTATGAGCACGAAAAATATGGCAACCTCGATTTCTGGGGAAGCTTTGAAAAAGCCTGGTGGGACGGAAGCCGCACCAACGACGGATCAGCAAGTCTTGACCGGCTACCGCCCGGAAACTACCTGTATGTCCTGGTCCGGGGCGATGGCAACCGGGACAGTGGAGCAGTCATGCTTTCTTATTAAAAATGATTAATATCGCAACGAAGATGAAACGACGCAGAACGACACATAAAACAAACTTTGGCATGAGGGGAATTTTGATCCTGATCATGCTGGGTGGACTGTGGTGTTTCCCTTCGTTTGGCCAGTCCGATCCGATCTTCACCCAATACATGAACAGCGTGCAAACCGTGAACCCAGCTTATGCCGGCATGTGGGACAAGGTAGGCGTGCAAGTCTTCACTCGTCAATATTATGTGGGGCACGACCGGGCGCCGCTCACCAAGTCGGCGGTGTTCTACTCTCCAATAAAAAACGAAAACAACGGTGTTGGGCTCGACATTATTGATGATCGCCTGGCCTACGAAAAGAAGCTGACCATCACAGGCGACTATGCCTTTCAGGTTCGGCTGGACTGGAAGACCTGGCTACGTTTCGGATTAAAGGCGGGGTTTATCAATTACAGCAACGAACTGACGCAGTACAAACTTTACCCCGATGGCATTGAGGACCCCATGTTTATGGAAGATGTGGAAATCAAGATGATGCCGACGGCAGGTATTGGCGCCATGGTCTATACCAAAGACTATTTTATCAGCTTATCGATCCCACAACTGATTGCCAACAATTTTGAGACGAACCGGACCAACTATTCATCACTGGCCGAACTGCAATATGCCTACCTCATTGGTGGCTACTTGTTTGGCACACAACGCCAGGTCAGGTTTAAACCAACCTTTATGCTGAAGGGAGCCATTGGCGCGCCCCTGCAGCTGGATCTGTCGGCCAACTTTATGCTTTACGATAAGTTTTGGATTGGTGCCATTTATCGGTCAACCCACACGGTGGCAGCCGTGTTGCAGCTGGAGGTCATGAAATTTGTGAAGATGGGCTACGCATTCGATTATTCGCTGGCACAGGAGTTTAGCAAGTACCACCTCGGAACCCACGAAGTTCGGGTGGTTTATGAGTTTGACTTTTACCGGCGTTCGTACACCCGGAAACGATACTTCTAGCATTTTTTTAGGACCATTTAAAGATGCCGGAAACAGAAGCTGACCCACGGGTTGGCTTCTGTCTTTTTGAATTTGAACCACGAAGAGCACAGAGTTATTAACCACGAAGAGCACCAGGCGTGGGATACTTCATCTTCTGCGTTTATTGAATATTTAGTTATCGGTTGTCGGTTATCAGTTGTCAGTGACTGGCTACTTACAGCTTGTGGCTTGCGACCGCAGGGAGTCCCGATCGTTCGGGACAGCTTCCTGCCCACTGTGACTGTTTACTGCGACTGTTATCTCACGTTCCCATCTTCTCCCCCTCTCGAACTTAACCACAGAGAACACAGAGTTTTTTCACAGCGTTACACAAAAGAAATATCTTCACTGCGCATGCGCTCTCCTCTTCCTTGTATATTCATTATTTGGTTATCAGTTGTCAGTTTTCAGTTGCTTGCGACCGCAGGGAGTCCCGATTGCCCGGATTTTGGAATTTGTCCGCCAGCTGGCGGATTGGAATTTCAGCCCTTATCGCTTGCAGCTTTCTTGTGCTGACAACATCCCACCTGCCTAATCAATATACCCAACCACCTCCCTCCCGGTAAACCGGGAGTACTCCTCCTTAAGAAAAGGAGGAGAATTTTGGTCAGTGACATTTCGCTTCCTATTAACTCCAAACCCACGAGCAGTGAGCCCTTTTCTCCTCCTTAGAAAAAGGAGTACCCGAGCAACACGAAGGGGCGGTCGTTTGATTTTGGAATTTGAAACCTGTCCGCCAGCTGGCGGATTGGAATTTCAGCCCATATCGCTTGCAGCTTTCTGTCTACTTCATCTCAGCCGTTTCCTGTATCAGGCGCCAGGCATTTTCAACATGGTGCCGCTTGGTTTGTGTTTGTCCGATACTCATGCGAAGCCAAAACTGTCCGTTTAAAACCGTGTGGGTCAAAAAGAGCTTGCCGCTTTTGTTGAGCGTGTCCATCAGTTTTTTATTGAATGCATCATCGCTTTTGTGGCGGAAACAAACCAGGTTGAACGGCGGTTGGTTGAGCAATTCGAAGTCTGGTGATTGATCCACCCAGCCGGCGAACTCCTGCGCCAAACGAATATGCTCGCTGATGTGATACTGCAAACCCTCAACACCATAATACCGAATGACAAACCAAAGTTTCAGGGCCCGGAACCGCCGGCCCAGTTGCACATGCCAGTCGCGGTAATCAATCACAGCACCTTTCTCGGTGGCCTCATTTTTCAGGTATTCGGGCAAAATGCTGAGTGTTTTAATCAAAACAGCTTTGTCCTTCACATAAAAACAGTCGCAGTCAAAATTGGTAAACAGCCATTTGTGCGGGTTGAAAGCATAACTTTTGGCCAGTTCCAGTCCGTCAAAGTAGTTACGGTACTCCGGACACACGGCTGCCGAGCCCGACATGGCCGCATCCACATGCAGCCAAATGTCGTAGCGACGGCAGATTTCGCCAATGGCCCGAACCGGATCAACCGCATTGGACGAAGTGGTGCCAATGGTAGCGCAGGCAAAAAACGGAATGTACCCTTCGTCCAGGTCTTTTTTGATCTGCTGCTCCATCTTCTCTGGAATCATGGCCAAATGCTCATCCACATCAATCACCCGCAAGTTTCGCTGTCCAATGCCTACGATTTTAATGCCTTTTTCTACGGAAGAGTGTGTCTGCGACGAGACGTAGGCCACAATCTTGGGGCAGCCGCCGAGCTTGTTGGTTTCGAAATTGGTTTTCATTTCGCGGGCACACAGCAAGGCTGTCATCAGCGCGTTGGACGCCGTGTCCTGAATCACCCCCCCACCCTGGTTGGTGGTCTTAAACTGCTGAGGCAATCCCATCATATCCACCAGCCAGTCCATCACGTGGCTTTCCAGCTCGGTGCAGGCGGGGCTGGTTGCCCACAGCATGCCTTGTACGCCGAGGCCAGCCGAAAGCAGCTCGCCCAAAATGGATGGCCCGGAAGTGTTGGACTGGAAATACGCAAAGAAATTGGGCGACTGCCAGTGGGTAATTCCGGGAAGGATGAATTGATCCACATCCCGCATCATCGCATCAAAACTTTCACCCTGCCCGGGAGCGTTGGCCGGCAGGTTTTTACGAATGTCGCCGGGACTGACTTGCGATAAAACGGGGTAATTTTCTACTTGCTCGTAATAGTCGGCGATCCAGTCTATGAGTTTTTTGCCCTGCTCGCGAAACTGCTCAGGGCTCATGTGGTAATCTTGTTTTGTCATGGTTAATATCGAATCGTAAAATCGCTGAAATCTGCGCTGGGTTGTACTTGACTTTGGCTTAATTGGTTGGTTCGGCTGTAGCCGTTCCCTATTTTTAGGTAATCGATGAAACAGTTGATGTCTTGCTCTTCACCTTCGGCTTCGATCTCCACTTTTCCGTTGGGCAGGTTTTTCACCCATCCGGTCAGTTGGCACTCCCTGGCTTTTTGTTGCACAAAATACCGGAATCCAACGCCCTGAACTCGTCCGGAAAGCAGCATATGCCGGGCGGTTTTAGCCATGGTTTATGGGTTCGTTCATGGGCCGTTTGCGAAACTCGGCCACCACCTCGGGCTGCACAAGCGCCCAAATGGAATAAACGCCAACGGCCGTGCCAATCGGAAAGTTAAAAACATGGAGCACGGATATAATCAGCACCAGGATGCGGGCCCATTCTTTTCGTTTCAATAAGCCAATGCCGCCAATAATTCCGGGGACGGCCAGGATGACAAAGACCGTGGCGAGGACGTTGGCGATAATGGACAAAACCATATTGGCCTCCGGCTCATCGGTAAAATCTCCAACCAAATGAAGAACGGCATAAACTAAGAGGGCGAAAAGTATTCCGAAAACGCTGAAGCCAATTTGAATGGCCGCAACAATATTGATGTGTTTTTGCATGATATGAATTTTTGCTTAAAATTAGAAAGAATGTTTGAAACTGGCGCTCGATTTGGCCCCTATATATAGCGAATTGGAATCATTCTTAATAACGATTCAACAAGATGATTTTTTGACTGTTTACAATAGTAGGTAAATCATGGCGGGGCCTTTACTTTTTTAAGTATTTTTGCCGCTGTTAAAGAAAGGAGCATACGATGGAATTTTTTTTGGTTTTAGGAGTAGCCATTGCGTTGGTAGCACTTGCTTTTGTAGCGTTGTCGATCCGGGTATTGCTGGAAAAGAAAGGGAAATTTCCAAATCTTCATATTGGAAGTAACAAGCATATGAAACAGCGTGGGATCACCTGCGCCCAGACCTTCGATAAAATAGAGCAGGCCAAAGTGAAACGGCAACTCAGCTTTAAAGAACTATCCTTGATTGACGACGTTGAAGGGGGCTGTTGATTGAAGGATTGAAGAACTGAGGGGATGGACGGTGATGATTCGTCTTAGCTTTCGGGACCAATTGTTTTAGCTAAGCTTGTACATTTTTCCAGGGAGGCTGGCCACCAAACCTTTAAATTCGAGGCCAAGCAAGACGGAAGACAGTTTTCCAACGGGCATGTTCACCTGCGACGAAAGCTGGTCAATATACATGTCCTGTCCGTTCAGCGTATCAACCACGCGTTGTTCTTCCGCATTCAGCTCGACAAACAGTTGTTTTTGGATTCTTGATGGCTTGTCAATATTTTGCTGCCAGGCCATGGCGTATTCCAAATCGTACAGGTTTTCAATCATCGACGCTTTGTTCGATTTAATCAGTTGGTTGCATCCTTTGGAGTACGAGTCGGAGCTGCGCCCGGGAAGGGCAAACACATCCCGGTTGTACGAATCGGCAATGTCGGCCGTCACCAGCGACCCCCCTTTTTCAGCCGACTCCACGATGATGGTCGCGTCAGCCAGTCCGGCAATGATCCGGTTGCGCCGCAAAAAGTTGGTGCGGTCGATCACTGTTTCGCTCACAAAGTCGGTCACCAGCCCTCCGTTTTCCAACATCTTATCGGCCACCGAACGGTGCATGCTGGGGTAAACCTGTTCGAGCCCGTGCGCCACCACGCCAATCGTAGGAACACCGTGCTTCAGGCAAGCTTTGTGCGCGGCGATGTCAATGCCGTAGGCCAGTCCGCTCACCACCGTATAACCGCCGCGTTGTGCCATTTCTTGCACCAGCGAATCGCAAAAGTCGCGTCCATAGCCGGTGGCTTTTCGCGTTCCCACCATCGACACAATTTTTTCGGCCTTGAAGTTGATCGCGCCTTTCCAGTACAACACCAAAGGCGCATCAACACAGCGTTTTAGGCGAACCGGGTAATGATCGTCCCAATAAAAGGCGGTCTGGATTTCGTTCTTCCGAATAAAACGCACTTCTTCTTCGGCACGCTCGAGTACGTCACTTTCCAGAATTTTTTGTGCAGTAATGGCACCAATATTCGGCACCTGGGTTAACAGTTTTTTGCTGGCGGCAAATATTTCCCTGATCCCGCCAAGCGATGTCATCAACCGTTTGGCGTTGGCGCAGCCAATCCCGGGAATCAGCGACAGGGCGATTTGGTATTTGAGTTGTTCGGCGTCAGTCATGGATGGGGAATTTGCTCCTTGAAGGCAGGCGACCTACTGATGGAGTTGTCTTTTTTCAGGGAGCATTCCGGCCAGATCCTCCCGAATGGCCTGAATCTGATCGCTACTCAGGGCTGCCAGGCTCACTTCCGGATATTCGGCAATGCCTTCCCGCGTTTTGATTTCGACATGCAATTCATGAAACAGAAACGATCGCTCCACCTGCGCCTTAAAAAGCCTTTTTTTGTTGAATTCGATGGAGCTGTATTCTTTCCCGAAGAAGGAAACAATGGGGTAATAGCGGATTTGCAAGATGTCGCCATCCGACTGGTAATGCACGTAGTTTAAGCCCATAAACTGAAATCCGAAGATAAACAGCAAAAAGACACCGCCGTTGATCAGGGCCACCATATCCATTTCTTTCCAAACAAAAAACAAGATGGGAAGTAGCAACAAAACGGCTATTAGAAAAAAACCTCTTTTGATGGTGCGCGATCGTTTTTGGTTAGAAATTTCCATAGTTTTTTAATGAATCGTAAATAATCAGGCCATTTGACGAATGATTTTATCGGGCTGAGAAAATAGATTAACTTTGCCTTCTTCAAAATTAACACACGCATGGCATCATCAAAAATACACTCAAATATTATCTTTTCCCAAAAGGTGGCGGATGAACTCGAAAAAATCGTCCGGCAATTTCCTGCCGGGAAAGTATTTTTACTGACGGAAGAAACGCCCAAGCGACTTTGCCTGCCCCTGATCGAAACGGTCATCGCGCGCTATCAAATCAAACAAACCAGCATTGCGGGCGGCGAAACCAACAAATCCATCCGCTCGGTGGAGCAGGTTTGGGAGTTCTTGTCAAAAAATGGTGCAGACCGCAAGTCGCTCCTCATCAACATTGGTGGTGGCATGCTCACCGACCTCGGGGGCTTTGTCGCTTCAACCTTTAAGCGGGGAATGGCTTTTGTCAACATTCCAACGACTTTACTGGCGCAGGTGGATGCTTCGCTGGGTGGAAAAACGGGCATCAACTTCAACGGATTGAAAAATGAGATTGGCGTGTTCAATGAGCCGGATGCGGTGATTATCAACACGAACTTTTTAAAGACCATCGACCACGATAATTTTCTTTCGGGCTATGCTGAAATGCTGAAGCATGGGCTGATTAAAGATCCGGCCCACTGGGACGAGCTGATGAGCTATGATTTGGGCGACATCGATTACGAAGGTCTGGAAGAAATCATCGCACACTCGGTGGCCGTAAAAGACTGGCATGTGCAAAACGACCTGACCGAGAAGAACATCCGCAAAGCGCTAAACTTTGGGCACACCGTGGGGCATGCGTTCGAGAGTTATGCCTTGCACAGCGGGCGCCCCATTTTGCATGGGTTTGCGGTGGTGTACGGCATGATTGTGGAGCTGTACCTGTCGGCCAAGCGATGCGGCTTTTCGCAGGACCAGTTGAGCGAAATCAGTGCTTGGTTGCTGGGCGTGTACGGCAAGTTTGAAATTGAAAAGTCGGACTACGAAGCCCTTTACGAACTCATGACGCATGACAAAAAGAACGAAGGCAGCCGCATCAACTTCACCTTGATAACCAAAATAGGCGAGGTGGCGATCAACGAGGACTGTCCGAAGGAGTTAATTTTTGAAGCGCTTGATTATTACGCCAAACTGTAATCCGCCAACTGGCGGACCAAATTCCAAAATCCAAATTCCAAAATGCAAGTTTCAAGTTCCAATCGGCCAGCTGTTGTGCAAACCCGAAACTCAAAACTCGAAACTCAAAACTGAAAACTTTCAACTGACCATGAAATACCGTCTTTCCAAATCAGATAAAATCATCAGGGGGAGCATCGATCTTCCTTCATCGAAAAGTATTGCCAACCGCGCGCTGATTATTCATGCGCTGAGTTACAGCCCTTATCCGCTCAAGAACCTGTCGTCGAGCGACGATATTGACGTGATGCAGCAGGTACTGACTTCGAACACCAACCAATTCGATATTGGCCATGCGGGAACCGCCATGCGCTTTCTGACGGCTTTTCTTTCGCAGATTGTCGGGCAGTGGGTGATTACCGGTTCGGAACGAATGAAGCAGCGACCCATTCATGTGTTGGTGGATGCCTTGAATGCGCTGGGTGCCAAAATCGAGTACATGGAAAAGGAAGGTTTTCCGCCATTGAAAATCTGGGGTTCGCACCTGAAAGGCCAGGTGCTGGAGCTGGATGGCAGCGTGAGCAGCCAGTACATTTCGGCTTTATTGATGATTGCCCCGGTGATTGAAGGCGGCCTGACCCTTCGCCTGAAAAACAAAGTGACTTCGCGCCCCTACATCGAGCTCACGCTGAAGCTGATGAAGCAGTTTGGTGTTCGGTCGGTTTGGAAAGGCAACGAAATCAGGGTGGACGAACAAGCCTACCAGGCACGCGAGTTTACGGTGGAAGCCGACTGGACCGGCGCTTCGTATTGGTATCAGCTGGCCGCTTTGGCCAACGAGGCTGAGATTGAACTGAAAAACCTGCGCCTGATGAGTTTGCAGGGCGACTGCGAAATTGCCAGTTGGTTCAAAGCCTTTGGCGTGGATAGCAAAGCCACCCCCGACAGCGTGATCATCACCAAGTCGGCCGATATCCAACCGAAGCATTTGCAGCTCAACTTCATTGAAAACCCCGACGTAGCGCAAACCATGGCCGTGTTGTGTGTATTGAAAAAAGTACCGTTTCACTTTACCGGATTGGAAACGCTGAAAATTAAGGAAACCGACCGCATTGCCGCTTTGCAAAACGAGCTGGCCAAGTTTGGTGCCGACATTAAAGAACCCAAACATGGCGAACTGCAATGGGATGGCACATTCACACTTCCGAAAGACGAACTTCCCTGCATGGCCACCTACCACGATCATCGCATGGCACTGGCCTTCGCTCCGGCCGCGCTCTTTCAGCCCATCGAAATTGATGATCCGGAAGTGGTGACCAAATCGTACCCCCATTATTACGAGCATTTAAAGCAGGTTGGTTTTGAAATTGTACCGGCTTAAACTAGTTTTTCTGAACCACAGAAAACACAAGTTTTCTTTATACACGAAGAAAAAACGAAAGAACGGAGCAATTGTCATCTACTTGCCTGTTTCTTAAATGCCTGACCCACCCCTGCCCTGCCTGAAGATTAGGGAGGGAGACAGGGTGGGTCAACGCAAGTCAACAATCCGCCTTAATCACTCATCCATCGTCAGTATCTGGAAACCTGAAACTGTAAACTGAGACTGGACACTGCGACTATTTCACCAGGGCCTGTTTCGATTCTCCGCTTCGCTCCGGGGAACGCGTCAATAAATGACGACTCGACTTCTTGCTGGGGAACTCGTGTACAAACGTACAAAGCTCCACTTCTCGCTGGGGAAGCCGTGTACAAACGTACAAAGCTCCACTTCTTGCTGGGGAAGGCGTGTACGGACGTACAAAGCTCGACTTCTCTCTGGGGAACGCGTGTACAAACAAACAAAGCTCAACTTCTCTCTGGGGAACGCGTGTACAAACAAACAAAGCTCAACTTCTTGCTGGGGAACTCGTGTACAAACGTATAAAGCTCCACTTCTCGCTGGGGAAGCCGTGTACGGACGTACAAGTCGTTCTATTCGCCTGGAAATAAAAAAGCCGCAACCCAAAGGCTGCGGCTTACCAATTTTACCAATCAATCGTATCACCCGAAACCGTCAGGCAATGTTGGTGAAAACCTGCTGAACATCGTCGTCTTCTTCAATTTTGTCCAGTAGTTTTTCAATATCTTCCAATTGTTCTTCGCTAAACTCAACGGCCGAGGTCGGAATGCGCTGCAAGCTCGACTTTTTCACCTCTATTTTCAGCTCTTCCAAGGCATGCGAAAGGGTTCCAAAGCTGGTGTAATCGCCGTAAACATAAACCGTATCTTCATTTTGCTCCACCTCTTCCAGTCCGGCATCAATCAGTTCCAGTTGTAATTCTTCCAGGTCCATGCCTTCGTAGGCTTCAAACTGAAACACCGCCTTACGGTCGAACATAAATTCGAGCGATCCGGTGGGCACCAGTCCCCCACCCGCCTTGTTGAAATAAGATTTGATATTGGCTACCGTGCGTGTGGTGTTATCGGTGGCGCATTCCACAAAAATCAACACCCCGTGCGGGCCTTTTCCCTCGTAGTTCACTTCGGTGTAGTCGCTGGCATCCTTGCCTGCCGCACGTTTAATGGCCGCGTCAATGTTGTCTTTGGGCATGTTTTGCGCTTTGGCGTTTTGAATGGCCGTGCGCAATTTGGCATTCATGTCCGGGTCCTGGCCACCTTCTTTGGCCGCCATGGTAATGGCTCGTGATAACTTTGGAAAAATTCGGGACATGTGCCCCCAGCGCTTTTCCTTGGCTGCTCTCCGGTATTCAAATGCTCTACCCACAGTGGTTTATTTTTTGTGTGAATGATTTTTTTCTTCGACTGCAAAAATAAAAATAATCGGGCAAGAATACCTGACTTAAAAACTAAAAAACGGCTTTTTCATCCACTAAATGATTAATGGTAAAGTAGAAGGTGGTTCCGTGTCCATATTCGGATTCGACCCAGATGCGTCCGCCCAGCTTTTCAATGAGTTGTTTGGAAAGAAATAAACCGATTCCGGTTCCACGAACCATGTTCTTCCCGCGTTCCTCCACCTTCACAAAGCGGTCGAAAATAATTTCAATGTTCTCGGGCCGAATGCCAATGCCACTGTCTTTGACATAAAAGGTTATTTCGCCATCGCGTTGTTCGACGCCAAATTCAACTTCACCCTGTTCCGTAAACTTGATGGCATTGTTGATCAGGTTTCGAAGAATCTGTTCCAGTCGAAAAACATCGGTGGAAATTGTCGGATTGTCTAGCTGTAGCTGGTAATGAATGTGCAGCTGTTTCCGATCGTGGCCAGGCGATCTGCCAAAACTTTGCTTGAGCTTCTCGAAAAGTTCGTCCAAGCTGACTTCGGACATCTTGAATTGCAGGGCGCCAACTTCAATTTTGGAAAGGTCAATAATGTCTTCAATCAAAAACATCAGGTAATCACTGTTTTCGTTGATCATACGCTTGAACTCATCCTTTTGCTCCTGGTCAAAAACATCATCACTCACCAGCGACGAAAAGCCGACAATGGCGTTCAACGGCGTACGGATTTCGTGCGACATATTGGCCAGAAAAGCTGATTTTAATTGATCCGATTTTCGAGCCTGAGCATATTCTCTCATGTAGTTGAGCTTTACGGTAAGCGCAAAAGCCAAAATCAGCAAGATGGCAATAAACAAGCCCAGATAAACGTCGCTAATTCGTAAAGACTCGTCGGGATAGTTGCCGGTGAAGTTGGGGTTTTGCCATTCGAGGAGGAAAAGCACCAGCACATTGATTAGCAAAACGACTGATACAACCAACAGCATGCGCTTTTCCCAAATAAAGATGTAAAAGGTATAAAGAATAATAAACATGAGGAACACAGGCCCGCGGGAACCATAATTATAAAACCAGGCAATGTTGATAATGACTAAGAATGTCAGTGAAATGAGCATGTAGATTTTTCGGTCCATCAGATTGAACCGGCCAACCAGGTAGTAGCTAAAAAACAAAACAGCAATGACCGCCATCAACCCGACCATGACCGGGCCAAAACCAAGCAGGTAGTTGGTCACCATGCTGATCAGCCCAAAAAAGGTCATAATCAGGCTGGTTAAAATGATCAATCGCTGTTTCAATTCCAACTCCCCGGACTCTCCAATAACAATGGAGCGGTAGAAACGCCGAAGTCCCGCAAGCAAAGCCCTTTTCTCAATCACCGCAATCGTATTAAGTTTTCAACAGATAATTCGTCCCAATTTACAGAAGCTGAAACTAATGATTTATATTTACCTCGCAAATGTCATTCAGCGTAAACCGGACATTTTAGAACTGTTACAAAGCACAAATCAAAGCATAACCAAATATAGCGCGCGATGAAACGACTGTACTTTCTGGCCATTTTATTCGTCATCCTGTCGTCCTGTCAGCAAACAGCCGAATATATTTCGAACGAGGGATTTGTTTACGGAACCATTTATCATGTGACTTACGAAAGTCCCAACGGGAAAGATCTTCAAAAAGGCATGGAAGCGGTGATGAATGAGCTAAACCGGTCGATGTCCACCTTCGATTCCACGTCCACCATTTCGAAGGTGAATAAAAATGAAACGACGAAGTTAGACGAGCATTTTCTCAAGGTTTTCAACCGCGCGCAGGAAATTTCTGAAATTACCGATGGCGCTTTTGATGTCACTGTTGCACCCATGGTTAACATCTGGGGCTTTGGCTTTAAGAATAAGGAAGAGGTGACCGTTGAGCTGATCGACTCGCTGAAAGCCATTGTAGGCTATCAAAAAGTGTGGATCGAAAATGATCAGCTTGTGAAAGCCCATCCCAACACCATGCTCGATGCCAGTGCTATTGCCAAAGGGTTTGCCTGCGATTTGGTGGCCAATTACCTGAGCAAACAAGGATGTAAAAATTACATGGTTGAAATTGGCGGCGAAGTGGTGGCTAAAGGCAAAAATGCGAAAGGAAACTACTGGTCGATTGGAATTAGCAAGCCCGATGACAACGATTTTTTCACCGAACAAAAACTCAAAGCCATTGTGGAGCTGAAAGAACGAGCGCTGGCCACCTCGGGCAATTACCGCAATTTTTATATCGAAAATGGAGTGAAATACGCACACACCATTGATCCGAGAACGGGCTATCCAGTGCAGCATAGCCTGTTGAGCACCACCGTGCTGGCCGACGACTGCATGACCGCCGATGCTTTTGCAACCGCCTTTATGGTCAGCGGACTTGACAAGTCGATTGCCATCGCCGAAGGGGATCACAACATTGATGTTTACTTTATCTATTCTGACGACGAAGGCAATTTCAAAACCTACGTGAGTCCGGGATTCAAAAAGCTACTGAAAAAGGAGTTTGAGTAAGTTCGGTCAAGACTTCCACCTTGTATTCTGCCTGTTTTATATGAAAAGTATTCCTACAACGGATCTGCGAGCAGCGGAGTTTGGAAAAACACGCTATTCCACCAGAAGTTAAGCCGAAAAATGCAGCCCCATCATCCTTTGGCTCTCGAAATGGCTGGTTGTTAGTCGCTTCGAATCAGTCTTATTGTTCTTGTTTCTGAACACTTCAATTTGGATTCTATGCAAACCTTTGCATAAACATTTCCATCTGTTTATTTGGAATCAATATAAATAAAGGTGTAAATTTCATCTGTTTTAAACCTAACTAATTGGTTTTCAAAAGATGATTGTTTCGTCAAAAAAACTATTCGAAGCCTGTTACGGCAAGTATGGCATTGCTGCAATTAATGTTTGGTGCATGGAACAGGTGCATGCTTTGTTCCGCGCCGCGCAAAAAGCCGATGCTCCTTTCATTGTTCAAACCACTCCGGTTGCCCGGAACTATGCCCACCCCGAAATGCTACTGTCCATGATTTCGGCCGCTGCAAAAATTCATCCCGATACCGTTTTCGCCGTTCATTTGGATCATGGCACCAAAGAACACGCTATGGATTGCATTGAATCGGGCGGTTACACATCGGTCATGATCGATGCGTCACACGAACCATTCCATTCGAATGTGGCACTCACCAAAGAAGTAGTTGAACAAGCACATGCTAAAAATATCGCAGTCGAGGCTGAACTGGGGGTTTTGAGTGGGGTGGAGGATGACTTGGTGGTTGACCAGAAATCCAGCAAATACACGCGACCATCGGAAGTGGAAGCTTTTGTAAATCAAACCGGTTGCGACAGTCTGGCCGTGGCCGTGGGAACAAGTCACGGAGCCTACAAATTCTCAGGTAGCCAAGGGCTTCAATTTGATATTCTGAAAGAAATACAGCAACGTTTACCCGGATTTCCGCTGGTGCTGCATGGCGGTTCGGCCGTCAATTTTGAAGAGATCCAACGCATCAATGCGGCGGGCGGACAACTGGGCATTGACGCGAAAGGCGTGTCAACCGATGAATTACTAAAGGCGATTCAATATGGCGTGTGCAAAATCAACATTGCCACCGACGCGCGCCTGATCTGGACACGGGTGCACCGCGAATTTTTCAAACTGTCGCCGGCACAGTTTGAGCCCATCATTCCCGGAAAAAGTTTTATGGATGCCCTGGAAACATTCAACCTTCAAAAGTTTGAATTGCTGGGGGCTGTTGGCAAAGCAAGTGAAATAAAAAAATTAAGCAGATGAAAATCGATAAAAAGTACCGGCTGCTGGCCAAGCCGCAGGCCGAAAAAGGAGTTTATCAAAGTGTGTTAAAAGAAGAAACGGGCTGGCAGTTCCTGAATTTCGAGGCCCGGCTGATGGAAAAAGGCGAGACGTGGACCGGTAACACCGGTCAAAATGAGTATGCCATTATTTTGCTGGGCGGCAACTATTCCGTTAAAACCGACAAGGGAAACTGGGAAACCGTCAATGGGCGCAAAGATGTTTTTAGTGGCATTGCGCATTCCTTATATCTTCCTCGCAATACATCGTTTGAACTGACTGCTAAAAGCGATCTGCTTGACATTGCTTATGGCTGGTGCGAAACCGACGAAGACCATCCGGCTTATTTTAAACGGCCGGAGGAGGCGGCCATCGAAATTCGCGGCGGCGACAATGCTACCCGCCAGATCAATAGCCTGATTCAACCTGGCTTCGATTGCCACCGGCTGGTTTCGGTTGAGGTTTATACGCCATCAGGCAACTGGAGCTCTTTCCCGGCACACAAGCACGACGTGCGCAAAGTGGATGCAGATGGAAATGTGACTGAAGCCCGCCTCGAGGAAACCTATTTCTACAAAATTGACAAACCTCAGGGATTCGCCATTCAGCAAGTTTATAATGACGATCGCAGTCTGGACGAAATTGCTGTCGCCCGCAACAACGATGTGGTCTTGGTTCCGGAGGGCTATCACCCGGTAGCCGCGGGGCATGGCTACAACGTGTACTACCTCAACTTTTTAACCGGAAGCGACCAGGCGCTGGCCAACACCGACGACCCCGATCACCAATGGATTTACAATTCGTGGAAAGGGCGCGACCCGCGGGTTCCAATGGTAACGGCTGACATGAATAAGTAGATATGAGTACCGAGATCCGGGCATGGAAAACCCACCCCGGTCCGGCTTGCCGGACCGACCCTCCCTTCACGAAGGGAGGGCCAGGGAGGGTCAACAATAGCAACCATTGACAATTGACAATTGATTGACCACCAAGGACCAATTATCCAATGACTAATAACCAATAGAAATGACAAATACTGCAAAACGTTACGACGTGATCACTTACGGAAGATCATCGATCGACCTTTATTCCCAACAAGTTGGCAGCCGCTTCGAAGACATTCAGGGCTTTCACGCTTTTGTTGGTGGTTCGCCTTTAAATATTGCTGTCGGCTGTTCCCGCCTGGGGCTGAAAGCTTCCTTGCTGAGCGGGGTTGGAAAAGACAAAGTCGGTGATTTCCTGCTGAATTTTTTGAAAAAGGAAGGGGTTGCCACCGAAAATGTACCTGTTATTGAAGGCACCCGGACATCGGCGGTGCTGCTTGGAATTGAACCACCTGACCGTTTTCCACTGGTCTATTATCGTGATAATTGTGCTGACTCGCAGATTAGCATCGATCAGGTTTTAAAAGCCGGAATCGAACAATCACGCCTGCTCGAACTGTCGGGAACGGCGTTGAATATCGAACCAACACGGAGTGCCGCTTTTCTGGCTGCCGAGATTGCCCGAAAAAATGACGTTCCCGTCATGCTCGACCTTGATTTTCGGGCTGACCAGTGGCACGATATCCGCGCCTTTGGGATTACATCGCGTGCCTTTATGCGGAACGTGAACATCGTGTTGGGAACCGAAGAGGAAATTTTAGCGGCTTTTCTGGCCGACAAAGCACAGTTAGTCATCAGCCACCAGCAAATTTCGGCGCCCGAAATTAAAGGCGATGTGGATGAAGCCATTCAGGGAATTCTGAGTTTGGGCGTGGATGCGCTGATCGTCAAAACCGGCTCCCGCGGGGCGGTGGTCTATCTGCCCGACGGCACCGTCCAGAAAGTGCCGGGCTTTCCCGTTGAGGTGGTCAATATCCTGGGGGCGGGCGATGCCTTTGCTGCCGGATTCATTTATGGCTACCTGAAGGGCTGGGATTTGTACAAATCGTGCCGCATGGGCAATGCCTGCGGGGCGCATGTGGTGACCCAACTGGGCTGCGCCAATTTTACGCCATACGAAGATGAGATTTTGCAATTTATCGAATCAAAAGGAGGTTTCTGATATGAAGCACTTGAACTCCGGAAAGGAAGATTTAAACACGAAGGCACAAAGACACGAATGAAACTATTTAATGTTTTGTGACTTGGTGTCTTTGTATTCAGTCTTATTTAACTAATCAATCCTGAATAAAATGAAAACAAAAAGATTAACCGTTGCACAGGCGACCATCGAATTTCTTAAAAACCAATATTCGGAACGGGATGGGGTGGAGCAAGCCTTTTTTGCCGGTTGCTTTGGGATTTTTGGGCACGGCAACCTGGCTGGTTTTGGCCAGGCCCTGCAGCAAACCACCGATTTTAGATACTATATGGTGCGCAACGAACAGGCTGCGGTACACACGGCGGTTGGTTACGCCAAAATGAAAAACCGGTTGTCCACTTTTGCCTGCACTTCGTCCATCGGACCGGGAGCTACCAACATGATTACCGCTGCGGCAGGTGCCACCATCAACCGGCTTCCGGTACTGCTCATGCCCGGCGATTTGTTTGCCAAACGTTTGGTCGCGCCGGTTTTGCAACAACTGGAATCTGCCGTTTCGCAGGATTTTTCGGTGAATGATTGTTTCAAGCCGGTATCGAAATATTGGGACCGCATCAACCGTCCCGAGCAGTTAATTACTTCGCTTTCTGAAGTGATGCGGGTGCTGACTTCGCCCGCTGACACCGGAGCGGTCACCTTGTGCATTCCCCAGGATGTGCAGGCCGAGGCCTTTGATTTTCCGGTGGAACTGTTTGAAAAACGGGTGTGGCACATTCCGCGTCCGCGCCCGGATGCCAATGCGCTGAGGCGGGCCGTGGAATGGATCCAATCAGCAAAAAAGCCGATGATTATTGCAGGCGGCGGCGTCATATACAGCGAAGCTGAAAAAGCCTTGGCAGCCTTCGTCCACCAAACAGGAATTCCTGTTGGTGAAACCTTTGCCGGTAAGGGGTCGCTGTCTTACGATGACCCGCATAATCTGGGCGCGACTGGGGCAACCGGAACGGAAGGCGCCAACGCCATCAGCACCGAAGCTGATCTGGTCATCGGAATTGGCACCCGCTACAGCGATTTTACAACGGCTTCGAAAACAGCTTTTCAGAATAAAAATGTCAAATTCATCAACATCAACATTGCAGAATTTGATGCCCACAAACACAGTGCGCTGGCCTTAACCGGCGATGCCAAAGTGATTCTGGAAGAGCTGGCCGAGAAAATAGGCAACTTCAAAGTAGATGAAAGCTACCGGCAGAAAGTTGCCAACTTCAATAAAAGCTGGGATGAAAAAGTAGCTGCCACTTATCAGGCGGACGACGCCGCCATTCCGAGCCAGGCGGAGGTGATTGGTGCAGTCAATACCTTTTCTGATGCGAATGATGTCGTGCTTTGTGCGTCGGGCAGTGCGCCAGGCGATTTGCACAAACTGTGGCGCACCCGCAATTCCAAAGGCTTCCACCTCGAATATGGCTACTCCTGCATGGGTTATGAAATTTCGGGTGCACTGGGGGCAAAAATGGCTTGCCCCGATCGTGAAATTTACGTCATCCTGGGTGATGGCGGCTATTTGATGATGCCTTCTGAGATCATTACTTCGCTACAAGAAAGGATTAAACTCACCATCATTTTGATTGATAACAAAGGTTTTGCAAGTATTGGCGGTTTGTCGAAATCGATTGGCAGCGAAGGTTTTGGAACCCAATATTCTTATCGAAATCCGGATGGTCAGCTCGAAGGTGAGCTGTTACCGGTTGATCTGGCGATGAATGCCCAAAGCCTGGGTGCAAAAGTTTACAAAGCAAGCAATATCGCATCATTTAATGAGGCGCTTCAGCAAGCCAAACAGGAAAAACAAACCACGGTCATCTACATCGAAACTGTTCCCGAACGAAAGATGGCAGGCTACGGACATGCCTGGTGGGACGTGCCGATTGCCGAAGTTTCAGAATCGGAAGGCGTGCAGAAAGCCTATGAAAATTATTCGGAACAGAAAAAGAAACAGCGGTATTTCTTCTAGGAATGAGTCATTTGATGGTCATTGATAGTCATTGAGTGGTCACTATTTGTTTGGGAAACGACACATGACAATCAAATGACCAGGAATGACAAAACTGATTGCAATAAGGGAGCAAGCAGAGAAATAACAAACACGATAGTTTTAAGTGAAAAATGAACAACCTGACTAAATGATGTTAACGATCATCACATTTGTTGGATTTACGGCCTTCGTGGCTTTCTACACCTGGTTTAGGCTTCGGAAAGACAAGATGGATTCGTCAGACGGCTACTTTTTGGGCGGTCGAAGCCTGACCGGGACGGTGATTGCCGGTTCGATGTTGCTGACCAATATTTCGACCGAACACCTGATTGGGATGAATGGCTCAACCTATAAAAATGGCTTTATCGTCATTTCGTGGGAAGTAACTTCGGCTTTGGCGCTGGTTATTGCCGCCATCTTTTTTGTTCCGCGGTACCTGAAACTTGGCTTAACAACCATTCCGGAGTACCTTGAAAAACGGTTCGACGGAACCACCCGGAGCTTGGTGGCCTTGTTTTTGGTCATTTCATTTGTTGTCACACTGTTGCCAATCGTTTTATATACTGGTGCGATCAATCTCGAAAGTATTTTCAATGTTTCTGAAGTGCTGGGCACCAGCAGGTCCGAAGGCTTATGGCTAACCGTGATTTGTATCGGCGTCATTGGTTCGGTGTACGCTATTTTTGGCGGGTTGAAAGCCGTGGCTTTTTCTGATACGATCAATGGCATTGGTTTGTTGGCAGGAGGAATTCTCATTCCTGTAATCGCCTTGTTCAGCATTGGCGACGGCAATTTGTTCGACGGCCTTTCCAAGGTGTATGAACATGCCCCTGAGAAGTTTAACGTGATTGGTGCCAAAGATTCGGTGATGCCTTTTGGCGTGCTATTTACGGGGTTGATTATCAACCAGCTTTATTTTTGGGGAATGAACCAAACCATTATCCAGCGGGCTTTGGGTGCCCGCGACCTGAAAGAAGCGCAAAAAGGATTGTTGTTTACTGGTGTTTTGAAGATTTTGGTTCCGCTGGTCATCGTGCTGCCTGGCGTTATCGGGTTCTATTACTTTGGCGATTCAATGTACGACAATCAGGACCTGATTTACCCGGCGCTGATCAAAAAAGTGCTGCCCATGAGCCTGACTGGTTTTTTCGCTGCGGTGGTGATGGGAGCCGTTTTGAGTACGTTTAACAGCGTGTTGAACAGCGCTGCCACTATTTTCAGCATTGATGTGTACAAACGAATGATTGACAAGGAAGCCACAGAGAAACGCTTGGTCTGGATTGGTCGGGCACTTTCATCTGTGTTGGCGATCGTTGCGATTATCGCAGCACCTTTGGTGGCCAAAGCGCCCGAAGGTTTATACCAATTGCTTCAGCAACTAAACGGAATCTTTTTCATTCCCATTGCCTCCATCATGCTGGCCGGATTTTACATGGGACGAATTTCAGCCGTGGGCGCCAAGTCTGCTCTGATCTTTGGCTTGGTCTATTACATAGTCACCACCTTCATCCTCAAGATTGACCTTCATTTTATTCACAATTGGGGGATTGAATTTGTGCTGAATGTCATGATCATGTTTGCGGTATCTTATTATTATCCAAGGAAAAATTTCAGCATTCGCACGGCACCACTGAGGATGGAAATGGTTCCCTGGAAATACACGCCACACCTCTCCATTGTGCTGGTTGTGGTGACGGTGATGATTTATATTTTATTGGGACAAAATGGCGTTTGACAAGAAATGCAAGGAATATTCGAAAATATCGAAGTCATTTAAGTGTCATTAAGTGGTCATTAGATTGTCATTTATAGTCATTGGCGATCAAAGAGTAATCCTGAAAACAACAAATGACAAGAAATGACAATTAAATGACCCTCACAGAAGAAAGTAAATAACAAGATTAAAAAATCACGATATGGAAGTTTTAAAGAATTATATCAATGGAAGTTGGGTTGCCAGCAAGGAGTCAGGCACCGTTGATGTGCTTAATCCTGCCACCCAAGAAGTTTTGGGCAAAGTCCCGTATGGCAAAAACACAGCGGCTGATGTCGAATCAGCTGTTGAATCTGCGGCCAAAGCCTTGGATGAATGGCGGAATGTGCCTGTAATGCGACGGGTTCAGCCCTTGTACAAATTGAAGCAATTGCT
The DNA here is from genome assembly GCF_001270965.1 of Sunxiuqinia dokdonensis. Taxonomy (GTDB): domain Bacteria; phylum Bacteroidota; class Bacteroidia; order Bacteroidales; family Prolixibacteraceae; genus Sunxiuqinia; species Sunxiuqinia dokdonensis. Next base: position 49,027 of record NZ_LGIA01000024.1, on the reverse strand, counting down.
GGAAGATCACCTCGACGAGTTGGGACGGTTGATCACCTTGGAGTGTGGAAAAAGTTTGGCCGAATCAAAGGCGGAGATCCAACGCGGTATTGAAAATGTGGAAACCGCCTGTGCCACGCCCATGTTGATGCAGAGTGAGTTTTCGGAGAATGTTGCTTCGGGAATTGACGAGTTTATGATCCGCCAGCCGGTTGGGATTTGCGCCTGTGTGGCACCGTTTAATTTTCCGGGGATGATTCCCTTTTGGTTTTTGCCGTATGCCTTGGCTTGCGGGAATAGTTTTATTCTGAAACCTTCGGAAAAAGTGCCGTTGACCATGATGAAGGTGTTTGAGTTGATTGATCAGCTCGACTTGCCAAAAGGTTTGGTCAACCTCGTGCATGGCGGCAAAGACAGCGTGGATGCCTTGCTGGACCATCCGCAGGTGAAAGCTATCAGTTTTGTTGGCTCCACGCCGGTTGCCCGCTACATTTACCAACGCGGAACAGCCAACGGCAAACGGGTGCAGGCGCAGGGTGGCGCTAAAAACCCGGTGTTGGTCATGCCGGATGCCGACCTGGAAATGACCGCCAAAATTATAGCCGACAGTGTTTACGGCTGTGCCGGGCAGCGCTGCCTGGCCGCTTCAAACATCATCACCATTGGCGATAAAAAAGGAACCATCACCGAAGCCTTGCTCGAAGCCGCGAAAAGCAAAACCACGGGTTTCGGCCTCGACGAGGGAATTGAAATGGGGCCTGTAATCACGCCCGAAAGCAAACGGCGAATTGAAAGCCTGATTGCCAAAGGCATCGGCGAAGGGGCAAACCTGTTGCTCGATGGGCGCAATGCCACCATCAGCGGCTACGAAAAAGGGAATTTCATCAAGCCAACGATTTTGGAAAATGTGGCATTGGAAGGGGAAATCATCAAAACCGAAATCTTTGGGCCGGTGATGAGCCTGATCCACATGGCGGCGATTGACGAAGCCATCGATTTTGTGAACCGTAATAATTTTGGAAACATGGCCTGCTTGTTCACAACCAGCGGGCTGAATGCACGAACCTTTAGGAACCAGGCCAATGCCGGAAACATCGGCATCAACATTGGGGTGGCTGCACCCATGGCGCAATTCCCGTTTAGTGGCTGGAACGACAGCTTTTTTGGCGATCTGCACGGGCAAGGCCGTCACGCCATCGAATTTTTCACCCAAACGAAAGTGGTCATCGAACGCTGGCCACAGGAATGGACACGTAAATTTTAAATATTTAAAACCATGATAAAAGTAGCCAACGCGCCCTGCTCCTGGGGCGCATTAGAATTTGAGCTCGAAGGGAAATCACTCGGTTACCAGCAAGTACTTGCTGAAATGGCTGAAACTGGTTATGCCGGGACCGAACTGGGCGACTGGGGTTTTATGCCCACCGATCCGCAGCAACTTCGGCAAGTGTTGAGTGAAAAAAAACTGGAGCTGTTGGGGGCTTTTGTCCCCGTAGCGCTTGCCAAGCAAGAAACCCACGATGCCGGGGTGAAGCTGGCCCTAAAAACCGCCAAGCTGATGTTCGATGCCGGATACAAAAATGCCTTTATCGTTTTGGCCGACGAAAATGGCTCGGTTGAAGAACGCACCCAAAATGCCGGCCGGATTACCCCGAAAATGGGACTGTCTGACGCACAGTGGAAAACCTTTGCGGCCGGTGGCGAAAAAGTTGCCAGGGCTGTTAACGACCAATTTGGCATGCGCACCGTTTTTCATCACCACTGCGGCGGCTACGTTGAAACGCCGGATGAGGTAGCAAAACTGATGGAGCTCACTGATCCTTCGCTGCTCGGGCTTTGCCTCGACATGGGGCATTATGCTTTCGGTGGCGGGGATCCGGTGAGAGCGCTCGAGAAATACGACAGCCGCATCTGGCATGTTCACTTTAAGGATTATTCGGAACAGGTTGGAGAAGAAGCAAAAGAGAACGGATACGATTATTTCAAATCGGTGGAGAAGGGTGTTTTTTGTGAATTGGGCAAAGGAAGCGTCGATTTTAAATCAATCGTGGAAATATTGAATAACAGAGGATACCAAGACTGGATTGTCGTTGAGCAGGATGTGCTTCCTGGGATGGGAAACCCGAAACAATGCGCAGCCAATAATAGAAAGTTTTTGAAATCACTTGGGCTTTAAAAATAAATAAACATGAAAAAACTAAAAGTAGCTGTTGCCGGCTTGGGCCGGATCGGCAAAATACATTTGAAGAATTTGTGCCGGAATTTTCCTGAAGTGGAAGTTGTGGCCGTCATGGATGTACTGGATGAGTCGAAAGCTATTGCTGACGAATTCAATGTGCCGAATTTTGTTGGCGATTTTGACGAACTGCTGGTTGTGCCTGGAGTCGATGTGGTCGTCATTTGCTCGCCAACGGACACCCATGCTGACTACACCATAAAAGCGGCAAAAGCTGGCAAACAAATTTTCTGCGAGAAACCGCTTGACCTTTCCCTTGATCGTGTTCAGGAAGTGCTTGACGTGGTGAACAAATCGGGCGTAAAACTGATGCTGGGCTTTAACCGGCGGTTCGATCCGGAGTTCAAAAAAATCAGACAACTGGTTGAAAGCGGTGCGATTGGCGAGTCGCAAATCATCAAAATTACCAGTCGCGACCCGGGGCCACCGCCGGTGAGTTACATCAAAGTGTCGGGCGGCATGTTTCTGGATATGACCATCCATGATTTTGACATGGCACGATTTATTTCGGGCAAGCAGGTGAAAGAGGTTTTTGCAAAAGCGGCCGTGATGGTTGATCCTGAAATTGGAAAAGCCGGTGATGTAGACACGGCCGTCATCACGCTGACTTTTGACGACGGCAGCATGGCGGTGATCGACAATTGCCGAAAAGCGGTGTATGGCTATGACCAACGGCTCGAAGTGTTTGGCAGCAAAGGTATGGCCCAGGCCGAAAACAACTTCCCGAACAACCACAAATTGTACACGCAATCGGGCGTGTCGGGCGACTTGCCCTTGCACTTTTTCCTGGAAAGATATGACGCTTCGTATGTTCAGGAGATGAAGGAATTTATTGATGCGCTGGTTTCCAACAGCGAAATGCCGGTGGACGGGAACGATGGATTATTATCCATTGCAATTGGCTTGGCCGCAAAAAAATCGCTTGCTGAAGGCCGCCCGGTGAAAATCGAAGAAATTTTGGATTGAAAAAAATGATCATGAGGAAGCGTGTAGTTTTTGGAGTTTTAATTCTCCTGATGGCTGGATGCGGTTCAGATCAAACAGCATCTTTGCCGCTGCTGAACGGGCATGCCCACAACGATTATGAGCACGACCGGCCTCTGTTCGATGCCTTGGATCATCGGTTTAAAAGTATTGAAGCCGACGTCTATTCTGCTGGCGATTCGCTTTTTGTCGCCCACGATTTTGCCCAGATTAGAGCCGGGCGCACGCTTCGTCAGCTCTATCTTGAACCACTTCGAAAAGAAATCAGCAAAAACAAAGGTTCGGTTTATGGCAACGGCGAAGAGCTTATTCTCTTGATCGACATTAAAGATGACGGCTTAAAAACCTACCAATTGCTGCATCAAATCCTTCAGGATTACAAGTCGAATCTGTCGTTTTTTAAAGATGGCGCGAAAACAAAAGGCGCGGTACTGGTGGTTGTTTCCGGCAACCGGCCTTTTGAATTTATGAAATCGCAGGAAGTTCGTTATGCAGCGTTTGATGGGCGGCTTGAAAATTTGGAATCGAGTATTGCCCCGGAACTGATGCCGGTGGTGAGCGACAACTGGACAAATTATTTTGACTGGGATGGCACCGGACCGATGCCCGCAAACGAACGAAAAATGTTATATGATTTGGCTGAGAAAGCCAGAAATAACGGGTATTTGCTACGGTTTTGGGCAACACCCGCCAAAACGCCGGAACAAAGAAACGCGGTTTGGAATGAACTGAAAGCTGCAGGTGTTGGTTTAATAGGAGCTGACGACCTGGAAGCGTTCTATCTATTTGGTAACAAATGACATGTGCATGACTGAATCCTCCAGACTGGTCGTCCAATTCGTTGCAGGATGATGTCGAACGGACTTTTAATCGGACTTTAACCTAAATGTGCGCCCTTTGTAATTGCAAAGCATTTGTTTTGCTGGCACAAACGTAAAGCGCACTGGGAAGTTTGATGCAGTGTGCGAGCTTCGTTAATGTTTTAATAAAAATTGAATGCGCGAACCTGATCACAACAATTTAGATTTTTTATGGCATGCTTTCCTGAATGGGGACGACAAAGTCTTTTCGGTGATCTATCAGCAACATGTTGACCGCTTGCTGTTGTACGGGCGCAAACTCTGTCCCAACAAAGAATGGATTCACGACAGCATTCAGGAAGTTTACCTCGACCTGTTTCTGAAAAGAAGGAAGCTGGGTGGGAAGAAAATTGAAAATCTGAAAGCTTACCTTTTTGTTGCCTTCCGAAACAAGCTTTTCAAAAAGATGATGAAAGAACGCAAATTTCAAACGCTCCGGCTGAACGGCGAGTTGGAACACGATCTGTTTCAGTCCGACTACAATATCCAGAACCAGATTATTGATTTTGAATTGTCGCGGGAGATAAAAGAAGCGCTGGTGAAAGCGGTGAGCGCGCTTCCTTCGAAACAAAAGGAGATTATTTACCTGAAGTTTGAAGAGGAGCTGGAGTATTCGGAGATCGCCGAAATCCTGAAAATATCTATCGAATCGGCACGGAAATTATTATACCGGGCTTTAATTTCGCTTCGTAAAACACTTGACCAAAAGCAAGTTCAGGTGCTTCTTTATCTTTTCCAGAAAAAATAAATTGGTTTTGGTGTCCATGTTTTAGAGTTTGGAGGAACCTACTATCAAAACAGACCTCTGGCAATGGAGCGATTTCAAAAATACATTGAAGACCGGGAATTTGTGCGCTGGATTTTACAGCCAAGCCAAAACCTAAATGACTATTGGCATAACTATCTGGCTGATCATCCAGAAGAGCAAGAGCCGGTTGCGCTGGCGCGAAAGCTGATTTTATCCGTTCGGACAAAAAATGAGGCGGAGAGCGGAAACGAATCGCTGGATCTGCTGGCCACCATTCTCCGCGAAATTGACCGGAGAAAAAGAAGAAACTATTTTCTGACCCTCGGGTTTTCAGCCTTGAAATATGCCGCTGTCGGGCTGCTCTTCTTTGTGCTCGGCATGACGTTTTACAACAATCAAAAGTCAGAAGAACTGAAAGCTCTTTATTTCATGCTGGCCGAAACCCTGACCAACAGTAACCACATCCAACTTTTGCTGAGTGATGGAAACCATGTCGTTATTTCCGAGCAGGAGTCCGATATTGAATACACAAACGGTGGTCAACTCATTATCAACAAACAGGATACTCTGCAAACAAACGCCCAGCCCAAAAAGAATTTTCAGAACCAGTTGATTGTACCATACGGCAAGCACTCGTCAATAAAATTGCCCGACGGAACCTTGGCTCACCTGAATGCCGGTTCGCGGCTGGTTTATCCCGCAGCTTTCGCCGGCAAAACCCGCGAGGTCTTCTTGGTTGGCGAAGGTTTCTTCGAAGTTGCCCACCACGAAAGCATGCCGTTTTTGGTCAACACCAGCGATGTGGAAGTGCTGGCGCTGGGCACCAAGTTCAACGTTTCCGCTTATCCATCCGATCCCGTTATTGAAACCGTTTTGGTTGAAGGAAAAGTGAATGTGAAAGAAAACGGCTTTCGTTTTTTGAGCAACGACTTTTTGCTGAAACCAAACCAAAAGGCAGCCTATCACAAAGAAGAATCGCAAATAATCATCAACACCGTCAATGTACAAAATTATATCTCGTGGCACGATGGATTTTTGAATTTAACGACATCCGATTTGAATCAGGTCACCCGAAAGCTGGAACGATTTTATGCCATTCAGATTATTTTGGACAGTCCGGAGTTGCCATCAGAAACAATCACCGGGAAACTAAAATTGGTTGAAGAACCGGCAATTGCCTTGGGTATTTTGGCAAAGACCGCCGGAGTTGAACTTACTAAAATAGATGAAACGACCTATGCTCTGAAATAGAAAAAGCCGGATCGTGTTGGCCCACTCTCCGGCTTTAAAACAGTTAATTGTAGTTATTAATTAAACTTGTCAAATGTATGAAAAAATCACGATTGGGGTACCTTTTCGTCAGAAAAGGTATGAATCAAAATTTTAGAAAAATGAAACTGACATGTCTATTTTCATTTTTGATTTTTACAAGCTCCTGGGCTAATTCTTACTCTCAGGCATCCAAGCTTAGTTTGAACCTGGACGAAGTTACCGTACAGGAACTCATTCAGGAGATCGAAGACCAGACGAAATTTTATTTTTTGTATCAGGATGAAATTTTTCAGAAAGATCAAAAAATAACCATCCAAGTCGAAAATGAATCGCTTGAATCGATTCTGAGGCAATTTGGAGAGCAGGCATCGATTGATGTTGAAGTTACCGACTACCAAATCATCCTAAAAAGGAAAGGTGAAGGGCTGAGCAGCTTTTTGCAACAGCGAAAAAGCATTAGCGGGGTGGTGGCCGGCAACGACGGAAAACCAATCCCCGGCGTAACAGTGGTCGAGAAAGGAACAGCCACCGGCACCATCACCGACAATGATGGTGCGTTTCAGCTTGACATTCCCGCCGATGCTGAATTCTTGCAGTTTTCATTCGTCGGCATGGAAACGCTCGAGGTTCCGGTTGCCGGCAAAGTGCAGTTTTTTGTAACCATGAACGAAGAAACCATTGGCATTGGCGAGGTGGTGGCTATTGGCTATGGGACTCTAAAAAAGAGCGACTTAACCGGCGCCGTAAGTTCAGTAAAAAGCGAAAATTTCAACAAAGGCGTGGTGAACTCTCCCGGACAATTGCTTCAGGGTAAAGTGTCGGGGGTGAACATTACTTCATCAAGTGGCGCACCGGGCAGTGGTCAGCGCATTATCATCCGCGGCCAGGGAAGCATTCGGCAGGGAACCGGCCCGTTGTTTGTGGTTGATGGGTTTCCGCTTGGACTGGCCGGAACAGGCTCCGGCGAAAGCCCACTGAACTTCATCAATCCTGAAGACATCGAATCCATTGACGTGCTGAAAGATGCATCGGCTACCGCCATTTATGGTTCGCGTGGTGCCAACGGGGTCATCCTGATCACCACAAAAAGTGGAAAGGCCGGCGTTTCGAGCATGTCCATTACCTCCAACGTCGGAATTTCAAACATGGCTCGCAAAATCCCGGTTTTCAGTGCCGACGAATTCCGGCGGCAAGTAGTGGCTGTTGGTGGCACACTGGAAGACCGTGGAGGCAACACTGACTGGCAGGAAGAGCTGACCCGGACAGCCATCACTAGCGATCAGAACCTGACTTTTCAGGGTGGAACCGACCGGCTGACCTACCGGGCATCGCTCGGGTACCTCGACCAGGAAGGGATCGTGCTTAACACCGGCATCAAAAGATACAGCGGCAGGGTAAATGCCACACAAAAGCTGCTCGACGGAAAGCTGAATATTGATTTCAACTTGAACGCTTCCATCGAGTCGGGAGAGAATGCCATCATGAGTACGCTGGTTTCGGAAATGCTCGATTTTAATCCGACTTATCCGGCCCGTGACGAAAATGGCGATCCGGTGAAGTATCCGGATTTGATGAACCCGCTGATTGGGGCCGAGCTCTACAAAAATTTCAGGGAGAGCAGAAGGATTATTGTAAACATTGCTCCATCGATCGAAATCCTAGACGGATTGGTGTACAAACTGAATTTTGGCTATGAAAATAGATCCAGTGACGCAGATAATCAGGCAATGCCAAGTACGGATCCGTTTGAGCTGGGACGGTTGGACCAGTATTATACCAACGGAAAGAATACCCTGATTGAGAATTATTTGACCTATGATTTTGGCATGGACAGTCATCATGTGACGCTACTGGCCGGGCATTCTTATCAAAAAACCTTCGACCGCTGGCGGCACTGGAGCGCTGAGAACTTCCCGGTTAATGGCATTGAGCCCCGCTATAATCCGGGCTTGGGCCAGGAGCTCGACTTGGTTGACAATCATCCGGAGGGCTGGACGCTTGAGAATGAGTTGCAATCGTTCTTTGGCCGGGCCAACTACAGCTACCAAAGCAAATATATGGTAACCGCCACCGTTCGGGCCGACGGTTCCTCTAAATTTGGTAAAAACAACAAGTACGGTGTCTTTCCTTCGTTTGCCGCAAGCTGGCGAATTTCAGAAGAAGATTTTATGGAATCGTCACGGATCAGCAATTTGAAACTGAGGGCCGGATGGGGACAAACCGGAAACCAGGAAATTCCTTCAAAAATTACCCAGGCGCTATATACGACCCGAATTTCGAACCAGGACAGCTACCCTTTGGATGACTCGGGCAGTTACCCCGCCGGAACAACCTTCGTACGGCTGGCCAATCCTGACATTCAGTGGGAGGTTTCAACCCAAACCAACGTCGGCCTTGATTTTGGCTTGCTTGATGGCGCTTTGTCCGGAACCATAGATTACTTCCACAAAGAGTCCAACAACATTCTGCTTGAGGTCGTGCCGCCCGACCCGATTCAGCCGGCAACAACCTACTGGACCAACGTGAAGGACATGACCATCACCAATAAGGGACTGGAACTGGCTTTGGATTACCAACATCGCACCGAAAGCGGATTTTCGTACGCGGTGGGTGGAAACATCACCTTTTTGGACAATGTGGTGGAAAATTCCCCTTTTACCATTTTGACAACGGGAAATGCTGAAGGATCAGGACTGACCGGCGCCACGATCAACGGGTTGATCAACGGCCATCCCATTGGCTCATTTTATATGAAAGAATTCATGGGTATTGGTCCCGAAGGATTGTCCATTTTCCGGGAGCCGGACGTGCCCGACACGGATGACCGCCGCGTAGTGGGAAGTGCCCTGCCCGACATGATGTATAACTTCTATGTGAATTTGAACTACAAACGGTTCGACCTCAGCGTCAACTTCAATGGCGTATCCGGAAACAAAATCTACGACAACACGGCCACAAACAAGTTTTACAAAGCGAAACTGGCCAACTCGTTGAATACAACCGATGCCGCCATCCAATACCCGGAAGAAAGCATCATCAACTCGTCAACAATTTCAACCCGCTACCTGAAAGATGGCTCTTTCCTTCGCTTAAACAACGCGACTTTAAGCTACAGTTTCAACACGGGCTTAATGGGTATCAACAATATCATTAAGGATATGCGTCTGTCGCTCACCGGGCAAAACCTGTTTGTGATCACCGATTACGATGGTTTTGATCCCGAAGTGAACCAGGATCGTTCGATTGCCGGGATCCAGTCATTTGGAATCGATCTGAATGGGTATCCTAAAGCGAGGACATTTGTTGTTGGTTTAAACGTATCATTTTAATTAATCGAGAATATGAAGACTGAAATGAAAAATACAATAAAACTGGCCCTGTTGGCATTCTCCATGCTGCTGAGCTGGAGCTGCACCGACCTGGAAGAGAAAATATTGGATGAATCCTTATCGGGTGGGGCGCTGGAAAGTGATTTGGTTCAGGGAGCCGTGGCTCCAGCCTATGGCATGCTGCCGGAATTTTACAGGCATACGCGCTACTTTGCCGTTCAGGAAATCTCGGCCGATGAGGCTATTCTGCCTTACCGTGGTGGAAGAGACTGGGGCGACAACGGGATTTATATTGAACTGCATCAGCACACCTACACGCCAGTGCACAGCAATGTCCGGCAATGCTGGGACTACCTGACGGTGATGATCTCCAGAACAGTTTTGGCCATCAACGTGCTGACCCCATTGGCCGAAACGGATGCTGAAGCCCGGGTGTTTTTAGCTGAAGTAAAAGGGCTGCGGGCCTTCTATAATATGATTGTACTCGATCTTTGGGGAATTGCTTTCCAGAAAGATGAAGCTGGTGAGCTCTCCACCATCCTGCGTGGAAACGATGCCGTGGAATACATTCGGACAGAATTCGAATCCGTCATTGACGATTTGCGTACCGATGTTGGCCCTGGGCGGTTGACCAAAGGAGGCGCCTGGGCGCTGCTGGCACGCCTGCACCTGAATGCAGCCGTGTGGCGTGATCCATATTCTACCAACTTCGATTTCACAACCGCTGATATGGATAAGGTAATCGAGTATGCCAACCTGGTCATCAACTCGGGGCAATACGAACTATCGCCGGAATACTTTGCTGTTTTTGACAACGACAACCACACCAACAGTGAGTTGGTTTTTGCAGTTGATCAGCGGCCCGATTTGAACGGCCATAACCGGATGTCGTATTTCTCCATGTCCGACAATTTCTACGGAAATCCGCTATATCCACAAGCCAACGGAACGGATGGCGCTGCCATTACCTCCGACTTTTACCAATCGTGGGTTCAGGCGTATGGCGATGTTGATCCGGCTGAAGCCGATGCCCGGTTCTTCTGGGAAGCCATGGTTGTACCCGAAGATTCCTGCATTGCTGCCGAAGACTTTGAAGTCAACCGTGGGATTTACCGGGGCTTGCAGTTTGGCCTGCAAAACAACGGGCGCAGGTTGCCTTTCATTATGTGCGACGATGGCAGGTACAAAATTGGAAAACTTCGCGACTGGCGGAGGGCGGAAGCCAATGCGTATGTCGATTTTGAAGAAGAAATCAACTTTACTCCTGAAGGGAGCGATTACAATACCGGCTTTCGGGTTGAGAAATACCAGTGGAGTAAATCATCGGATGATGGACGAAACAAGGGCGAAGCGGACTTGGTTATTGTGCGGCTGGCCGACTTGTATATGATGCGGGCCGAAGCCAAATTGCGCAAGGGAGATGCCCCCGGAGCGCTCGCTGACGTGAACCTGGTTCGGGCTTCGCGAACTGCCCGGCCGGACGTAACGCCCCCACCGCTGGCTGAAATGACAGAAGATATCTTGTTTCGCGAGCGTGGCTTCGAGTTTTATTGGGAACACCAACGCCGTACCGATATGATTCGCTTTGGAAAATACGAAGACACCTGGACAGAAAAGACCAATTCGGATGTTCAACGACGTCTTTTCCCCATTCCACAGGCGGCCATCGACGGCGCATCTGATACGCCAGGCTATCTAGTGCAAAATCCAAGTTACTAGATTGCAGCCCGGTTTTGAACAACTTTGCTTAAGAATGAATCAGAATCCGGAGAGCTGCTTTTCTCCGGATTCTCTTTTCATTGATTTCATTGAAAGACTGTTTAAATTCGGTATGTTCAAAGCGCATTCCTGTTCAACCCTTATCAGGGTTGTTGCACCACATCACTCATTTCGCGGGGGTTGACACCCACGGCTATTCAGATTAAACCCATTCTGGGTTTTTAGCAAGCACAAGTCCGAAGGACTTCAATTTGAATAACCTCCGGTAGAACCGGAGGGATTTAAACAAACATGTTTGAGAACCCCGAAGTCGGTTCAATAAAAGTTTGAACAGTTTCGTAAGAATCATTAAGAAATTAAACCAAAAACTGATGAGAATCGTAACCAAATGGAGCCTTTTGCTTTTGTGGATGTCGTTCATCCTTGCGGCTTGCCAGAAGGACAACGTGATCCAGCTGAAAGCTGCCGCCTACAATGTAGAATACAGCAAAAATGCAACCGCCACTGAAATTGGTGAAGCACTTAAGTCCTTTGATTTTGATGTGGTTTGTTTTTCTGAAGCGCCTGGCGGTGACTGGACCAAACAGGTTGGAAAAGCGTTAGGCTTGCCGTATCAGGTGGTTGGAAAATACACGACCGCCGGACATGACGATAAATACAAAACCATTGTCAGCCGCACCCCATTGTACGATCAGGAAGAAGTACTGATGGCCGATACTTTGCATACAGCAACCAAAGCCAAAACCAAAATCAATGGCCTTGAAGTTACGATTTACGCGGTTCATTTTCCTTTTGGGTGGCGCGACCAAGCCCATATTGATGAAACGACCAATAAAATTTCAACCTTCGTTGATTACCTGAAAATGCGACAGGAAAGCGACGTCTCCGTTGTCGCAGGAGATTTTAACTTCGTTCCTTCCAATTCAGAAGAAAAAAACCAGTACTACGAAATGTTTAAAACAATTGGAATGGATGTGAGCTGGACAGCATTGGGAATCGATTGTACAAAAAGCAATACTTATAATGCAATGGAGCCTGAAGATCAGAGCAACGGCGAAGTGATCGACCACATCGTGTACAATCCTTCAAAAATGAAAGTTCTGGACGGTGGAATTATTGAGATGCAGGTACCGCTGTCGGATCACAAACCAGTTTGGGCGCTGCTGGAACTAAAATAATGAAAATCAGTATTCGTTTAGAAACAAAAGCATTAATGGAGATTCAATTATGGCAAAAAAAGTAGTCGCCATCCTTTCCTTCCTTGTTGTGTTGATCCTGTCCGCTTGTCAGGAAAAGCAAGTTCACGATCAAGTCGGCATCCAGGTAGCTTTCCTGGCCGATGTGCATTTGCAGGATATTTACGGCGAACTGGGAGATCACGCCTATCCGGGCGTTTTCAACCCGGAAACCGGAAGACATACTTTGGCTCGCACCATGGAAGCCCAGCTACATTCCACCCGGCTGTTCAACGAAAACTACTTTGCTTTATTGGCCGCGCTGGACGATGTGGTGAAGCGTGGCGTAAAGTATGTGGTCCTGCCCGGCGATTTTAGTGATGACGGACAACCGCTCAATATCCGTGGGGGCAGGCGAATTTTGGACGGATACACCAAAAATCATGGGTTGGTGTTTATCGCCACCACCGGAAATCATGATCCGGTTCGTCCATTTACGGTCGATGCCGGCAAAAGCGATTTTTTAGGAGAAGGTGGCAAGGAACAAGCCATCATGAGCACGGAAGATTTGTACAAACCACAAAATCCGGACGAACTTCCGGTGGTTGTAAGCCGCGACATCCGTTGCCTGGGCTACGAGGAGATTATTGGCATGCTGGGCCATTTCGGATTCTTTCCAAAAAAAGAAGATCTGTACTGGGAAACACCGTTTTCAACCTACAGTTTCGATGACTACCAGTTTGAGAAAGCGTTGAAACAGGCCAACTTTGACAACCGAATGTATGCGATTCCACCGTATCATTCTTTGGTGCCCGATGTGAGCTACTTGGTGGAGCCGACTGACGGACTTTGGTTTTTGGCGTTGGATGCCAATGTTTACATTCCCAAAGATGCAGCCGAAGCAGATCCCGGAAATCCGGTCAATTATAGCGGCGCCAGCATTGGCTACAACCAGGTGATGAGCCATAAAAAGCACCTGATTGAGTGGGTAGAAAAGGTAACCACCGAGGCCGAGAAACGCGAAAAAACTTTGATTGTTTTCAGCCATTACCCGATGGTTGATTTTAATGATGACGCTTCGGAATATATCAAAGACCTGATGGGCGAAGGTAAGATGCAGTTGAGCCGGGTTCCGGACGAGGATGTGGCCCAGGTATTTGCTGATGCTGGTGTTCAAATTCACTTTGGTGGACACATGCACATCAACGATACGGACATCCGGATCACCGAAAAAGGTAACACTTTGGTGAATGTTCAAATTCCTTCGCTGGCAGCATACATTCCCGCCTACAAATTACTCACCATCCAAAGCCCCCAATTGATGGAGGTTGAAACCATTGTGCTGGATTCTGTTCCCCGTTTCGATGAGCTTTTTCCACTTTACGAAATGGAGCATGCCTGGTTGACCAAAACCGGTTCATCGGGTGTTTGGAATCGCGATGTGCTGCTTGCCAAAAGCTATCGCGAATTAACCCTTTGGCACCTGAAAGAGCTGGTTCGCTTGCGGTTTTTGCCAGCCGACTGGCCTGAAAACCTCCAGGAATTTCTGCTGAATGCGACAGGAAAAGATTTGTTGATGCATGCCAAACCCGCGGAGCAGACTGATCTTGATTCCGCAGCATTTGTAAACTGGACGGGTTTTGATCTGATTTACGATTTTTACCGGCTTCGAAGTGCCGACCAGTTGGCGATACAAGACATTGGCACGGAACGGATTGAGCAATACCGGTGCCTGCTCAATGTTTGGAAAACGGCATCTGCTGAAGATACCTTAAGTCAGCAAATAAAATCTCTTTCAGAGATTTTCGACCGTTTTTTAACGGGCATGCCTGCCGATCACTTTTTAATCGATTTGAAAGAAAACACCGTGACGGATCTCAGCCGATGAGCGTTTTCCGGCGGGCTGCCACTTTACTCGAACCGGATGGTTTTTTCGGGCGAGATGCGGCTAACAAAATACGACGGGCCAAGCAGCATAAAGGTCGTGACCACCAAAGCGCCGACATTTAAAAGCACCAGATGCAGGATGGAAATGTTCACCGGAACCGTATCAACATAATACGAAGTGGGATCGAGATGAATGATTTCGAAATAGTGTTGTGCCAGCCCCAGTGCCAGCCCCAGCAAATTGCCCCAAAGCAGGCCCTGTCCGATTAAAAAAACCGATAAATACAGAAAAACCTTGCGGACATTGACATTGGCCGCGCCCAACGATTTAAGCACACCAATCATTTGGGTGCGCTCCAAAATAATAACCAGCAGACCCGACACCATGTTAAACCCGGCCACCAGAACCATCAGCAGCAAGATGATCCAAACATTCATGTCGAGCAGGTTGAGCCAGTCGAAAATATGCGGAAACTTGCGCTTGATGTTGATCACGCGCAGCAGCGACTCATCATCAACCAGATTAGCCAGAATCAGATCGCGCACTTCGTATTCGATCTCGTCCACCGCATTCAAATCGTTGACAAAAACTTCGTAACCGCTTATTTGGTCTTCCTCCCAAGAGTTCAGGCTTTGCAGGTGCCGGATGTCAATCAGCATAAACATCTGGTCGAACTCTTCGAGACCGGTCCGGTAGATACCGCCCACCTCGAACTGTCGGATGCGCGGCGTGCGTTCGTTTTCATTCAGAAAATACATGCGAAACGAATCGCCCAGGGTTAGCTTCAGTAGATTCGACACCTGTTCCGAAATCCACACTTGATTCGTCCGTAGCGAATCCAGCGGAATCTCTTGTCCGGCTACCTTGTTTTTCTCGAAGAAGGTCCAGTCGAAATCCGCAGCAATGCCTTTCAGCACCATACCCTGAATGGCTTCTTCGGTACGAATCATGCCGGGCTTGGTAATAAACTGCTGCACATGTCGCACCTCGGGCATGGCTTTCAGATCGTCCAAAAATGGCTGCCGGCTGTTAATGAATTCCGTTTGATAGGAAAAGTTACTATCGTAATTCACCACTTGCAGGTGGGCCGCAAAGCCATTCACCTTGTCTTCAATTTCTCGCTGAAAACCAGTCACAATAGCCACGGCCAGAATCATCACCATCATGCCCAGGCTAATGCCGGCCACCGCCAGACGGACAATGCGCCGCGACATCTTTTGGTCCTGGTCTTTGGAAGAAAACAACCGCCGTGCTATAAATAACTCTGTGTTCATGATTTGAAATAATGGCAATCCCCAAAATTAAGAAGAAGTGCCAAGCCTGCAACCTCTCGCACCACTATTATTTGTCTTCGGAGGCGCGATGGAGAATGAAGCCACGGATACACGCACGGTTCAATTTAAAAACAGTACCGGAAAGCAAAAAAAGCATTGAAGCGCACTACACAACCCACAACGCTTTCAATCCTCATTCGTGAATTCGTAGCCTATCACTTTTTTTAATAGTTTGTCAGTCCGTTACACTTGATTCACCGCCACGAACCGACAGAAATCTCAAACTTCTGTCCGGTTGATAAAAGGCAGAATCAGCAAGGAAATCAGCCCAAGTAGAATCATCATAGCGGTCATGGATGTGTGGGCCACCAAGGCAAATACCATCCCGTCAGACTTGTCGATACCATACACCAACAAGGCCTGAACCACCATAAAATGCCAGGCCCCAATTCCGCCCTGTACGGGAGCCACCATACCATAGCTTCCCAAGACAAAGGCGGTTAAACCCGCAATCGCCGGCAAGTGCGATGTAAAGTCAAACGCAAGGAAAATCACATACAGCATGAGGTAGTACATCAGCCAAATAAACACCGAATGAAAAATGAATTCCCACTTTTGCTTCATGTGAAGCAGGGACTTCAGTCCGGCTGCAAAGTTTTTGAGTACATTACGGATCTTCCCCAAGGCCGCGGTTCGCATCATTCGTTTCCAGAAAAAAGCCATCAAAACAATCACCAAACCAACCACGGCAACAGACCAGGGCGAATGCGTCAGCTGATTGAGTTGTTTGTTTACCTCCGGATTGTTATCCAAAAATTGGATGACCTGACCAAACTGCCCTACAACAACTAACAACGTAAGCAGAAGCAACATGATCACATCGATAATCCGTTCAACCACCACCGTTCCGATCAACTGGGTAAACGACATTTTTTCGTATCGCGCCAACACCCCGCAACGCGAAATTTCGCCCATCCTCGGAAAAACCAGGTTCATCAAATAACCCACCATCACCGCCAAAAACGTATTCAGCGTGTGCGGCTTTTTCCCCAGTGGTTCAATCATCAGGTTCCAGCGCATGGTACGGCTGATATGGCTGAGCAATCCTAAGAACAAGGACAGCAAAACCCACCAGTAATTCACATCGTTTTTCAATATTGATTTGAGCCGGTCAACATCCTGATCTTTGTACACCAACCAAAACAGAAGAATGCCTAATGCAAGGAAGGCAAGAAATTTAAGGGTCTTTAAGATTTTTGGATTCAAAGCAAACTTGTTAGTTTCTGAAATTACGCTATTTTTAAGATCGAATTTAGCGACACTTCCTATTTTTACTAAGTACTTTATTACATTTGCACGCCTCAAAAAAGGCAAGTTTTGCACACAAAAATAGATATTTGTTTGAATTCGCCTCGGTTTTTAACAACATATCTCACATTCAAAAAAAGAGAGAACACAACCAATGACCAACGTCAGAGCAAAAAAGAACCTGGGACAACATTTCTTAACCGACAAGAATATTGCCCTGAAAATTGTTGACAGCCTGCAAGCTGAAGGAGTCAACCATGTACTGGAAGTTGGTCCGGGAATGGGCGTTCTCACCCGGTTTTTACTTCAGAAAGAAAATTATAAAACGACCGTGGTGGAAATCGACCGCGAATCGGTAGCCTACCTCAAAGTTCACTTTCCACAGTTGGAAGACCGGATTCTTTCGAGAGACTTTTTAAGAATGAACCTGAATGAGTACTTCAGCGGACCGTTTGCTATTATCGGTAACTTTCCCTACAATATTTCATCCCAAATTTTCTTTAAAGTGCTGGAATATCGCGATCAGATTCCGGAAGTTGTCGGCATGCTTCAAAAAGAGGTGGCTGAACGGCTGGCCACCGGACCGGGAAGCAAAACCTACGGAATATTGAGTGTTTTTCTGCAAGCCTTTTACGATATTGAGTATTTATTTACCGTCCACGAAAATGTGTTTAATCCTCCACCCAAAGTAAAATCCGGAGTTATTCGCCTGCGTCGCAACCAAACCAAAACATTGAACTGCAACGAGAAATTATTTTTCCAGTTGGTGAAAGCTGGCTTCAACCAACGCCGTAAGATGCTGCGCAGCTCCGTAAAATCCTTCATTCGCGATGAGGAATTAAAACAAGATCCCATTTTTTCTAAACGTCCTGAGCAGTTAAGTGTTAATGATTTTGAACGTTTAACCCGGCTGATTGAAAGTCAGTCATAAAATCAGAACCATGCAATTCGAATTAAACAGAGAATTTATCGACGAGCTCAAGGTTCTTATCGAAAGTGAATCGGCAGAGGCTGTTTTGGATAAGCTTGAAGGCCTTCATCCAACTGACATTGCGGAGCTCATGGATGAGCTAAGTATGGACGAAGCCAAATACCTTTACCTGCTGCTCGACCCGGAACGGGCTTCGGATGTGCTGGTGGAAATCCCCGAAAACGAACGCCGGCGATTCCTGAGGGTGCTTCCTCCCGAGTTGATTGCCCGACAGTTTATCGAATACATGGATTCGGATGATGCCGCCGACGTGGTTGGCGACCTCGAAGATGACATGAAGGAGGCTGTTCTTCAGGAGATGAAGGACAAAGAGCAAGCCGGCGATATTGCCGATCTGCTCGAATACGACGAAGACTCGGCCGGGGGATTGATGGCCAAGGAGTTAATCAAGGTGAACGAAAACTGGACCGTTCAGACTTCACTCAAGGAAATATCGGCCCAAGCCGAACACATCGATGAAATTTACTATGTGTATGTTGTTGATGATGGCGGCTTTCTGAAAGGAATCCTATCGCTGACCAAGCTGATTCTGAATCCAACCAACTCCAAGATTAAAACCCTGCTCGAAGACGACCTTCATTATGTGAAAACGGATGCCACCCAAGAAGAAGTGGCTCAATTAATGGAACGCTTCGACTTGGTTGCCATTCCGGTTGTTGACCACATCGGACGGCTAAAAGGCCGCATTACGATTGACGACGTGGTGGATGTGATTCGCGAGGAAGCCGAAAAAGATTACCAGATGGTTTCGGGTATTACCGGCGATGTGGAGTCGGGCGACCGCGTGTGGAACTTAACCCGCGCCCGCCTGCCCTGGCTGCTGATCGGGCTGCTTGGCGGTATTTTGGGTGCCCGTGTGCTGGGCGCCAACGAATCGGCACTGGCACAAATTCAAGGTATTGCCTTTTTCATTCCGCTGATTGCCGCTATGGCCGGAAATGTGGGCGTGCAGTCGTCGTCCATCGTGGTACAAACCATTGCCAGCGGTGCCCGCGATTTCGACTCCATTGGAAAAAAGCTGTTAAAGGAACTGGCCGTTGGCTTAATCACCGCCTTGGTTTTCTCCTCACTCATCTTTGTTTACAACTTCACTTTTGGCGATAGCCTGAAATTAACCTGGGCCGTGAGTATTTCATTATTTATTGTCATTGTTTTCGCCTCGCTCTTTGGAACGACCATCCCCCTGGTCTTAAACAAGCTGAAAATTGACCCGGCCCTGGCGACCGGCCCTTTTATTACCACGACAAACGATATTCTGGGACTGATCATGTACATGATGGTTGCCAAAACTTTTTTCGACATCGTATAAAATGACCCTCTCAAGAATCATCATAGGACGCGAAGACCTGGCCGACTTTCCTCAATTGCAGCTGGAAGGCATTGAAGTGAAAACGGATTCAGGCGCTTTCACCTCCAGTTTTCATTGCCACAACATTGAAATCATCCGGCTTGACGGGCAGGAAAAACTCAAATGTTTGTTTCTCGATCCGCAACACGAAAAATATCATGATAAAGAATTTATTTTTGATACCTTTTCGCAGAAAAAAGTGAAAAGCTCAAATGGTCAGCTCGAAGAGCGTTTCAGCATTTCAACAGAAATCAAATTGTTTGGACAGATTTTCCCAATTGAGCTCACCCTGACCGAACGGGGAGCCATGAAGTTTCCGGTTCTGCTTGGCCGGAAATTCCTCTCCAAACGCTTTGTTGTTGACAGTTCGTTGCGAAATTTATCGCACAAAGGAAAAATCAAAATCATAACTTTTTAAAACACTTGAATTGAATGAAACTAGTTGTATTATCACGAAATCCCAACCTATATTCCACCCAGCGCTTAATTGAGGCCGGAAAACAGCGCGGCCATGAAATGCTGATTGTTGACCACTCCAAATGCGACCTGGTGATTGAAAAGAAAAAGCCGGCTGTTTACTACAAAGGTCAAAAGCTGGAAGACGTTGATGCGGTGATTCCGCGAATCGGCGCATCCATCACCTTTTACGGTACAGCTGTCGTTCGCCAGTTTGAAATGATGAAAGTATTTACGGCCATCGAATCGCAGGCGCTGGTTCGCTCGCGCGACAAATTGCGCAGTCTCCAGATTTTGAGCCGTGCCGGACTGGGTTTGCCCAAAACGGTGTTCACCAACTATTCGCGTAACGTTAAAGACATCATCCGCATTGTGGGCGGAACACCAGTGGTTATTAAAGTACTGGAAGGCACGCAAGGCCTGGGCGTGGTGCTGGCCGAAACCGACAATGCCGCCGAATCGGTAATTGAAGCTTTCAACGGACTCAAAGCCAGGGTAATTGTTCAGGAGTACATCAAGGAATCGAAAGGAGCCGATGTGCGTGCCTTTGTGGTGGACGGCGTGGTGGTTGGCGCCATGAAACGGCAGGGCAAGAAAGGTGAATTTCGTTCGAACCTACACAGGGGTGGAACCGCCGAAATTATTGAACTAAGTGAAGATGAGGAAAATGCAGCTTTGAAAGCTGCCCGCGTGATGGGCTTGGGAGTGGCTGGTGTTGATATGCTGCAATCGAATCATGGTCCGTTGATTTTGGAAGTCAATTCATCGCCCGGCCTCGAAGGAATTGAAAGTGCTACGGGTACCGACATTGCCCGGAGCATCATTCGCTATGTTGAACGTAACGTTTAAGAACCTAAACGATGAAAAAGCATCGCCCCATGACGATTCTGGGGACGGAAATCCGTCCTGGAAAGCAAACCCTTATTAACCTGGATATTGCCCGCCTCCACACCCGGGCGAAAGTTGAAGTCCCTGTTATTGTTGAGCGCTCGCGCGAGGATGGCCCCGTACTTTTGCTCAATGCCGGAATCCACGGCAACGAAGTTAATGGGGTGGAAATCGTTCGCGAAATCATTTCAAAAAAAATAAACAAACCCAAACGCGGAACAGTGATCTGCATTCCGGTTTTGAACGTTTTTGGATTTTTGAGCCAAACGCGCGAATTTCCGGATGGCAAGGACCTGAACCGGGTTTTCCCTGGTTCGAAAAATGGCTCTTTGGCCAGTATTTTCGCCTTTCACCTGATGAACAACATCCTTCCGCATGTTGACTATTGCATTGATTTTCATACGGGAGGTGCCAACCGGTTCAATAGTTCCCAAATCCGTATCAGCCGCGGAAATCCGGAACTTCTGGAGCTGGCGAAGGTGTTCAACCCTCGATTTATTGTCTTTGCCCCCAACCGCGAAAGATCGTTTCGCCAAGCCGCAACACATGTAGGCAAATCGGTGCTGCTATTTGAAGGTGGCAAATCGCTCGACTTTCACAAACGGATCACCATGCGAGGGATCCGGGGAGTCATGCAGGTGATGAACCACCTGGGCATGCGCGATTTTTCCGAAGAGCTTGCCCAAATGGAAATGCACGAATCCATTATTATCGAGCAATCGAGCTGGGTTCGTGCCCGCCACGGAGGGCTTTTCCGTTTCCACATAAAAGATGGCGCCCGGGTTGAAAAGGGAGAAACTATCGGCAGCATCTCCGACCCCTACGGAAAATTTGAGCATAAAGTCAGGATGCCGGCGGGAGGCCATATACTCGGGCTCAACCACGCGCCCATTGTTTACCAAGGCGATGCGCTGCTCCACCTGGGAAGTACGAAGCGGGATACTTGATGCTGGCGACCGAAAGGAGTCCCGATTGATCGGGAATGCTGGATGCTGGATACTTGATGCTAGATGCTAGAAACTTGAAATTTGAAACCAGAAACTCGAAACCCGAAACTGGATGCTGGCAACCGAAGGGAGTCCCGATTGCTCGGGAATGCTTGATACTAAATGCTGGATACTGGATACTTGATGCTAGAAATTTGAAACTCGAAACCCGAAACTCGATGCTAGAAATCTGGAACTTAAAATTTGGAATTTGGAATTTCCCCAGTTACACCGAGTTCATTGCTTCCACCGGATCGAGCCGGGCAGCCGAGAGGGCCGGTAAAAACCCAGACAAAACACCAATGACGCCCGAGATCATCAAACCCAACGCGACATTTTCTGCATTCATGGCGATGGTCATATCCGAGACATAGCTAAAAATGCCGGTTCCCAAAAAAATCAAAAACAAGCCAACAGCACCTCCGGCCAGCGAAAGGATGACCGACTCAAAGATAAACTGCAGCAGAATAAAATATTTTTTGGCGCCCAATGCCTTTTGAATTCCAATAATGCGGGTGCGCTCCTTCACCGAAACAAACATGATGTTGGCAATTCCAAAACCGCCCACCACAATGCTGAATCCGCCAATGACCCAACCCGCCAGGTTGAAAACGACAAAAAAAGCATCGAACTGGTTGCTTATAGCACTGACCTCATTGATGGCAAAATCATTTTCCTCCATTGGCCGCAGCCGGCGCAGCGTTCGCATAATGCCTTCCAGCTCTGCGGTAAACTCGGCTTTGCCAACACCCGGTTTCGATTTCACATTAATGGATTGTCCACGATCGCGATTCTTAAAATCAACCATGTTGGCCGCGTAAACGACTGGAACATGAATCCGTTTGTCCATGCTGGTGCCAAACATATCGGTGCCTTTCTTTTTGTAAGTGCCGATCACCAACAAACGATGACCGCCAACTTTAATCTGCTTTCCCACCGGACTCACACCTCCAAAAAGGCGATCAACCAGTTCGCTGCCAACCAGTGCCATGGCAGCTCCCGAATGACTTTCGGATTCGGTAAAATAACGGCCGCGGTCAATGTGCAAATCCCAGGTTTCTATTAAATCATGCGTTGTTGCCAGCACCTCTGTATTTTCAGCGCTGCTACTCTCATATTGAACGGTGGTATTAAAGCCAAAAAAGAAAACTGCATTTGCCGTATATTGCGATCTTCTGACGAGCTCATCCGCCTCATCCATGTCCGGCACTGGCCGGTTCATGTATTTCCACCAGGGGTATTCGGTTTCACCTTCGGGCGGCGTCCAGGGCCACTTCTGAATGTAAACCATGTTGTCGCCCAACGCATTCAGACTGCTGCGAATGTAATTCTCCAAGGAATCAATGACGGTAAACACCGAAATAATGGCAAAAATACCAATGGTAATGCCCAACAGCGACAGGAAGGTGCGCAGCTTGTTGGCCCGCAGCGAATCTCCTGCAAACGAAAAACTTTCCAGTATGAGTCGAAGTAAAAGCATCATTTTTGTTTCGATCAATAAAGATAGAATTATTCCAATCAACCGAGACCTTTCGCTACTCAAAAAAATGACAGCTATTGACTAAAATCACCAACGACATCTCCTTTCAAGATCAAAAACAGTTCGATCTTTTTGCCAATAAAATGCTGAAATCGCTTACTTTTGCCAAAGGAAAATCAGTCGATTTTATTATCTTTGTCCATCAATTTCAAAAGACTATAAATGAAGGATTTAAAAAAGATTAAATCAGCACTTATCTCGGTTTATCATAAAGACAAACTGGATACTATCGTAAAAAAACTGGATCAATTAGGTGTTCAAATTTATTCAACAGGAGGAACTCAATCCTTTATTGAAGGCTTAGGAGCTGCGGTGACACCCGTAGAAAGCCTGACCAGCTATCCCTCGATTTTAGGCGGGCGGGTAAAAACACTTCACCCCAAAGTATTTGGTGGCATACTCAACCGCCGCGACCATGAAGGCGATCAGAAACAATTACTCGACTATGAAATCCCGCAGATAGACTTGGTCATTGTTGATTTATACCCCTTTGAGGAGACCGTTGCTTCCGGCGCATCAGAAGAAGACATCATTGAAAAAATAGATATTGGCGGCATCGCGCTCATTCGTGCGGCTGCAAAGAACTTTAAAGACGTCATCATTATTTCATCGCGCAACCAGTACGAAGAATTCATCCAATTGCTGAACGAGAAAAATGGTGAAAGCTCGATTGATGACCGGAAAGCGTTTGCGCGCAAGGCTTTTGCCACTTCGTCGCATTACGATTCGGCTATTTTCAATTATTTCAACGATGGAATTACCGAAACCAACCGGGTAAGCCTGAACGACGGACAGGTGCTTCGCTATGGCGAAAACTCACACCAGTCGGCTACTTTCTATAAGTTCGACAATACAGAAAGTCAGGCCACCCTAGCCAATGCCGAGGTTTTACAAGGCAAAGCACTTTCGTACAACAACATGCTGGATGCCGACGCGGCTTGGAAATCGGCCAGCGATGCCTACCATTCGGTTACTCATTTGGAAAACAAAGTGGCTGTTTCGGTCATTAAGCACCTCAACCCTTGCGGGCTGGCTGTAACCAACAACATTTTGCATTCGCTCGACTTGGCCTGGGCCGGTGACCCCATCAGTGCCTTTGGCTCCATCATCTGCTTTACCGATACCGTGACTGCCGAAGTGGCCAACTGGTTTGGTAAAAAGTTTGTCGAAATCATCATCGCTCCGGAATTTACACCCGAAGCGCTCGAAATATTCAGCCAAAAGAAAAACCTTCGTTTGCTGGTAACACCGGTCAAAGCTGAGATTACCGGCGAAAAACTGTACCGTTCCATCAGTGGTGGTATGCTGGTTCAGGATGAAGACGAGGGCATGGACAGCGAATTTAAAAACGTCACGAAAATTCAATTTGATGACAATAAATTAAATCTCGCCAAGTTTGGTATAACAGCGTGTAAACATTTAAAGAGCAATGCCATTGCTTTGGTAACCGAAAACGCAGATGGTTCGTTTTGGCTGACTGGTGCCGGCATGGGACAACCCAACCGGCTGGACAGTCTTCGCCAATTGACGATTCCGCGTTTTAACATGAAAGAAGGCATTAAGATTGAAGAGTCTGTGCTGATTTCCGACGCTTTCTTCCCCTTCCGCGACAGTATTGAAGCCGCCAATGAGTATGGGGTGAAATACCTGGTTGAACCTGGCGGAAGTATTCGCGATGAAGAAGTGATTGAGGCATGCGACGAGTTTGGCATGGCCATGTTGTTTACCGGACGACGTCATTTTAAACATTAAACCCAAAAAGCTGCTTCGGCGGAAATTTAGATACAGTAAGGAGAATTAAACTATGGGATTGTTTTCATTTTTGACCCAGGAAATTGCAATTGACCTGGGGACGGCAAATACCATCATCATTCAGAATGATAAAATTGTAGTGGACGAACCGTCCATTGTGACCATCGATCTGAAAACGGAAAAGCTGGTTGCCATTGGCGAAAAAGCCCGCCAGATGCAGGGGAAAACCCACGCCAACCTAAAAACCATCCGTCCATTGCGTGATGGGGTGATTGCCGATTTTAACGCCGCCGAACAAATGATCAGGGGAATGATTAAAATGATCAATCCCAAATCGCGGTTCTTTTCGCCCGCTTTAAAAATGGTAGTTTGTATCCCTTCCGGCTCAACCGAAGTTGAAATACGTGCCGTGCGCGACTCGGCCGAACACGCCGGAGGCCGCGAAGTGTACATGATTTACGAACCCATGGCCGCTGCCATTGGAATTGGCTTGGATGTAGAAGCGCCCGAAGGAAGCATGATTGTGGACATTGGCGGTGGAACAACCGAAATTGCCGTGATCTCGCTGGGCGGAATCGTGACCAACAAATCCATCCGGATTGCCGGCGATGACCTGACGGCGGACATTATGGAATATATGCGGCACCAGCACAACATCAAAATTGGTGAACGTACAGCCGAGGAAATCAAGATTCATGTAGGCTCGGCGCTTTCGCAACTGGAAGAACCGCCCAATGACTTTATCATTCAGGGACCAAACCAGATGACTGCACTTCCGATTGAGGTGCCGGTATCGTATCAGGAAATTTCGCATTGCCTGGAAAAATCAATCTCCAAGATTGAAACCGCCATTTTGAGCGCTTTGGAGCAAACACCACCGGAGTTGTACTCCGACATTGTGACCCGGGGAATTTACCTGGCAGGTGGCGGCGCCCTGTTGCGCGGCCTGGACAAACGCCTGACCGAGAAAATCAATATTCCGTTCCACATTGCCGAAGACCCTTTAAGAGCAGTAGCACGAGGTACCGGCATCGCGCTTAAAAACGTTGATAAATTCTCCTTCCTGATCAGGTAACACTGAGTAGGAAGGAGTAAAATCCATCTGCTTCATGAGAAGTTTGCTCCAGTTTCTTGCTCGTTTTCACGTTTTTTTCTTGTTTTTGGCACTCGAAGTCATTTCGCTTATTTTGATTGTCAACTACAACAATTTTCAGCGAGTCAGATTTCTCAATTCCAGCAACCAGCTCTCGGCTTCGGTGTACGAAATGTCGTCGAACCTGACCAGCTATTTTCAGTTGAAGCGCATCAACGAGGAACTGGCGCGTGAAAACGCCGAATTACAAACGAAGCTCCAAAAATTGCAGGTGCTCGACATTTTTAGTCATGCCGATACGTCCGTCATCAGCGATACCACCTACCAGTTTATTCCGGCACGTATCATCAACAACTCGGTGAACAAGCAACACAACTACGTGACGCTGAACAAAGGACTTTTGGATGGCATTGAGCAGGACATGGGCATTATTGGCCCCGACGGTGTGGTAGGCGTCGTAACCAATGTGTCAAAACACTACAGCTCAGGGCCCAGCATTTTGAACCGACGCTGGCGGGTTTCGGCCAAAATCAAAAAGAACAATTACTTTGGCTCCTTGT
Source organism: Sunxiuqinia dokdonensis (assembly GCF_001270965.1). GTDB lineage: Bacteria > Bacteroidota > Bacteroidia > Bacteroidales > Prolixibacteraceae > Sunxiuqinia > Sunxiuqinia dokdonensis. The sequence goes on along the minus strand of NZ_LGIA01000024.1, from coordinate 22,641 downwards.
ATTGGAACGGCAATGACCCCCAATACGCCCGTTTAAACGAAATCCCTTTCCATGTTGAACTGGCAGTTGGCGACACCATTGTGACCAGCGGCTATTCGTCCATTTTCCCGGAAGGCATTTTGATCGGGGTCATCGATGAATTTAATCACGACAGCGGTGCCAACTTTTACCAGATCAACATCCGCCTGTCAACCAATTTTAAAACCATTTCGCATGTCGAACTGGTGAAGAACAATTTTCTGGAAGAACAAATCAATTTAGAAGAACAAAATACGGATGATTAGAGACTTGCTGAAATACCTGATTATGCTCGTGGTTCTGGTGCTGCTGCAGGCCCTGATCCTGAACAACATCCAGTTCAGCGGCTATGTCAACCCCTATTTATATGTTCTGTTTATTTTGTTGCTGCCATTTGAAACGCCTCGCTACCTCTTGCTTTTTATGGGATTTTTCCTCGGCCTGTTCATCGACATCTTCAGCAACACGCCTGGCATTCACGCCTCGGCAACGACCTTTTTGGCATTTCTGCGGCCATTCGCCATCGATCTGATTTCCTCGCGCGACACCATTGAGGTAAACACCCCTCCCCGCTTGTCGTTTATGGGATTTGGCTGGTTTCTGCGTTACACGCTCATGCTGGTGCTGGCGCATCACCTTTTCTTGTTTTTTGTCGAAGTTTTTACCTTTGAGGGATTTATTTACACATTATCCAGAAGCTTATTAAGTGCCGCCTTTACAATCGTATTGGTCATCATTAGTCAGTTTCTGATTTTTAAGGAGTGAGTTCGTGGACAACTTTTCAAAACGGAAATATGTATTGGCCGCCATTTTTATCCTCGTCGCTTTGGCGTTCACGGTGCGCCTGTTTCGCTTGCAGGTGCAGGACAACGATTATAAGCAGTCGGCCACCAGAAACGTTCTGCGGAGGGTGATCACCTATCCGGCACGGGGACTGGTTTACGACCGCCACGGCGAGTTGCTGGTGTACAACAAAGCGTCGTATGACTTGCTGGTTACGCCACGCGAGCTCACGGCTTTCGACACAACCAGTTTCTGCCAGATCCTGGATATTGAAAAAGAAGAGCTGATTGCCAACCTCCAAAAAGCCAAAAAGTATTCGACCTATAAACCCTCGGTGATCATCAAACAGCTCTCGCCCGAAAACTACGCGGTACTGCAGGAAAAGATCTTCCGCTTTCCCGGCTTTTTTGTTCAGGCCCGAACCCTGCGTGAGTATCCTCAAAAAACAGCAGCACACGTGCTGGGCTATGTTGGCGAAGTTGACCGTAGCAAAATTGAAAACGACCCATATTACGCCCAGGGCGACTACATTGGTGTAACGGGCTTGGAAAACTCCTACGAAGAAGCACTGCGCGGACAAAAAGGCGTAAGCTTTCAGCTTGTTGACGTACACAACCGGGTGAAAGGAAGCTACCGCGAAGGCCGAAGCGATACCGTGGCAATTCTTGGCAAAAACCTGACTTCAACACTGGACGCTGAACTTCAGGCGTACACCGAATACCTGATGCAAAACAAAAAGGGAAGTGTGGTAGCTATTGAACCAGCCACCGGCGAAGTGCTGGCGTTTTTAAGTGCGCCAACCTACGACCCCTCGCTGCTGGTTGGCCGCGCACGGGGCGCCAACTATCAGCAATTGGCAGAGGACACGCTCAAGCCTATTTTCAACCGGGCCATCCGGGCGGCCTACCCACCGGGTTCAACCTTTAAACTCATCAATGGATTGATTGCCCTTCAGGAAAATACAATCAACGAGCAAACCCGCTTTAGCTGTAGCGGAACCGTTTCGCGCCCCATCCGGTGTACACACAGCCACTATTCGCCGATTGCCCTGCGCGATGCCATCAGGGAGTCGTGCAACCCGTTTTTCTGGAATACCTACAGCTCCATTATCCGCAAGTATCCGCGTGCTGATCAGGGCTATCAGGTTTGGCGAAACCACCTGCTCAGCTTTGGCCTGGGACAAAGGCTGGGGACCGAGTTAAACAACGAACTGGCAGGCAATATTCCGGAGGATTCATACTACAACTATTACTATGGCGAAAACCGGTGGAATGCCTTAACCATACGCTCCATGGCAATTGGTCAGGGCGAGTTGCTCATTACCCCTTTTCAGTTGGCCAACCTGGCAGCAACCATCGCCAACCGCGGCTTTTATTACACGCCGCACCTGGTGAAATCGATTTGGAGCGACCGAGATGAGCAGGAAGAACTCAAGTTCGAGCGGCATGAAACAACCATTGATCCGAGCCACTTTGACGTTGTTATTGATGGGATGCAAGCCGTAGTCGAAGAAAGCAACGTTCGTTATTCCTCAAAGTTGGATAGCATCATCATCTGCGGAAAAACAGGAACGGTGCAAAACCCACACGGGTCAGACCACTCGGTTTTTATTGCTTTTGCACCAAAAGAAAATCCGCAGATCGCTATCTCGGTTTATGTCGAAAATGGTGTTTGGGGATCTCGTTACGCGGCTCCTATCGCCAGCCTGATCATTGAAAAATACCTGCAAGGGCAGATTGCTCCACGAAGAATTGCGGTGGAAGAGCGTATGCGGGATGCAAACTTGTTAAATCCAAATCAACCAAAATAACAAGCGTGGCACGACGAAACAACATATGGGCTAATTTAGACTGGGTCAGCATTATCCTTTACCTGGTCCTTGTTTTCATGGGCTGGATCAACATTTACGCAGCCGTGTACAACGAAGAGCACAGCAGCATTCTGGATATGACCCAGCGCTATGGCAAACAGCTCATCTGGATTGTTGCCGCCCTGGTTATTGGCTTCACCCTCATCCTGGTCGACAGCAAGTTCTATGTCTTTTCGGCCTACGGTTTTTATGCCATTACCATCCTGCTGCTCATTGCTGTCCTCCTGTTCGGAACACAAGTTAAAGGTTCCACATCGTGGTTTCAGGTTGGCGGTATTGCCATTCAGCCGGCTGAGTTTGTCAAGTTTACCACGGCTCTGGCCCTGGCTAAATATTTAAGCTCGTACAACTTCAAGATGCACCGCTTTAAATCGTTGGTGATCATTGGAGTCATTCTGGCCCTGCCGGTGGTCCTTATCTTCATGCAAAACGACACCGGGTCGGCCTTGGTTATTGGTGTTTTTCTTCTTGTTCTGTTTCGCGAAGGTTTATCGGGCTTTGTGCTTTTTCTGACATTCATCGTGGCCATCATCTTTATACTCACGCTGGTTTTGTCGCCCTTGCACACCATTTTTACCTTAACTGCCGGAGCCCTGATTTTCCACTACATCATGCAACAGCGACTTTCTGAAACAATGAAAGCACTCGTCATTTACGCGAGCTTGTCAGCACTGTTTCTCTTTGGTGGACCTATTTTCGAAATCAATGTATCGGAAGTGAAGCTTGTGCTGGCTTCAACAATCTTATCGTCCGTCATCTTTGCCATCTATTCGCTTCGAAAAGGAGTTCATAACCTGCTGATCGTTTTAGGATTGTATCTTGGCCTGGTGTTTTTAACCTTCTCTGTCGATTATGTATTCAACAATGTATTACAAGCGCACCAACAAAGCCGCATCAACGAACTGTTGGGAATCGAATCTGATCCGCTGGGCGTGGGTTACAATGTCAACCAATCGAAAATTGCCATTGGCTCCGGGGGTTTCTCCGGAAAAGGCTTTTTGAATGGCACCCAGACCAAGTTCGACTTTGTACCCGAACAAAGCACCGACTTCATTTTTTGTACCGTGGGCGAAGAATGGGGATTTATTGGCACCACTACCGTCATTGGCCTGTTCCTGTTCTTATTGCTCCGGCTGCTTTACCTGGCCGAGCGACAGCGATCAACTTTTAGCCGGGTCTACGGCTACAGCGTGGCCTGCATCATTTTCTTCCATCTGTCCATCAACGTCGGCATGACCATTGGCCTGGCCCCGGTCATCGGCATTCCGCTGCCCTTTTTCAGCTACGGCGGATCATCGCTGTGGTCGTTCACCATTTTGCTCTTTATTTTCCTGCGATTAGATGCCAGCCGGGCCGAGAAGCTGAGCCACTAAAACGGCAACTTAGGATAAGATATCGTTCCCAAATTCCCCTTTTTTTACTACCTTCGCTTTGCTACAAAAAAGGGACTTAAAAGTATGTAATATATCATGTTTTAGGGGGCTGCAAAGGCAACTCCAGTTTCGCGTGATATTGGTTATTACTCCTGGTGGTATTAACTTCTTAAAAACTAAAGATCATGAATTATCGCTCTTACACGCTCGGTAACTTTCGGCAAATTCCTCAAATCGCGCTTTTAACCGAAGAGGAACAGTTTGTTATTGAAGTTATCGGAACCGTTTTACCTTTCAAAGTCAGTAATTACATCATTGATGAATTAATCGATTGGAACAACTTTGCAAAGGATCCGTTTTTCATCCTCACTTTCCCGCAAAAAGGAATGCTTTCCGAGGAACATTTTCAAAAGATTGCCAATCTGATTAAAAGTAACGCCGACAAAGCCACCTTGAAAAAGGCCGTAGACAAAATTCGCTTGCAACTGAACCCGAACCCGGCAGGACAAGAGGCCAACGTACCCGAATTAAATGGCGTACGGCTCAACGGCATTCAGCACAAGTACCGCGAAACCATGCTGTTTTTCCCCAGCCAGGGACAAACCTGCCATGCCTATTGCACCTTCTGTTTTCGCTGGCCGCAATTCGCCATGAACAGCTTTAAATTTGCCATGAAGGAAGCCGATTTAATGGTTCAGTACCTGAAGGCGCATCCGGAGATTACCGATGTGCTGATTACCGGAGGCGACCCCGCTGTGATGAAAACCAAGTTTTTTGAGCATTACATCAATGCCATTCTGGAGGCCGGTCTGAAGCATGTCCGCACCATCCGGATTGGAACAAAAGCCTTGACTTACTGGCCCTACCGATTTACCACTGATGACGATGCCGAAGATTTAATGAAGCTTTTCCGGAAAGTGGCCGACCACGGGATTTCCGTCTCCTTGATGGCGCATTTTAATCACCCACGGGCCATGGAAACCCAAGCCGTGAAAGAAGCCATTCGAAACCTGCAAGATGCCGGCGTTCAGATTCGTTCGCAATCGCCCCTGCTAAAAAATATTAACAACGACCCGGCCATTTGGTCCACCATGTGGCGCGAACAAGTCAACCTGGGCATCATTCCGTATTACATGTTTATTGCCCGCGACACCGGTGCACAAGATTACTTTGCAGTGACACTCGATCAGGCCTGGCGAATTTATCAGAAAGCCATTCAAAAGGTGAGTGGCGTGTGCCGCACCGTGCGCGGGCCATCCATGTCGTGCGCTCCCGGAAAAGTTCAGGTACTGGGCATTCAAAAAATTCATGGCGAACAGGTGTTTGTACTCAACTTTTTGCAAGGCCGTAACCCCGACTGGGTGGGACGCCCCTTCTTTGCCAAGTACAATCCGAAAGCCATTTGGCTCGACGAGTTGGAACCCGCCTTTGGTCAGGAAGAGTTTTTCTTCAAGAATGCCAACCCCAAATTGCAAATTGTCTAACTTTGAATTGGTGAGGGTTTCACTTCGGTGAAAGTCCTCACGGACCAGCTCAAGTCCGGAGAACCAAACTTGCTGAGCTTGCCCCGGCGGACAACACCAAAGTCCGGCATATTGGCTTGGCCCAGTTGAAGCGAAAAAAAACATTCATGCTTGAAAAATTAATCTTATAAATTTCCCGACGATGAAAATTGTAAAGGTATCTGAAACAGAAATTAAGCAAACCCCGCATCAAATTGATGCGCGCGAGCTGTATAACCATGACAATGCGCAGGTTGTTCATATTACGCTAAAACCAGGCGAAAGCCTTAAACCACACAAAACACCAGTTGACGTGTTTTTTTATGTATTGGAGGGTAGTCCTGATATTTTCATTGGTGATAAAAAGCAGACGGTACCTCAAGACCATTTGGTTGAAAGCCCCAAGCAAATCACCCATTACTTTGCCAACAACACCGACCATTTGGTGCGGGTGCTGGTGGTAAAAGCGCCAAAACCCGTGGAACAAACAAAACTTTTATAGCTGGCTTTCGTCCATCGTCAATGGATGAGGGCTTTACTTCGGTTGAAACCCCTCACTCGCAAGCGGCAAACCGGATTTCAAAGCCTTGGCTGTTTTACTGATCGGATGACTTGGAGTCATCCGATCAGTAGCTGAGAAACCAAAAAGTATTGATAAGTCCATAGAAAAACACCCGAGCCCCGGATTGTAGTTCAACCGGAGCTCAAAGCTGGGCACTACGTGCCGCTTAAAGCCCTATTTATTAGCGGTTGTTTTTATTTTATTCAATTTTCATTTATGTCTCGTTGTAACTGATATATTTTAAAGGTCAAGATATTTATTTTCCCTTTTTGATTTTTTGATTCGTCTGATATTTCGAATCACCGCAATAGTCGTGAATACTGGAATATAATAGTAATATTTTGCGACTCCTGTTAATATCAAAACCAAGTCTAATACAAGGTTAAATGCCCCTGCCCAAAACCAATCATTTTTTTCTTTAAATCCGTGCTCACTTTTTAAGTCAAGGATTAAAGAGTTTAGATAAATACGATTTAGCTCAACAATGTCCTTTTTCTCAAGAGTGTTGTCTTTTTCTAAAGCGTCAATAAATTTTAAAATTTGTTTTTTGTATTCTCTGTATTTTGATTTCGGCTTTAAGTTGTCAATGTATCGTCCAGCGTCAACAAGCGTGTCAATATTTATAAAATTCAAATACATTTCAGGGGCCGAGTTTTTATATCTGTTAACTTTTTCCTGAAGTTCATTCAAATAATTATTGTCTATATTTTCCTTTTCAGCTTTCAACTTCTATCAAAATCAGTTTGTGTAATAATCTATGAATCTTCTTCGTTTAAAATAACCGCTAACGGTCACTTGTATGTGGTCGGGCGGGATTTCCAACAGAAATCCTGTCAGAACCACAGGAGGTGGCAACATTGGTTTGACTTGTCAAACCGAGATGAAACCCGCCTGCCATATTACAATTTGTTGTGCTGCGTATTTTCATTTTTACCATATCGCAAACCAATAAATTATGTTTCTATTAGTTTGGTCGATAGCAATTCCCTTCGAATATCCATTCTTCCATTTTTCAGGCATGAACTTACCATTTGAAAGATATTTGTTTTCCCAAAATCTCCCTGGTTTTGCATCTATCACATATAATCTGAAATCTGCCGGTAATCGGCTTATTGTTTTAGGAGTCGAATATCTACTGAAAAAAAAGTTTGGTACAGGATATTTGTTTTTATAATCAACACTATCAATTAACCAGATCATTTCAGGGCTTTTCCGAGCGGATCTAATTGAGAGTAGATTTTTTGTATCTGTAAAACGATTTAGAACGAGTAATGAACTGTCGTTGGGATGATAATTTGCAATAGCATTACGAGTCAACTTATCTTTCAGTTTGGAAACAACCGTTGAATCTGCGTCATACAAGCTTAAAAAAATACTTGTTTCTCCAAAAGTTTGAGCAGATCTTTCAATAAACGAAATGTTGTCGTTAGTATTGAGATTTGATGGAAAATGATCGACGAATGAGGGATCATATTTTTTAATTCTTTCCTTAAATTCTCTAATCGTTTTTTCTCTTTCCTTTTTTGTCGTTGTAATCGTACAACTGATTGAAAGAAGAAGTATCGTTAGAGTGAGCAAATTCTTTGTCATAGAATATGTGTCGTTTAATTTCAATATGCAGCGTCTGTGTATATGTACTTGTACATATAGCCCGCTATTATTCCGGGCTGTTAATTCCCTGCTAAACAGGGTTAGTAAAACTAGTATTTTAAAATTACAATAAGTCATCCAGTAAGCTTTTAAATTTGAATTGTCCATTGGTTACATGCGTATACTGTTGGGTTGTTTTAATGCTTTCGCGCCCATCCATCCCGACCTGCCCCTCGGTTTGAGCGAATCGGTAACTGCCTGTTCCGATGAAAATCGGAAAGGGGTGAGCGGTCTTGAGTTTTTAACTCATTTTTATTCAACAGCTTGAACGTTTATGAATTCTCAGCATCCGAAAGGTCTCTTTTTTCCCTCCCCAAGATACTTTTTTTTCTAATGAACGCCTGCCCGATTTTCCAATTCGTGTCTTTTTCCCGATTTCCCGCGTCCCATCGATGATCTGGCGCCCCGCCGACATCGTCTGGCACCTCGCCGAGTTCGTCTGGAGGGTCGGCGAGTTCGTCTGGCTCCTCCGGACTGACTCCGTGTCAGTCGCCGAGTTCGTCTGGCGCTTCGCGACTGCCTTCTTGTCAGTTGACGACATCGTCTGGCTCCCCGCCGAGTGGTTCTGGCTATCCGGCGACATCGTCTGGCGGGTGGCTGGGTTCGTCTGGCCACTTGGCTTCATCGTCTGGCTGTTCGGCGACATCGTCTGGCTTTTTTGTGGCTTGCTAAAAACAACCGGCAGCCAGGTTTCACTGGTCGCCTGATATTGATCTCTGATCACTCCATTGTGTCCTGGTGGCTTCGTGTTTAAATGCTTTTGGTTGGTTTTGGGATCTGAGGCAACCGGGGCGGTGCAAACGGCCGGCAGATCCTGAAACAAGTTCGGAATGACGCGTGATTTGCCGGGGGTTCGCAATCTTCGTGTTGGCCAAACGACAAATCCAGCCGATCAAAGTCTGTTATCTGCGGGCTTTTTGATTTCCACTTCAAAGTTGCTCTCCACAAAATCAACCAAATCCGCAAAGAAAACTTCAAACTCCCTTTTGATCAGGTCATAATCCTGCCGGAGCACGTCCAGTGCAAAGTCTGCTTCTTCGGGCAGGCTGGTGCGTCGGCCCATGATGGCCAGCGACTGCCAGATCCCTTCGAGCCCGGCATAGGATTCGAGCCGCTTGTGCTGAATCAGAAACGGCAGGAACAACTTCACACGCAACGGAAGCAGATTAAAATTGGAGAGCAAAATGGCGTGAACATGCTTGGAGAACTGGCGTAGGGGATAGATGGAATAGTTTCTCCAGCCAACGGCCAGAAAATGATCGAAAATCACATCGGTCACAATGCCCGAGTAGCGGCCATAATTGGTTTTGAAACGACTGGCACAATCTTTCACCAAGGGATGCCGGTCGGTAAACCAGTCGATTTGCCGGTGCAGCAAAACGCCGGTTTGCACCGCCAGTGGAAACTGCTGATATTGATTGCCCTTCACATAGTCGCCAATGAAATTGCCAACCAAGATCGATTCGTCCTCGCCCGAAAGATAGAGATGCGCCAAATAATTCATCCCCGAAATTACCGATTTTTCGACTGTCAAGCTGTTGTACATCAACTTTTATTGTTAATAGTTCTCAATAATTCTTTTTACATTTGAATGACCAATCAAAATAAACCTAATCAGATGAAAAAAATTGTTGCTGCTGTTGGCGAATTGCTCTGGGACTTATTACCTGGCGGTAAGGTACTGGGCGGCGCTCCTGCCAACTTCATCTACCGGATCAATTCCTTTGGCGATTTGGGACAATTAATCACCCGTGTTGGTGATGATGATTTGGGCGACGAAGCGCTTGAACAGATTCTCCAACTGGGACTCTCCGAGCGAAACATTCAGGTCGATCCCGCTTCCCCTACCGGAACCGTACAGGTGAAGCTCAACAAACAAGGCATTCCGGACTACAGCATTCATGAACACGTGGCGTACGACAAACTGGAAGCGACACCGGCTGCACTGGAACTGGTTCACCATGTCGACTGTGTTTGTTTCGGCACCCTCATTCAGCGCACGGAACAGGCACGGGATGCTGTCCGCCAACTATTGCTGGCTGCCAAAGAGGCCACCCTTTTTTATGATATCAACCTGCGAAAAGATTGCTACACAAAGGAAATCATAGAGGAAAGCCTTCGTCTGACTGATATTCTAAAAATAAATGATGAAGAATTGATCAGCCTGAAGGAATTCCTCAAACTTGAATCAGACACCTTAAAAGACTTGGCAGGCGAACTAATTTTAAACTATCATCTGCAACTGGTATTGGGAACGCTTGGCGAAAAAGGGGCCTTTGTGTTGTCCAACACCGGCGAATACCATTACGATCCGGGCTACCGGGTTAAACTGGGCGACACGGTTGGATCGGGCGATGCCTGTTCGGCCGGTTTTATTCACCAGCTCTTACAAGGGAAATCGCTCGAAGAAGCGCTGAAATTTGGGAACGCCACAGGCGCCAAAGTAGCCACAACCATTGGCGGCACCCAACCGGTTTCAGAAGAAGAAATTGAAACCTTCCGGCAGAAAAAACACGAGCGCATTGAAATGTAAGTCAAACGAACCACTAAATTCCATCAGCATGAATAACAGCAGACGAAACTTCATTAAAAAGACCGGTGCAGCCACCCTTGGAGCAGCTTCCATTCCCGCTTTTTCGCACTATCTGCACGGATCCGTCGCTCCTTCCGATCAGGTGAACGTAGCGCTGATTGGCTGCCGCAACATGGGCTTTGGCATTCTGCAACATCACCTGAATATGCCCGGAGTGAACTGCGTTGGCCTGTGCGACATCGACAAAAACATACTGGAAGAAAAGGCAGGCATCGTTTCGCGCGATTACGGACAACAAGCGAAATTGTATGGCGATTTCCGCAGAGTATTGGAGAATAAGGATATTGATGCGGTGATTGTGGGAACTCCCGACCACTGGCACTGCCTGCCAACCATTTATGCCCTACAAGCCGGCAAGGATGTGTATGTGGAAAAACCCATGGCCAACAGCATTGAAGAATGTAACCGGATGGTGAAAGCCGCCCAACGCTACAGCAAGAACTTTGTTCAAGTTGGTCAGCAACAACGCAGCGGGCAACACTGGAATCAGATCAATCAGTTGATTAAAGACGGGCAGATTGGAAAGCTTCGGAAAACCAGTGTCTGGGGCAATTTCAATTATGGCATTGGCCAGTTGAAAAAGCCCGACACCGCCGTTCCGGAAGGAGTTGATTTCGATATGTGGCTGGGGCCCGCCAAAGAACGCTCCTTCAACCCTACCCGCTTTCATGGCAGCTGGCGCATGTTTTGGGACTATGGCGGCGGACTGGTCACCGACTGGGGTGTGCACCTGATCGACATGGCGTTTTGGGCCAAAGACATCAGCACACCGCCCAAAACCATCATGGCCTCGGGCGGCAACCTCTCGTTTCGCGACCACAACCACGAAACCTTCGACACCATGTCGGTAATTTTTCAGTTTGAAGATGATTATACCGTGACCTGGGAACACACCGCCGGCACGCAAACCGGGCCGTGGGATCAAAACTACGGGCTGGCCTTTGTGGGTGATTTGGGAACCATTGTCGCCGATCGCAGCGGGTTCAAACTGATTCCGGAGTGGGACAACGACAAAAAGGCGGGCAAAACTGAGCCGATGGAAAAACAGGTCCAGGGCGAGAACCATGCCGAACATGTACAGGATTTTGTGCAGTGTATTCGCAATCGGGAGCAACCAGTTTGCACGCCGGAAATCGGGAGGGCAGTTGCCGTGGCAGCCCACAGCGCCAACATCGCCATTCGCTCCGGTGCCGGACTCCTGCACTGGGATGACCAGCAAGGCCGGTTTAGCAACAGCGATACGGCCAACGCCTACGTAATTCCGAAATACCGCGCCCCATGGGAACTGCCGGAGGTGTAGTCGGAGATGGATTGAAGGATTGATGGCTTGAAGCAAGGAAGCTTCAAGCTTGCTTTTTTTGTCCTAAACGGGCTTTGCTTACCGAAATAATCAAGACCCCAACAATGGTGATGCCGCCCCCAATGAGCTGGTGGGTTAATGGCAAGGTGTGGAAGTACAGGTAACTCCCGAGCAGAACAAAAACCCCCTTCAGGCTTTGGACAATAGATGACTTGGACACTTCGATGTAACGGAACGAATAATAGATCATCAGGATAGCCAGGAAAGGCCCCAGCGTTGCGCCAATGGCAATATTGACCAGTGCCCGCGCCGGAATCACAAACGACTGTTCGTAAACAAAAAACATGATCAGGGAAAATGTGAATAGCCAGACCACCCGGTTGGTGATCAGCAATTCGGGTGTCATGGTTTTGACATTCATTTTGACCACCAGCGAGGCCGTAGCAGCAAAAATCGCGTTGATCAACACCACTCCGGTTCCGGGAATAAACAGGTCGGCCAAAGTGGTTCCTCCCTGGTAGCTAATGATAAACGCGCCAATCAAGGCAAGGATTGCTCCAAACGATTCGAGCCAGGTAAAACGCTCGTGCAAAAACACAATGCCCATACCCGTCAGGATCACCGGAAACAGGTTGCCAATAAAGGAAGTGACTGCCGGGTCAGGAATAATTTGAATGGACAGGAAAAAGCTGGTCGTGGTCAGGATTTCCAGAATACCCAGTAAGCCCAAAATTAGCCATTGCCGTTTCGATAAATGTGCAATGGCCCGGTGACTACCGGTTTTAAACAGCCAGGCCACACTCAAAACCATCGCAATAAAAAACCAGTAAACGCCAAACTGCGCCAGATGCACTTCATTGAGCGCGGCTTTACTGAAAATATAAATATTGGAAAAGGCAATCGTGGCGATGGCCGCGAAAAGGTATCCTTTAAACCGGTCTGACTTCATGCGGTAAAGATAAGAAAGCGCCGGAATCTGATACAAGTCGTGACAAAAATTCAAGCCCGTGCAAATTTCAATCGTTTGTGCGCAACGACACTTGATCCAGCTCCAGTTTAAATGTCTCGTTTTTCTGATTTCCAATAAGAAATGCAATTTCCGCTATGGAATCACCCTGAAAGTTGGGCTCATTTAGCCGCCGCCCCCGAAAAGCCGGATACAGCTCCTGCAATGGAATTTCAATCACCTGCCATTCGCCCGTTGTTTCAAAATAGGCGACATAAGAGAAATAATCCGTCGCCTGCCGTTTGAGCCGGAACTGGTAGCGTTTACCATCGCCTTTCAGCCGAATGAGCACTTTCTTGAAGTCTTCCACATTCGTGTTCCCCAAGGGGTAGCGAACCAAGGAAAACCCGCCATTGTTTTCAAGCGAAACGGTGCCTTCGAACACGCCATTTCCCTCGGAATTGAGCGAGATCGCCCCACTTGACCGGCCTCCCATCACGTCATCGTTAACCACAGTCCAGTCAGCTAAATCGCTGGCTCCTGAAAAGTCAAAGAGAATCAAAGCATTCATCATAACAATAAAAGAAAGATTGATTAAATGAAACATCACTTCCCAACTTTAAAATTAAGCGCGGCTCGATATCCCAAACCCTACGAACGACCTATGAAGAACAGCCTGAATCAACAAATGGTTTTCATATTCATTTCAGAACCGAATTCCTCAACTCATTAAATTTCTGAGAAAACAACCCTTGAAAACCTGTCTGGCTTAGCCTGGCACGAACATCGCTTGGGTATTCTTCGGCAATCATCAAAAGAAGACCATGATTTTAAACCTTTTGGATAGAATTCATTCTAACACCCATTAGCAAAATAATTTACTAACTCTCCTAAATGTACAAACAATGAAAAAACTTCTCTTCGTAATCGTGATGGCACTAGCCACAATGGCCGCTTCGGCCCAAGCCAATTTCTCCGGCAGCTGGAAATTAAACAGTTCAAAAAGTGAGCTGAACGACCAATGGAGTATGGCTCCCAAGTCAATCGACATCAAACAATCCGGCAACGAGCTGGGGGTGGACAAGCATGTGAGTTTCCAGAACAACGACATGACCATTAGCGACAAATTTACACTTGATGGAAAAGAATGCATCAACCAGGGCTGGGGCGACACAGAGAAAAAATCGACCGTCAACTGGTCAGACGACAAAAAGTCGTTGGTCATCAACACCAGTATCTCCATGCGCGATGGCGGCACCATGACCATCAAGGAAACCTACAGCATGGATGGCGCTGCGCTGGTGCTGGACAGCCATGCTTCCTCGTCGTACGGCGATGTGGAAGAACACATGGTGTATGATAAACAATAGGCCACTGACGCCTGACTCAAATTAAAACGGGGATACGCTCTTCCACGCTTCACAGGGAGAGATCAGCCCCGGGCAGTTTCCCAATTCCCTCGGCCACCGCATGGCTTGTTAATTGATTCACATTCAATACACAAAAAAATTCGCGCGGTGGCCGAGTTTTGTTTGCGGCAAACATCAGACATTCCTTTTCACACAATACAATCACCGGGTAGCAGAGCGACATCTTCAATGCTTTTTTTATCTTTGCAGCCATTCACAATTGTCGACCCATTTTATTTTTTACTAAAATCTACGGAATATGCTACCAAAAATAAATCCTACAACCACCAACGCCTGGAAAGCGCTGGAAGCACACTACGCTTCGTTTCAAGACACCCAGATTAAAGACCTGTTTGCCGGCGATGCTTCGCGCTTTGAAAAATATAGTTTGAAATTTGAAGACATCCTCTTGGATTACTCAAAAAACCGGCTGGATGACAAAGCTTTGTCACTGTTATTGCAACTGGCCGAGGAATGTGGCCTGAAAGAAGCCATCGCCAGCGAATTTTCGGGCCAAAAAATCAATACCACCGAAGATCGTGCCGTGCTTCATGTGGCTTTGCGCAACCGCAGCAATACGCCCATTTTGGTTGACGGAAAAGATGTCATGCCCGAAGTCAATGAGGTGCTGGCCCAAATGAAGGACTTCTCTGAACAGATCATCTCGGGGAACTGGAAAGGTTACACCGGCAAACCCATTACCGATATTGTCAATATTGGCATTGGCGGTTCGGACCTGGGGCCACTGATGGTGGTTGAGGCGTTGAAGCCCTACAAAAAAGAACAGATCAACCTGCATTTTGTATCGAATGTGGATGGAACACATATTGCCGAAACCTTGAAGTTGGTGAACCCGGAGACGACTTTATTTATTGTGGCCTCAAAAACCTTTACCACACAGGAAACCATGACCAATGCCAACAGCGCAAAAAGCTGGTTCCTAAAGGCGGCAAAAGATGAATCATTCGTAAAGAATCATTTTGTGGCCTTATCAACCAATGCTGAAGCGGTTGCTGCTTTCGGTATTGATACGAAAAACATGTTCCGCTTTTGGGACTGGGTTGGTGGCCGTTATTCAGTTTGGTCGGCCATTGGGTTATCGGTAGCTTGTGCGATTGGCTTCAACAACTATGTCGAGTTTCTGGAAGGTGCTCATGCGATGGATAATCATTTTAAAACGACAGAATTTGATCAGAACATGCCGGTTATCCTGGCGCTTATCGGCATTTGGTACAACAATTTCTACGGTGCCGAAACAGAAGCCATCCTGCCCTACGATCAATACATGCACCGCTTTTCGGCTTATTTTCAGCAAGGCAACATGGAAAGCAACGGAAAATATGTCGATCGAAATGGCGAAACCGTGAATTACCAAACCGGCCCAATTATCTGGGGCGAACCCGGCACCAATGGTCAGCATGCCTTTTACCAGTTGATCCACCAGGGAACCAAGTTAATTCCCTGCGACTTCCTGGCACCGGCCATTAGTCAGAACCAAATCGGAGATCATCATCCCAAGTTGCTGGCCAACTTCTTCGCCCAAACCGAAGCCATGATGGTGGGAAAATCCGAAGAACAGGTTGTTGCAGAATTGAAAGCGGCCGGAAAATCAGAGGATGAAATCCAGGCTTTGAAGAACTTTAAAATCTTCCAGGGCAACATCCCAACCAACTCCATTCTGTTTAAAAAACTGACGCCGCATACGCTGGGTGCGCTGGTAGCCATGTACGAACACAAGATCTTTGTGCAGGGAATTATCTGGAACATCTACAGTTTCGACCAGTGGGGCGTAGAATTGGGTAAACAACTGGCCAATAACATTCTTCCTGAGTTGACGAATGAGGAGAAAATTAGCAGCCATGATGCATCCACCAACGGATTGATCAATGCCTATAAAGCCATGCGATAAAGACTTTCTGAGGCCAATAAAAAAGAGGTATTTCTAATGAAGTACCTCTTTTTTTTGTCGTTTATCTTAATTTATTCGTCAACTGTCGAATTTCAACAGCGGGCGGTACATTGCCATACAGAATGTTATACACGGCATCGCAAATTGGCATTTTCACCTTGTAGGTCTCATTGATTTCGTGAATGGACTTGGTGGCGTAATAACCTTCAGCCACCATGTGCATCTCAATTTGTGCCGTCCGGGTTGTGTAGCCTTTGCCAATCATGGCGCCAAAAGTACGGTTTCGCGAAAACTGCGAATAGGACGTCACCAGCAGGTCGCCCAAATAAGCCGAGCTTTTGATGTCGCGGGTGATGGGGTGAACCTTGTCCACAAATCGTTTGATTTCCTGAATGGCATTGGCTATGAGCACCGCCTGAAAATTATCGCCATAACGCAGGCCGTGTACAATACCCGATGCAATGGCAACAATATTCTTTAGCACCGCAGCATATTCAGTTCCGAAAATATCGTCCGACACGTGTGTGCGGATGTACTCGCAGTCGAGCTTGGTACCAAAATCGCGTGCCCGCTTGATGTTTGGGCAGGCAATGGTCAGGTACGACAAGCGTTCCAGTGCGACCTCCTCCGCATGACAAGGACCCGTAATCACACCAATCCGCTCGAAAGGCAATTGATGAGATTCATGTAAATAATGGCCCACAATCTGGTTGTACTCCGGCACAATGCCTTTGATGGCCGACACTACAAATTTCTGGTTGATTGGAACCGTCAGTTTTGAAAAAGCTTCGTGCAGAAAGGCTGACGGAATGGTCAGAATTAAAATATCGGAGGCTTCAACAAGCTCATTCAGGTCGTCGTAAAACTGAATCCGGTTGATGTCAAACTCAACACCCCGCAAATAATTCGGATTATGCCTGAAACGTTTGAACTGCTCGATATTGTCGGCGCTGCGAAAATACCAATTGATGCTGTCCTCGTTATTCAACAGGATTTTAGCCAGGGCCGTTGCCCAGCTTCCACTTCCTATAACCGCTACTTTTGGTTCTGAATTCATAAATTAAACAACTTTAGCTATTCAAGCCATTGTTTAACATCATCCATTGATGGATTTGTCAGGCCAAGTTTGTTCTTTTTATTGAAACCACAAAGCTCATTGAAGAATTTTCCGGCTTTGGCTTCCTTTAAGGCTTCGGTTTTCTGGAATCCCAACTTCCGGATCACTCCGACCCAGTCGGCCGGAATACCCATTTCGATGAACTTTTCATCCGAATCAACTTCCGCTTTTTTCTCGGGTTTCATTTGCGGAAAGAAAAGCACATCCTGAATGGATGCGTTGTTGGTCATAAACATGGTCAGGCGGTCGATGCCAATGCCCATGCCCGAAGTTGGTGGCATGCCATACTCCAGCGAGCGCAGGAAATCCTGGTCAATAAACATAGCCTCGTCGTCGCCTTTTTCCGAAAGCTTCATTTGGTCTTCAAAACGTTCGCGCTGGTCAATCGGGTCATTCAGTTCCGAATAGGCGTTGGCCAGTTCCTTACCGTTCACCATCAGCTCAAAACGCTCGGTCAGCTCCGGATTCTCACGGTGTTTCTTGGTCAGTGGTGACATTTCAACCGGATAATCAATAATGAAAGTCGGCTGAATGTAATGGTGCTCGCATTTTTCGCCAAACAGCTCATCAATCAACTTGCCTTTGCCCATGCTTGGGTCTGTTTCAATATCAAGGGTTTTACAAATCTCGCGCAGTTCCTGTTCATTTTTACCGGCAATGTCGTGTCCGGTGTGCTCCAAAATGGCATCGCGCATAGTTACCCGCGGGTACGGACGTTTAAAATCGATGAGTTTGTCACCAACCGGCACTTCGGTTTTGCCATGTAAAGCCAAAGCCACACGCTCAACCATCTCTTCGGTAAAATTCATCATCCATTTGTAGTCTTTGTAGGCCACATAAATCTCCATCGCCGTAAATTCCGGATTGTGCGTACGGTCCATGCCTTCGTTACGGAAATCTTTGGCAAACTCGTAAACGCCTTCAAATCCGCCAACAATCAGGCGTTTCAGGTAAAGTTCGTTGGCAATACGCAGGTATAAGGGAATATTCAGGCTGTTGTGATGCGTGATAAACGGACGCGCGGCTGCTCCACCGGGAATCGCCTGCAAAATAGGTGTTTCCACCTCCAGGTATCCTCGTTCGTTAAACATCTCGCGCATGGTGTTGATGATTTTTGTCCTTTTGATGAAAGTATCTTTCACCTGTGGATTGACGATCAGATCGACATAACGCTGGCGGTAACGCTGCTCCGGATCGGTAAAGGCATCGTAGGTTTTGCCATCTTTCTCCTTCACCACAGGCAAGGGGCGAAGCGATTTCCCGAGTACGGTAAACTCTTTCACATGAATGGACTTCTCACCAACCTGGGTGACAAACGCGAAACCTTTCACGCCAATGATATCGCCAATATCCAGCAGTTTCTTAAATACTTCGTTGTACAAAGTCTTATCCTCGCCCGGGCAAATTTCATCGCGGTTAAAATACATCTGGATCCGGCCCGAATCATCCTGTAGTTCAGCAAACGAAGCCTTTCCCATAATCCGGCGACTCATGATCCGACCGGCCAAAACCACTTGCTGGTAATTTCCTTTTTCCGGGTCAAAGCCGGCCTTAATTTCAGCCGCCTTGGCATTTACGGGATATTCCTCAGCCGGGTACGGCTCAATTCCTAACTCTCGCAACTTCGCCAATGACGTACGGCGAATAACTTCCTGCTCGCTAAGCTCTGCTACACTCATGGGTATGATTCAATTTGATGTATTTCTTGAAAAATTTTGTGCAAAGATAACAAAGAAATACTGATTCCCTGTCAATGTCCATTTCAAACTAAAAGGAACATAATCAACCGTTTGCCATTTCAAAACGCCTGTTGATAATTTTCTAATAAGTCTAATGGTTTGAATGGTTGAAAATTAGATTCAAATCTCCGCTATTTATTAACAAAATACGACCGGCAGAATTTCTTTCACTTTCCAGATCGGAGTTCATTGCTTATCTTTGACAAACTAAAATCGTGTACACCAAAAAGAGGCAGAAGCAATCAGAATGGATAAAATCTGGAACATTAAAACCCAAGGCGATGCCAATGTTATCAAACATTTATCTGCTGCCCTCAACGTGAACATGGTGATCGCCAATCTTTTGGCACAACGCGGAATCACTTCCTACAACGAAGCCAAATCCTTCTTCCGTCCCCGCTTATCCGACCTGCATGATCCGTTTTTGATGAAAGACATGGACAAGGCCGTTGCCCGGCTGGAGCAGGCCATCGAAAACCAGGAAAAAGTGATGATTTACGGTGATTACGATGTGGACGGAACCACTTCGGTGGCTTTGATGTACCAGTTTTTACGCAGTCGCATCAAGGATCTGGACTATTACATTCCTGATCGCTACTCTGAAGGTTACGGAATTTCGCCCCAAAGTATTGACTACGCTTCGGAACAAAAGATCTCGCTGGTTATTGTACTGGACTGCGGAATCAAAGCCGTTGACAAAATCAAGAATGCCAAAGATCGGGGCATCGATTTCATCATTTGCGATCACCACAATCCCGACGATGTGATTCCCGATGCCGTGGCCGTTCTGGATGCCAAACGCCCCGACTGCAACTACCCCTTCAAAGAACTGTCGGGTTGCGGCGTTGGTTTTAAACTGCTGCAAGCTTACACCATCAAAAACGACGTTCCGATTGTTGAACTGTACGATTTGCTCGACATGGTGGTGGTCAGTATTGCTTCGGATATTGTGCCGGTGGTAGGCGAAAATCGCGTGCTGGCTTATTATGGGCTGCGCAAGCTGAACTCCAACCCCAGCCTGGGACTGAAAACCATCATCCAGATTGCAGGACTGGTGGGACAAGACATTTCGGTGAGTGACATCGTTTTCAAAATTGGTCCCCGGCTAAACGCTTCCGGGCGTATTGAGCACGGCAAAAAATCGGTGGCCATCATGGTGGTTACCGACGAAGAAGAAGCCATGGAATTGGGCAACGAAATTAACTCGTACAACGAAATCCGCAAGACGCTGGATCGTGACATCACCCAGGAAGCGCTGGATATGATTGCACACGACCCGAACCAAGAGAACCGGAAAGCCACGGTTTTGTACAACCGCGACTGGCACAAAGGCGTGGTTGGCATTGTGGCCAGCCGCCTGACCGAACATCACTACCGCCCCACCGTTATTTTAACCGAATCAAACGGACTGGCGACCGGCTCGGCCCGATCGGTGAAGGATTTCGACCTGTATGAAGCCATTGGCTCGTGCAGCGACTTGCTCGAATCGTATGGCGGACACATGTATGCGGCCGGACTGACCATGAAGATTGACAACATTCCGGCTTTCACCCGCCGGTTCGAAGAAATTGTGGCCAGACAAATCACCGAGCAGCAACAAACCGAAATGATTGAGGTGGATGCCAAAATCCAGCTCTCCGATATCACCCCCAAGTTTTACCGCATTCTGAAACAATTTTCGCCCTTTGGCCCGCACAACATGACCCCGGTTTTTGTCACCGAAAATGTGCTGGATGCCGGAACCAGCCGCTGCGTTGGCCGCCAGCTCGAGCATTTAAAACTGGACCTGGTAGAACCCACCCTCACCTCGTCCGTGTTTCAGGCCATTGCGTTCAACCAGGCCGACCATTACGAAGCCATCAGCCAGGGACTGCCATTCGACATCTGTTATTCCATAGCAGAGAATGAGTTCCGCGGCAAAACAAACATTCAACTATACGTTCGCGACATTTCAGCAAAACTATATTAAATATCAAACCAAATTTTCAACTCGATGATGAACCTGATGAAGAATGAGAACCAGAACCAGTTTACGGGACGTAACATGGTTTTGGGCGTACAGTTTTTGTTTGTTGCTTTCGGGGCAACTGTTCTTGTGCCCCTTTTAGTTGGCATCGATCCGGCCGTTGCCTTGTTTACCGCCGGTGTGGGAACCTTGATTTTCCACGTGATTACCAAAGGAATGGTACCCGTTTTCCTTGGCAGTAGCTTTGCCTTTATTGCCCCCATTATTGAAGCCACCAGGCTGTATGGCCTGCCCGGCACCTTCTCCGGAATTATTGCCGTGGGACTGGTTTACGGAGTGGTTTCGGCCCTGGTAAAATGGCGCGGCATCAAATTTATTGAACGGCTGTTTCCGGCAACCGTGGTGGGCCCGGTGATTATTACCATCGGTTTGTCGCTGGCATCGGTAGCGGTTGACATGGCCAAAACGCATTGGATTATTGCGGTCATCAGCTTGGCGACAGCAGTTATTGTGGTGGTGTACACCAAAGGACTGATTAAGCTGATTCCGATTTTTATCGGAATTATCGTCGGTTACCTGGCCGGGTTCCTGTTTGGTGTGATCGACTTCACTCCCGTGAAAGAAGCCGCCTGGTTCGCCCTTCCTGGATTTATTATGCCTGAATTTAGCTGGGGAGCCATTTTGTATATGATTCCGGTAGCTGTGGCGCCCATCATTGAACACGTGGGCGATATGTACGCCATTGGCGGTGTTGCCGAGAAAAACTTTATTGAAAAGCCGGGCTTGCACCGCACCTTGCTGGGTGATGGTATTGCGACCGGACTGGCTGGTATGGTGGGCGGTGTGCCCAACACAACCTACTCGGAAGTAACCGGAGCCATTGCCCTGACCAAAGTGACCAACCCGTTCATTCTGCGGATTGCAGCCGTTACGGCCATTGTGTTCTCGCTGGTGGGTAAAATTAGTGGTATTCTGAAAACCATTCCGCAAGCCGTATTGGGCGGAATCATGCTCCTGCTTTTTGGACTGATTGCCTCGGTGGGCATCAAAACACTGATTGACTCAAAAACCGACATGGGCAAAATCCGCAACCAGGTGGTGGTGTCCATTGTACTGACCATCGGGATTGGTGGCGCCGTCATCTCCTGGGGCAACTTCTCGCTGGCCGGAATCGGACTGGCTGCCGTAGCCGGCATCTTGCTCAACCTGATTCTTCCCGGACACGCCAAACAAGTGGTGGTGAAAGAAACAAAATAGCAAACAAGTCTTGACAATATGACAATACCCGGCGGCCGCCTCCAAACAGACTGGAGACGGCCGCTTGTTTTTGATGGTCTGCAAAAAACACCGGCACCCGACGAAGTTTTTGCACGGACAAGACGACAAAGCCTCCCGCAATGAAGAGACTTTCCTTCCGTACTTCTTGAAATTTTAACACGTATCAATTCTCCTTTTAATACCTGTCAAATTATATTTTGATACCTGTCAAAATTTATTTTAATACCTATTAAAAATATTTTTAACAGGTATTAAAATTGCAACACATCAGGTCCCGCTCTCCATCAACACCTTAGGGAAGGGTCATCAAGTGCTTGAGTGTTATGCTTGATTCCAGCAGCAAAAAGCGAAAAGACGCCATGTTTCTTATTGAGAGCTTCACTTGGAGTGAAACCCTCAAAAACGCAAAGTGCATGCCGAGGCAAGCGGTCAGCTCCCCGGGTGCGGCGAATTCCGATTCGCCGTAAAGCGGTTCGGAAACCGCTTCACCCAATAAAAAAACCACTTTCTTTCTGATAGGGAAGCATCGGGCATTGATGAGGCTGTCCAAAAACTAAATTTTGGGACAGCCTCCTTTTTTTGTTTTTATGCGGCAAGTTTTGTGTTGGAAGATGATTTTGTTGGTT